>CAIQQB010000084.1 GCA_903873805.1 uncultured Opitutia bacterium | reverse complement strand
GTGATGGCGAGCGCAAGCGTCGTGGGCTCCGGCACGGCCGCAAAGGTGGCCGCCGAATTGTAGATCGCCGAAACCTGGGCCGACGTCAGATCCGTGTTGTACAGCGCAAACTCATCCAGCGCCCCGTCGAAATAGCGCCCGCCAAAAACGTCGCTCGCCCCCAGGTTGAAGGCGGAGGTATTCAGGCTGTGGCCGTTCGGCACGGAGGTGCCCACCAGGACGCCGTCGAGATAGATGTTGCGGTCGCTTCCCGCCGTGAAGGTGACCGCCACGAAATGCCAGGAATTGAGATCGGCCGTGGTGAACGCCACCGGATCGGTGGTGTGTCCGCCAGCCTCGGTGTAGAACTTGAGCTGGTTGTCCGTTTCGATCTGCAGGTCAAAATCGTTGCCCACCTGGGACTCGCCCGCGAGGTAGTAAAAATGCCCGCTGGCAGACGGCAGGGCGGCGAGGTTGAACCAACCCACGATGCTGCCCTGGCTACCGATCTGACCGGTGAGACTGGTGCTGACCCAGCTGGAACTGCCGTTGAGCAGCACGGCCGAATTGGAGGCATCATCGGCCAGCGTCGGTCCCGAGCTGGCCGACCCGATGGTGGCACCGCTGTTGAGCGTGCCGGTGTAGCCACCGACGGTGCTGTTCGCCTGCGAGGCGGAAGAAAAGCGCCAGTAGCCGAGGAGACCCGGAGTCTGCTCGATCGTCGTGACGAAATCGGAGTTCGCGCCCAACGCCGCCGTCCCCGTGAGGAGACAGCCCAAGGCCGTCAGCAGAATCCGCCCAATCATCATGCGCCATTGATTGGCGAAAAGCTGACCCCTTTCAAGGCAATCTTCCATCTTCCTGCGCTTACGGAGGCTCGCGCTTTCGCCCGAGGTGGCTGGTGCCTCAAGTCCCACCGCTCACCCGGCGGGATACTTCGGAAATATCGCCTTGCGCGTGAACGCAGGGAGTTTGGGCTTTCGTCAGGCTGTCATGTCAGCCTAAGAAATTGCGGGATGAGCTCAGGCGTGAACGCTTGCCACCGCCCTATTCTCCGTTCGGGGCGGTGAGCGGCACGGCCGGGGTGTCGTCCACGCGCCGGATGCGCAGAGCCAGGTAGGGCTTGCCCGTTAGCGCGACAGCGCGCCCCTGATCGTCGGTAAAATTGTAATTATCCTTCTGCTTCGTGACAAAATCTCCAGGCACCGGCGTCACCGTCATGCCCCAGGTGTCGATGACCTCCACCCGGAAACGCAAACCGTCCCTGATACCGTTCTTGTAGAGCTGGAACGGCCAGGTGGTGGGGGTGTTGAGCCCGAAATAGTAAAGGTAATACTGCCCGGGAACGCCCGCGGCCGGCGTATCCTGCCACTTGTCGATGGGATCCAGGCCCTGCGCCGGGCTGTCCGCGAGGATCGTTTTCAGGAAAGCCAGCCGGGCCGGACTCTGGCCGCGGAGCCGTCCTCCGTGGGAGAGCCAGCTGTCAGGGTCGTCTGCGTACGCCTCGCCATGGCCGACGTACGTGCCCGCCACCGTGCCCTCCCAAAAGCGGTGCACCATTTCCTCGGCCGTGAGCTGCCCCCAGCGCTGCGGCAGGTTGCCCTCGTATTTGACTTCATCATACACGACGGGCTTGCGATAGACGTCGCGGTAGAGCTCGGCCCGGTCCGACGCCTCGACGGCCGACCCGTTTTGGATGCTCGCGTGGGTGATCCAGGGCAGCGTGTGGTTGAAGATCACCGCGCTGTTGTGAATCGAGAGCAGGTGGTGGAACGGATCATGCGCGGAGACCAATTCTCCATAATGCACGAAATCAGCCTCGGTCCTGGTCCGGATCAGGTCCCACTCGTTGGCCAGCGACCACCAAACATTCCGGTAGGCGCCAAACCGGGCCACCACATAACGCAGATATCCGTCCGCCTCAGTCGCGCTCAGCCGCAATCCGTCGTTCTTGCCGTAGGGATGGAAGAGGATCAGGTCGGCCTCGATGTTGAGCTCGCGGAGCTGGCCGAGACGTTTTTCGACCTGCTGGAAAAACCCCGGATCGTAGCGCGTGAAATCCCGCTCCCCGCCGGACAGGGCGGCAAACGGCATCGGCCGGGAAGCCGTCCCGCGGGAATCCGTGACGCGCGGGAGAATTTCCATCCGGATTTTGTTGAAGGGTGAGGCCGCGAGGGTGCGCACCGTGAGGTCCTGTTGCGCCTCCGTCCCGTTCACCCAGGAATAGGCCGTGGTGCCGATGGGTTTGTACGGCGTGCCGTCGGCATAGGCGAAGTGGTAGGTGTGGGCGACGCGCACCGGGCCGTGGTTGCCCGGCGAGGGCGTGACCACCGTAAACGCACCGGTCCGACCGTTCAGCTCCGGCGTGTCGCTCGCGGTCGTGTAGCGCCACTCCCCCGGCTGATCCGGCATGAAACGCACCCGGTATGTGCCGCCGCCATCGTAAAAACCGTCGGCCGTGACGCTCGCGCTGCCCTGGGTGAAGGTCGCGGACACCTTTACGTCGCGAAACGGATTCCCCGTCGCCGGACCGGCAAGCGTAAGGTCAAAAATGCCCCATTGCTCGGTAACTGCTTCCGCCGCGCGTGCCACCGGGCTGAGACCGGCGATCAACCCTGCCGCCAAAAGCCCAACGCGAAGCATGAAGAATCGCCGCGGATGAATTTGCTGGGGCATTGGGCCGGGCGTCATGCGTTGCAGGAGAGCCAAAGCCCAAGGGCATTCGGTAGCGATCGGCCTGTCAAGGCAGGTACGGCGTCGTCGGGCTGTCGCGCGTGACTTCCCCTTGACTGAGCATGAAATCCGCCTTGATCCAATAAACCTAGAAAACACAGTCGTTACCACAGATATCACGGATGCACACCGATGATCAATCCATTGCAGTTTTATGGCCTTCACGCCGCAGGTGGACAGATTTTGCGCGATCGATATTTCTCCCACCTCTGTATCCGTGTTATCTGTGAAATCCGTGGTCGGATTGAACTGCCGAATTTAGGCTAAAACCAGCAGCTTGAGACGGAGAGCAGAGAGATAGGACCCAGCGCAAACCACGTAAAGAATCCAGAGTGACTGCAACCATGGCACCCGACGGGTGACAGAAAACCTTCCTAACCCCGAGACAAGAGCGGCAACTCCCGTCAACCGCCAAAAAAACCCCGGCGTTTCGGCCGGGGTTTGATTCGCAGGCTTTCAGCTTCAGGCGACGGATTTGACCGCGGTGCGCTGACGGCGGCGGACGATCACCGTGGCACCGAGCGCAATCAGACCTACCAACGCGGCGTAGGTGGACGGCTCGGGGACCGCTGTGGTCGTGAAATTCAGTTCAAGGTTCTCGGCATTTCCCCCGGTGGTAATGGCGGAGGTTTGGCTGAGGGTCAGCAAACCCGCCCCATTGGAGGTGACGCTAAAATCGCCAAGGATGGAATAAGTGTCCGAGACAAGACTCAAGCCGGTGACAGTTCCCGTGGTGGCGGCGGGAAAGAGGAGGGTGAACTTCAGGGTGTTGTTCGGAATCGAAAGGGAGGATCCACTCTGATTATTGATATACAAACGGAGGTTTCCACCGCTGTTTTGGCTCAAACTCGTCGCATCGCCATTGGCGAAATTAAACTCATAGTAATAGGGGTCAAACGAGCCCCCGCTAAAGCTGGCCTGGCCCGTGAGTGGACCGCCCAAAAAGCCGCCCGTGGCGCTGACATTTACGCTATGGCTGCCGGCGCTGGTGCCCGAGCCGTTGAGGTAGATCGAAGTGGAAATGCTGGCGGTGCCCAACCAAATGGCTTGGCCGAAGGACAGGGATGAGGCCGCGAGCGACAGAACAAGGACGATAAGCTTGCGCATGAGTGTGATGAGAGGGATTGCGTTTGAAGCAGGAGGGAGAAAGTGAACGAAAACATGCAGACTTTAGCAGACATTATGCCAGCTGTCCTGTCGTTTTCCAACGACAAGCCCTTCCTAGCCGCCGCCCATCTTTCCCTCGGCTCCACTTGGGTTCGATGGTGTAGCGCATGCACCCCGCCGTCGTTTGCAGCCTCAGCCTCCACCGCAAAACCCAGGCCGTTGAACGGCCGCCGCTCCATCACGTCCGCACGCCGCTGGCCACCCGAACCTGACATCCAATTCCGAATCTGCGTTTCATTGCACTGGTCGAACGGGCGCTACTGGCCAGCCGGCTCCCCTGCGGGTGTCCGACGGACTCAGTCCGGTCCCGCGGCAAACCGTCGCGCTCTTGCCGGACTGTTTCGGTCGTGGCAGACTTGGGCTTGCGTGGTTTGCCTCCAGTGGGGAGATTCGACTCCCGCAAACTTTTGCAGTCCCAGGAAACTGATTCTGCGGCGAGCTCGTCTTTTTTGGGACCAATCTTCCCTTCAACTTTCCAACCTCAGTCTTCCACTATGAAAAAGTACCCCATGCTTTGCGCCATCGCAGCTTTCCTGACCGGTTGCTCCGGCCCTTCACCCTCTGCCAAGGTGGCGCCCCAACCACCAGCGTTGGACACGGTGGCCGCGAAACCCCTTTACCATGATCCGGTTTATGACGGCGCGACCGACCCGACCGTCATCTGGAGCCCCATCGACAATCAGTGGTATATGTTCTACACCAGCCGCCGAGCCAATGCGCCGGGATTGCAGAACATCGAAGCCATCCACGGCACGCCCATCGGCATTGCAACTTCAAAGGACGGTGGCGCCACCTGGAAATATCTCCGCGATGCCAACATCACTTATCCCGGCGCTGTGCCCAATAAAACCTACTGGGCGCCCGCCGTGGTCGAGCACCAAGGTCTCTTTCACATGTTTCTCGTCTATGTTCCCGGCATCTTCAACGACTGGGGTCACCCGCGCTTCATCATTCACCTCACCAGCAAGGATTTGGTCAACTGGCAGTATGAATCGACGCTGCCACTTTCTGATCCAAAGGTGATTGACGCTGGCGTCCTCCACCTCCCCGACGGCAATTGGCGCCTCTGGTACAAAGACGAGGCCACTGGATCCTCCTGTAATTATGCCGACAGCACTGATCTCTATCATTGGACAGACCATGGCCGGGTCCCGGGTCTATCTGATACCAACGGTGAAGCCCCTGTCGGCTTCCATTGGCAGGGTCATTACTGGCTGTTCCGCGACATCGGTAACCGCGGTCTCGCCCTCTATCGTTCTGAAAACGCCACGGATTGGTCCCGGATTGGCACCCTGCTCGCCGACCGCGGCACCGGCCCCGAAGACAACGGCACCGGCCACCATCCCGATATCATCCTCTCCGGCAATCGTGCGTACATGTTTTATTTCGTGGGGCTTGGTCGGCGTAGCGCTGTCCAAATTACGGAACTGCACTACAACGCCACTACCAAAACTCTCACTTGCGACCGGAATGCGCCCACCATGATAAATTTGCAGCCGCCTGCCGACCCGGAAACAGAGTCCAAATTCAATTGAATCAAGCAACAGAACACTCAAAGAGTTCAGCCATTTTGATCTCCGCCGTTTACTCCCTCTTGGGATGCCCCCACGCAACCTGAGAAGACCCCTTCCCAAGCTGGGTTTGGTCGTAGTCCTTGCTCAAATCAGTGCGGCTCTTTTTGCCGGGACCCCGCGCGACCGGTCGTTTGACGCCAATTGCCGCTTCCAGCGTGGCGACGCGCCGTGCGCGCGGAGAATCCGGCCTTTGACGACTTGAAGTGACGCCTACTCGACGTGCCGCATGATTGGAGCATCGAGGATTTGCCGCCGAAGGTGACTGCGGTGCGGGCGGCATCCTTGTTGGCTGAGACATGGTAGGATCAGAACGAATGACGGAGCACGTTGCCGGGGTTGGTTACTCCCGCGAGCCGGAACACGTCACTTTTCAGTGTGAGGTATTGGCGCTCGGTCATCGTCCATGCCTCGGGCGGTACGGGCCTGCAACCAACCCTGAAACTGGCCAGGGGGAGATGGTGGACGCTACAGGACTCGAACCTGTGACCCCGTGCGTGTGAAGCACGTGCTCTAACCAACTGAGCTAAGCGTCCGACAGAGGGGCGGGAACGTGAACCGCCCCACCCCGTAAATCAACCTTGTTTTTCCAAGTGGCTTCCCGGCCGTCCCTCTCACTTACCGGAACACGGTCCCTGCGACCACTGGCCGTCGATTAGCCGCCACATCCGGCCGTTCGGGTTCGCGTCGCGCAAGGCCACCGGCAGCCGGTCGGGACGGACGCTGTCGTAACACTGGAGCATCGCGAACCGCCGCAGCGTCGCCGGCATGCCGACCGCCGTGAATCCCGGATGGCCCGTGGCCGGATACGGCCCGCCATGGTTCATCGCCGGGCTCACCGCCACCCCCGTAGGCATCTTGTCGTTGAGCAACCGGCCAACCCGCGGGCGTAGCAGCGCCGCCAGCTCGCGATAAAGCGGTTCATCGGCCCCGGCCGTGTCGGAATACAGCGAACCGGTGAGGTTGCCCTCGAGGTGCGCGAGCACGGCCGCGGCCTCCTTCCCGTCGCGCACGACAACGAGAAGCGCAGTGCTGCCAAAGGCCTCCGTCTGCAACTTGTCAGGGGCGGCAAGAAACTGCGCACCGGTGACGCGCAGCAGGGTGTTGGCGTAGCGGCAGCCCGGCGGGGGCAGCGGTGCGCCCCCCGTCACCAGGCTGGCACCGGCGGACTGGAGCGCGTGCACGCTCTCACCGAGCGAGCGCTGGCCGCCGGACGAGAGCAGCGGCGGCGGCGTGGCGGCGTCAAACCGTTGCTTCACCGCTGCGATGAAATGCTCCGCGGCGTCGCCGGCGAGGAGGATGACCAGACCCGGGTTGGTGCAGAACTGACCGCCGCCGAGCAGGCAGCTACCGGCGAATTCCTCGGCGAGCTTCGCGCCGCGCTCGGCCAGAGCACCGGGCAGAAAGACCACAGGATTGATGCTGGACAGCTCGAGATAGATGGGACGCCCGGCGGCGTCGGCGGCGGCCTTCAGGCGGAGCCCGGCGGCGCGGCTGCCAGTGAAGCCGACCGCGCCGACGCGCGGGTCGGACACGAGGCGCAGGCCGGATTCCGGTTCGAGGTGGTAGAGCAACTGCACCAGGGCGGCGGGCAGGCCGGCCTCGCCCACCGCAGCGAAAGCCTCCTCGGCGAGCAGCCGCGTGGTGCCGGGATGGAGCGGATGGGCCTTGGCGATGACGGGATTGCCGGCCGCGATGGCCGAGGCAAAGTCGCCGCCCGCGGCGCCGGAATAGGCGAAGGGAAAGTTGTTCGGCCCGAAAACCACCACCGGTCCGATCGGTGCGAGGATCGAGCGCAGGTTGATCTTCGGATCGATGGTGGGCAGCGCCCAGGAGCCCTCGAGCGCGGCGGCGGCGGCCTGACGAAGCTGGTTGGTCGTGCGCGGCAGCTCGACGTCGGCTAGGCGCGGCTTTTTCGGCAGGGCGGTCTCGAGATGGGCGAGATCGACAATCTCGGCCGACCGGGCTTCGAGGCGCTCCGCAAAACGGTTGAGGAAACGGGCGACGCGTTCGGCCCGCTCGTCGTCGGGCAGGGCGCGCAGGATGGCGGCGGACCCGCCGGCCGCGGTCAGCGCGGCGTCGGCGTCGGCCCAGGCGCTGACGGGATACTCGCCGGGCAGGGTTTCACCGGTGGCGGGATTGGCGGCGCGAAAGCTGCCAGTGGACTGCGCGGCGCGCCATTGGCCGGCGAGGAGAACGGGTTGAAGCGACATGGAGTGAAGATTGAGCCGGGTTAACTTTGTAGGCCAGCTCGTAGAGCGGACTCCACAGGGGCAAAGCCAGGTCAGCGACCTAGCCTACAGTTGAACCTAAGAAACGCAGTTGAAACCACGGATTTCACGGATGCACACGGATGATCGATCCATGGCAGAAGTTTTAGCCTTCACCCCGCAAGTGAGCAGATTGTGCGGGATCATTATTTCTCAATCCTTTGTATCCGTGTCATCTGTGTAATCCGTGGTCGGATTGAACTGCAAAAACAGGTTTAACGGCGTTTGTCTCAGTCCGACTGCATGATCTCGCTGATCTGTTGGGCCATGGCATCCAGAATGAGAAAACTGGAGACGGCCCCGGCGTCGAGCACGCCGCGCGAACGTTCGCCCAAGCGGGCGGACCGGCCAATCTTGGCCAGCATTTCCTTCGTGGAGTCTTTGCCCGCCGCCGCCGCCTTCACACAGGCAACCAACGCATCCTGAAAGCTGCGGTCGTTCGCCAGGGCCTCCTTAAACGCGGCGATGGCCGGGGTCAGCGTATCCACGAGGGTTTTGTCCCCCACCTCGGCGCCGCCGAGTTCCTTGACGACCGCGGTGCCCGATTCGAGCATCGCCAGAAAGAGCGGCGCGGTGATCTTTTCGGTGTCTTTGGACAGTTTGAAGAAAGCCTTGAAGAACGAACCGTAGAGCGGGCCCATCGAGCCGCCAATTTCGAGCAACAGGACCTGGGAAAGAATCCGGATGGAGGACGAAAAGCCATCGGCCGGGCCGATCCGCTCGCCAGCGAGCGTGAAGCCCTTGCTCATGTTGATGCCGTGATCCCCGTCCCCGATCCGGCCGTCGATCTCGCCGAGATAGTCCTTGTGAGCCCGAATGGTCTCAATCATCCGCCGCACCACAACGGCACCGCCGGCATTGGAAAAATATTGCATGGGGAGCCGGCTCAAAACTGCTTGAAGGCGACGGCGTCGGCCGGGAGCTCAATGAGCGCCTTCAATTCGGCATCGAGTTTCATCAGCGTCAGGGTGACGCCAGTCATCTCGAGCGACGTAAAATAATTGCCCACATATGGCCGTACCACCCGGATGTTCTTGGCGCCGAGAATTTCGGCGACCTTGCGATAGAACACATACAGCTCCGAGACGGGCGTGGCGCCCAGGCCCGACACGAGTACGACGACCTCGTCGCCCCCCGCGAAGGGCAGATCGGGCAGGATGAGATCGAGGCAGAGCTTCGCCATCTCGTCGGCGGACTTGAGGGCTTCGACCCGGATCCCGGGTTCGCCGTGGTGGCCGATGCCGACCTCCATCGTGCCGGGCGCGATGGTGAAATTGGGTTTGCCCACAGCGGGGATGGTGCAGGGCGTGAGGCCGATGCCGACACTGCGAGTCTGGTCGATCGCCTTCTGGGCCACGGCGATGACCTCGTCGAGGCTGCCGCCCAGCGCGGCCTTGGCGCCGCCGACCTTCCACATCAGGACCTCGCCCGCGACGCCGCGGCGTTTGTGGCGCTCGGTCACGGGCGCGGACGCGACATCGTCGTTGGCGACGACGGTTTTGACGACGATGCCGTCGTCGTCGGCCTCGCCGCGGGCCATCTTCACATTCATGTTGTCGCCGGAGTAATTGCCGTAGAGCACGGCGACCCCCCGGCCGGCGTCGGCGGCCTTGATGGCGTCGTAGAACGACTTAGCGGTCGGCGAGGAGAAGATTTCCCCCACCGCCACCGCATCGAGCATGTTGCGGCCGAGGTAGCCGATGAACGCCGGCTTGTGCCCCGAGCCGCCGCCGGTGACCACGCCGACCTTGCCGGGAACGGGGGCGGCCTTGTATTTGAGCACGCGCGGATTGGCGGTGGGGGCGATGAGGTCGGAATGGGCCAGGCTGAAACCGGCGACCATCTCGTCGACGAGATTATCGGGATTGTTGATGATGCGTTGCATGGGGTCAGGTCTCCTCGGGAAAAACGACGTCGTGGTGAAACTTATAGTCCTTCAGCGTGGCCTGGGGGGCGAAGAAGCAGACCACCTTCATCGGCACCCGGCCGGTGTTGCGGAGCATGTGAATGGCGCCCGCGGAGAACAGCACGGCGGAGCCCGCCGAGATATCGTGCACCACGCCGTCGATGAAGGCTTTGCCCTTGCCGCTGACGATGTAGACGACCTCCTCGTGTTTCGGGTGCGAGTGGGCGGGGGTGACGGTCTGCCCGGGCTTGATGCTCACGCAATTCATCGAGAGGCCCCTGGCCTTGCGCATTTTCGGCGTGTAGAGCCATTTCAAGTCGCGGCCCGGCAGCGGAATGGCCTCGATCTGGTTTTCGTGGACGACAAAACTCATGGTCAGGGTTGGTAATAGAGCGCGACTTCGTTCCGGAGCTGATTGGCGCTCAGAATGTAGTCCCGGCCGTGGTGGGTGAAAACCTTGGTCTGCGTCGGCGTCGCGTGCTCCTCGATGACCGTGGTCTCGACCAGCCCCCGGGCCAGGTCGCGGACGCGGTGCAGTTCGAGCGTCTCGGGGCCGGTGCGGTTGCCGACGACGACCACAGGCTGGCCGTAGAAGATTCCGGCGCTGAGCCCGTGCCCGAAGGAAAGCGGTGAACTGAACTGCTCCTTCCACACCGAGCCGATTTTCTTGTGGATGACGAAGCGGTTGCCGTGAAATGGTTCGATGGTCGCGAGCTCGTCGACCCCGTCGCCGTCCAAGTCGATGAAGGCGAATTCGCTGACTTCGGACTCGAACAGGCGGGTGAGTTTCCAGCCACCGGCCGGACCGGGCTGGATGGCGAAGATGCCGGTCTCGCCGGAAATGCAGACCGATTCAATGCCGTTGACCACGGTCTTGATCATGCCGTGGTTTCGCACCAGGTCGTTTTTGAGCAGGGTGGTTTTCCAGGTGCAGTCGGTGACGTTGGCCAGGTCCACGTGATACAGCTCGCCGGGCTGCGACCAGTCGGTGGGATTCGCCTTGTGCCGGCTGACGGTGGCGACGAACAGGTGGTTCCGTCCGCCATGGCGCAGAATTTCGCAGCGGTGCGAAAAGGGCAGGTCGATCACCTGGCGGGTGTGCCAGCTTCCGCCCTGGTTCGAGTGAACATAGATCCCCGATTCGCGGCTGATGAATGGCGGAAAGAGCCCCATGACCGAGACGAGATGATGCGGGTCCTCAGGCACCGGCAGGAAACTCATCATGCCGCCGGGGGCGCGCGCGACCTCGGCCGACTGCAGCGTGTCGAGATCGACCAGGTAGCTGGGGTCGGTCTTCTCCGATCCGGCGCCGATCAGGGACCGGCCGCCGAAAACGAAGGCATTGGCCGTGTAAACGCAGGGCAGGTCGAGGACTTTGAGCTTCTTCAGCATGGGGTGGTCATTCCGGCCGGGGCTTCAGCGATTCGCGTTCGATTTCATAGATGCGCTGAACCTTGGGTTCGGACCGCCCGCCAGGTTCGTAGGTGGCGGCCATCCAGGTCGTCACGAGCAGTTTGGCCGCCTCGGGTCCGAGCACCTGCGCGCCCAGGGCGAGGATGTTGGCATTGTTGCTCTTGATCGAACGTTCGGCGGAGAAGGCATCCGAGCAGGCCGCGGCGTAGGCGCCCGGCACCTTGTTGGCGGCGATGCTCATACCCAGGCCGGTGCCGCAGAGCAGAATGCCCCGGTCGTGTTTTCCCCCGGCCACGGCCTTGGCCACGGCCAGGGCGGTGTTGGCGTAGAGGGGATCCTCGCTACCGTAGTCGGTGACCGCGTGACCGAGCGTTTGGAGATGCTGGGCCAGCACGCGCTTCAGTTCGGCGGCGTTCGGGTCACAGCCGATGGCAATGGGCTTGGTCATGGATTAAGATCAAAGGGCTTCCAGAATTTCCCGCGCGCGGGTGAAACCGGTGCGACCGCTGTTATAGACCGGCACCCGCGTCTTTTTCAACATGGGTTCGAGGGCACTCATCGAAACTTGGGCGAGGACGATCGCATCCACGCTGCCGGAGAGCCGGTCGATCTGTTCCAGCAGGAGCTCGTTGTGCCGGGCGACATTGCCCTGCTTGATCGCGGCGAAGGCCTCGCTGCAGAGGATGGTCGTGACCTCGACGGTCCGGCTGGCCTCACTCGCGGCCAGGCGCAGGAGCCGCTCCGAGGCAGGCACGGTCGTCGGCACTGTCGCGAGCAGGCCGATCCGTTTGCCCTGCGTGACCGCCAGGTCCATCATCGGCCGGTCGATCTGCAGCATCGGCGTATTGATCATCGGCCGCGCCACCTCGACGGCACGGTTGAAGGTGGAGCACGCGAGCATGATCAGGTCGACGCCGGATTCCTCGAGGTTGTGCGCGTAGGTGGCGAACTTGTAGAAATTCGCCTTGGGAATGACGCCCGGTTCGCACAGGAAATTGGAGTTCTGAATCGTGTCGTCCACCTGGTGGACGATGGTCACTCCCGGCAGAAGCTCGTCAAGGAATGGCTGGACCGCCTTGGAGGAGATCAGCGCGGCGTGGATGATGCCGAGGGAACGTTTGGATAAGTCGCTCATGGAAATAGTGTTTGCGAGGGTGTAAGAATTATGCGGGAAACGGCACCTGGCGGATGCGGGGGATGACCACGCAGATGAGCACGAAGGCGATCACATGCAGCGAACCCGCAATCAGCAGGATCGGCGTGAAACTCGAACCGTGATCGCGCAGATAGCCGGCGAGCGTGCCCATCACGACGCCACCCATCGCACCGCCGAGGCCGACGAGGCCGGCGAACGTGCCGACCGACCGTTTGGGGATCATGTCGGTCGGTAAAATCATCACGAGGGTGCCCCACGATTGCTGGCCGAAGAAGGCGAGGCTGAAAATGAAAATGACCCAGCCGACCGAATGCAGTTGCGGGACGAGCATGACCCACGGCATCAGCGCGGCGCTCGCCCCGAGGGCGATCTTGCGCGACGCGTTAACCGTCCCGCCGCGCCGCAGCACCCAGCTCGAAAGGCCCCCGCCGCACAGGCAGCCGACACCGGACGCCGCATACGGAATCCAGCCGATGGCCCCGGCGGTCTTGAGATCGAGGTGAAAAGCCTCCAGGAGAAACTTCGGCAGCCAGAAGAGATAAAAATACCACGCGCCGTCGGAGAGACACTTGGCGAAAATCACGGCCCACATTTCCCGGTGACGCAGGATGGCGGCGAGCGGGATCGGGGGCGGGGCGACGGCGGCCGGCGCGTCCAGCACGGGCGCGAGGTGGGCGCGTTCGGCGGCGCCGAGGCCGCGATGCTCGTCCGGCAACTGGTAGTCGAACCACCACCAGACGGTCCACAGCAGGCCGAAAACCCCGGTGATGATGAACACCCAGCGCCACGGCGCGAGCCCGAGCCAGTGGCCTTGGGTCAGCACGAAAACGATGAGCGGCGGGGCGACCACCCCGCCGACGGCGGTGCCCGCGTTGATGATGCCCATCGCCGTGGCGCGTTCGGGGACGGGAAACCATTCCGTGACGACGCGCGTCGCCGCCGGAAACCCGCCGCCTTCGCCGATCCCCAGCAGCAGACGGCTGGTCGCGAGCATCACCACGCCAAAGCTAAGGCCGAAAACTGACGCCACGCCGTAGTTGCCCGCGAACGCATGGCTGGCGCACGCGAGCGACCAGAACACCATGATGACGGTGAACCCGCGCCGGGTGCCGAACGCATCAAGCAGCCGCCCGCCGATGACATACATCAGGCCGTAGGTGACCAAAAACGCCGAGTCGAGAAAGGCCTTCACCTCATTGGACACCGGGATGTCCTGGCTGATCGCGCTCAGCGCCCAGGGCAGCGTTTGCCGGTCGAGATAGCTGATCGCGATCGCGACACTGACAAGGACGGAGATTCTCCAGCGGAGCATGGGCGGCGGGGCCGGACGTCAGTTCGCCGGCGGGCCCCACTCGATGACAAGGAGGGACACGGCCTGGCGCGGGAGGGTGAAGGACAGCGTGGCGGCGCCGTTGGCCACCGCCAAGGGGGCGGGCGCCTCCAGCTGCGCGAGCTGGCCGGCGGCAACCAGCTGCCGGTACTGGTTGGCGTTCGGACCGGTCGGCGAACCCATCGCCTTCCAGACCGTGTAGGCGTTGCTGTGGGTTTCGTCGATGCGGTAGTGGGTGACCCGGGCGCCGGCCGCGGCCGCCGGCAGGCCGGCCAAGGCGAGATTGACGGCGGCGGCGGGGCCGGGGACGTCGTCGTCATGGTAGTGCCAGACCAGCACGCAGAGCCGGTTGGCCGCGAGGCTGGAGAACACGCCGACATCGGCGGCCGGACCGCGCACGCCGTCGCGCATGATGGTGGCGAGGGGGATCTCGCCGGTGCTGGTGGCGGCGACGCGCTGGCCGGACATCTTGCCCAGCAGGCGGAAGACATTGAGGACCGGCAGGTCGATACCGTTGGTGGCGATGGCGCGGAAGCCCGCGAAATACGGCTGGTCCTCGAACTCAAACGACCAGGTGAGGGCGCCCTCGAGGTTGACGCCGTGGAGGTCGGCGATGGCCTGCCCGCGCGCGAAGGTGGCGGCAGTGTAGCTGGCGAAGAGGGTGCCGTTGCGGTAGTTATTGGACGGATACACCGCGGCGGTGCAGGCGGCGCAGCCGTCGGGGTCGGACTCGCCGATGACGATCGGGGTGTTTTTCAGCTCGGGATGCGCCGCGACCAGGGCGAAACCGCCGTCGAAGGTGCGGAGCTGGTTGGAGATGCCCATGCGCACGTGGCCGTTGATGACGGAGGGCGAGCCCTTGGCGTGAAACGAGACGAAGTCGAGCGGCGTGCCCGGCTGCCCGGTCGCGAAGTTGGTGCCCGTCAGGCAGTGGGTGAGGAAGCCCTCGGTGAAGGCGCCACCGGCGCCGGCGGAGTCGGCCCCGCCCACGCGCGCGGTCGGGAGCGCGCGGCGCACGCCGGCGATGGCGTAGTCGTGGAGCTTGTAGAAGTCCTGCGGGCTGCCGTGCCAGTAGGAGGCGCCGTTGGCCTCGTTCCAGACCTCCCAATACCACTGCTCGACCTCGGACCGGCCGTAGCGCTCGACGCAGTGCTTCACCCACTGGTAGCAGAGCTCCTCCCATTTTTTGTAATCCTTCGGTGGATACGCCCAGCCTGCGCTGATGAGCCCGTAGTCCTCGCCGGGCCGCCACTCGTGCTGGTAGGGCTCGGGGTGTGACGACAGCGCCTCGGGCATGAAGCCGAGCTGGGCGTAGGGATGCACGCCGCGGGCGATGTAGGTATCGAAGATATGGTCCACGATCGTCCAGTTATACACCGGGTTGCCCTGGGCGTCCTCGGTGTAGGCGTTGGTGCTGCCCCACTTGAGCGCGGGCGTGCCGTCGCCGGTGTTGAGCAGGTTGTGGGTGCGGAAATAGACCTCCTTGGGCGCAATCTCGCCCAATTCGCCGAGGAGCTTGCGGCCGTCCTTCATCGTGGCGTAGTTGGGCTCGTCGGCGCCGAAGAAGCGCCAGATCCGGTGCAGCTCGCCATTGGTTTTGGCGGCGTCGACGGTGATGGAAACCGGAAACGGCGCCGCGGCGTCGGCCGGGGCGGCGGGCTGGGCGGCGAGCGGGAGGGCGGTGGCCAGGGCGAGCAGCCAGAGGGGCCAGTGGGATTTCAACGGGAAGGGCATGGGGAAAATCGGATCAGGCGGGACAGGAGGTGATTTGGGTCATGAGCGAGAAGGGATATCGTTACCGTTCTGGGGCGGCAAAGGAACCGGATTATTGCGCATTTGATCATGGAAATTGCGCAGGCTCCCGGCGACACGGGTGGCCCACGACCCTGGGCGGCGCGCCCGCCTGACCTCCGACCGATTCATCCGGCTCAAAGTTCCGCCAGCCGGTGGTCGGCGTCTCCGAAGTGGTCGAGCTTCACGCCCATCCGGTCCATCAGGCCGAGGTAGAGGCTGCACAGCTTGCGGTCGCCCTCGGCCCGGCCGGTGTAGTCGAGCACCCGGCCGGTCTGCAACGTGCCGCCCAGGCCCCCGGCCGTGATGATCGGCACCTTGGTGTTGTCGTGCTTGGTCCCCGAAAACATGTTCGACATGAACATGAGGCAGGTGTGGTCCAGCACCGTCCCCTCGCCCTCGGGCATCGCGTCGAGCCGTTTCGCCAGGTAGGCGAGCTGGCTCAGGTGGAAGCGGGCGATGCGCTCGTAACCCTCCGAGGTGTCGTTGTGCGATGCGCTGTGATGCGCCTCGCGCACGTCGAGAAACGGGTAGTAAAGCGAGGACAGATCGCGCGCGAGGATCAGCGAAGCGACACGGGTTTTGTCGGTTTGGAAACCCAGGGCGATGATATCGCACATCAGGCGCGCATGCTCGCGCAAATCCTCCGGCAGGCCGTTGTCCGGCCGCTTCATGGCAAAAAGGGGCTGCCCCTTCCCCTGCGCGCGCGCCTCGGCCCGGGACTTGTCGGCCCGCATCCGCTCAATGTTTTTTTCCACCGCGCGGACACTTTCCAGATATTCGTCCAGCTTCCCCTTGTCGGTCGAGCTGATCTGCCGGCTCAGCTGGGCGGCCCGGTCCTTCACGCGGTCGAGCACGCTGAGGTTGCGCTGGCTGCCGCTGTTTTCAAACAGGGAGTCGAAGGCCAGCGACGGATACATCTCATTCGGCACCGGAGAGTCCGCGTTCTGCCAGGAGATGTGGGAGCTGTAGGCGTTGGAAAAATTTGACTCGTGATAGCCGGTCATCGGCTGCTCGCAGGCGAGGACCATGCTGGCCTGGAGGGTGTCCTGGCCGACCTGGTTGGCGATCACCTGGTCCACGCTGGTGCCGCTGTGGATGATCGCGCCCTTGGTGAACGGCACCCCGGAGAGCAGGTTGCCGGTCTGCGCGGGGTGGATGCCCTGCTTGGTGGCCTTCTTGTTGAAGAGGCCGTTGATGACGTTGATCTTCCCCTTCAGCCCCTCGAGCGGCGCGAGGGTCTTGCTCAGCTCCATCTGCGCGCCGGCGCCCTTGGCCCACCATTCGTTGGGGTTGACGCCACAGCCCATGAAGAGGACGCCAAAGCGCTGGGGAAAGGTCGCCGCCGCCACCACGGGCCCCGCCGCAACGGTCGCGGCGGACGCCGGGCCCACGACGGGCAGCGATTCGAGCCAGGGCAGGGCCATCGTGACGCCGACGCCCTGGAGAAAAGTGCGTCGCGAGAGGGTGAGGTTGGGTTCACGGGACCGGCCGGGGGGCAGAGGCTTCTTTTTCATAGTCACCTTTCCGCAAGGTCATCCCGACCCCGCTTGGTTAAGAATTGGGAGCTGGTGACGATGCCGTCAATGACCTCGTCGAACCGCCAGCCGTCGGCGGCCAGCCGGCCGTGAAGCCGCTGGAGCAGCGCGTCGTCGGACAGCAGCAGGCTGCGGCCCAGCGCATAGGCCAGCAGCTTGCTGGAAAAGTTGTCCACAAAATCGTTCTGCCGGTGGTTGCGGATATATTGCCGCACCCCTTCCAGCCCCGCGCCCTCGCTGCCGCCGGGAAACGTGGCGCTGGCATCGACGGGATGGCCGGCCAGATCCTTGTCCCGCCGTTCCCCGACCGGACCGAAGCCCTCGAACACCAGCCCGAGCGAATCAAAGCGCGCGTGGCACACGGCGCAGGCGGCATTGGCCCGGTGGCGGGCCAGCATGTCGCGCAGCGGCAGGTCCAGCTTGGCCTCGTCGTGCGGCAGCTCGGGCACGACCGCCGGAGGTGGCGGGATGCGTTCGCCGAGAAGATTCTTCACCACCCAGTTGCCGCGTTTCACGGGACTGGTGCGCAGGCCCGGAGCGTTCTTGGTCAAAAACACGGCCATCGGCAGCAGACCCCCGCGCTCGTACGGCCGGGCGTCCGCGATGCGCACCCATTCATCCGGCCGGGTGGCCGTCAGGGGGATGCCGTAGTGTTTCGCGAGGACGGGATTGACGAACGTGTCGTTTGCCTCGAGGCAGTCGAGGATCGGCCGGTTGTGCTGAAACACATCCAAGAGAAAACGCACGGGCTCCTCGAACATCGCTTCCTTCAGCTCGCCGGTGAAATCCGGGAACCGGACCAGGTCCACCGTGCCGATCATCTCAAACCGCCGGAAGTCGAGCCAGTTGCCGCCGAACTCGACCGCCAGCGCCCGGGAGCGGGGATCCTGCAGCATCCGGTGCGCCTGCGCCGTTATCACCTTCGGCTCGTGCAAGTCTCCCGCCGCCGCATGGGCCAGCAACTCGGCATCGGGCAGGCTCGACCACAAAAAATAACTCAACCGGCTCGCCAGATCGTAGTCCGACAGCGGCTGGACGCCCGGGCCGGGCGCGGCGAGATCAATGCGGTAGGTCAGGTCGGGGGACATCAGCACGCCGACAATGGACTCGCGCATGGCCGTCTCATGATCGAGCCCGTCCTGCTCGCGCAGCGTCCGATAGTATCCCAGCAGGTCGGTCTGCTCCGCCTTCGTCAGCGGCCGCCGATAGGCGCGGGCGGCGAATTGTTGCAGCGCCTGCAGCTGGCCCGGCTCGGCGTCGAGCCGCGTTTTCTCCACCCAGCGGATAGTGGTGTTGATCCAGTCGAAGTAATCTGTGACCGCCTTGCGACCGACCTCGCTGCCATCCTTCGCCAGATTCAGGTAGCCGGCCTCAAGCTGCCTGATCCTGGCCTCGGAGGTCACGGACTTGTCCTCGGTTGGCGCGGCCGGGGGCGGCTGGTCCCCCGCCTCAACCGTGCCCAGCGCCTCCCGGTTGCCGCCGAACTGGACATACATCCGGCTGGTGGTCGAGGCGACGAAATCCATCTCCCGCCACATCTCGTCCAGCTCCTTCTGCCCCCGGTCGTCGAGAATCAGCTCATAGAGGGGCTGGTCGTCGCGAAAGTAGCCCATCACATTATGGAATCCCGCGCTCAGGTAGCGGCCTTGGTCCTTGGCCGTGTCGAAATAGTTCCGCCCGCGCTGCTCCTTGTAGAACATGTCGGGAAAAACGCGGCAAAACCGGGCAAACGCCGCCTCATACCGGGCGCGCTGCCCCGCCGGCACCAACAGGTCCGGGTCGCCGGGGACATTCTTGACCAGCCGGGTGCGACCGGGGCCAAACTCACCGGCCGCGCCGGGTTCTGGGACGTCCGAGGGCACCGGCGGGGGCTCGCCCGCCACCTGCAGCTGCGCCGGGTCAAAGTTCCGGCGGTGCGTGGCATACTGCACATCCTTCCAGATCAGCAGCGGCTGCCGGGCGGCACTGACGCCGCCGGCCGTGATGTTCAGAAAACGCATCTCCACCTTGGCGCGCACCTGCACCACATACCCGCGCATCTGCTCGCAACCCGCCCGGGCCGCATCGGGCTGATTGCCGACCGCGGCCGGCAACGCCCGCCACATCGCCTGCAGCTTCACCAACGGGCCGACCTCCTCCGGCGGGCCCTCGAGCGTCGTCCAGATGGTCGCCAGATACTTGGCGCTAACTTTTCCGTCGGCGGCAAAATCCGCCAGCGTCGCCTTCGGCCGGCCGAGCGCGGCCCGCTGCTTGAACCGCCATGCCGCCTGAAAATAGTCCGCGTAATCGGTGTCCTGCCGGTGATAGAGATCGATGATTTGCTGCACGCAGTATTTGTCGCGGTCCGTTTCCACCAGCATCGGATACGGCGAGAACGCAAAGCCCTCCGGTTTCAGAAACAGGTGGCTGGCGACCTCCCGCGCCGCGGCCAGATATTTGCCGAGCAGCGCGGGCGACATGACGAGCGACTCGCCGGAATTGTCGAATCCCGCTTGATTGGAGGGATCAGCCGGAAACTCGCGTGTGGGCCGGAGATCGACCCCCGTGAGATCGCGGATCGTGTAGTCATATTCCGCGTTGCTCAGTCGCCGGGCGAGCACCACCCCGGGATCGCCGGCGTTGTGCTCGGTCTCGTAGTCGCGCACGGCCTGAAACCAGGCCACGGCCTGGCTCCGTTCCTCCGCCTTGGGAAATGCATCGGCCTCATCCGGCGGCATTTCCTCCGCCTTGAGCCGGTCGAGCACCAGGGCCCAGCGGCGTCCGTCCTTCACCACCGCCGTCAGCGAGGAATAGGTGGTCAGATCGAAATCCGAGGCGGGTTTATCCCGGCCGTGACAAGTCACACAGTAGGTCTGGAGAAAGGGGAGCACCGTCTGGCCAAACTGACCTTCCAGCCGAACCAGCGCCGCCTCAGCGCCCCGCACCGGGACGGACAGCACCGCCAGGATCAGGAGCAACGAAACGGCGTGGAGCCGACACCACCGGTTTCTTCCATGGTTGGGGTACGTCCGGAATTGCATGATGTCGTCAGTTCGCCGTGACCGCCAGCGTCTGCCGGAGCCGGATGTCGCCGCTGGAGGCGCCCACCATCACGTCAAACGCACCGGGCTCAACCACGAACGCGTGCGTCTGCTCGTCCCAGAAGGCGAGCTTTTCGCCGGGCAGCGCGAGGGTGACGGTGCGGGTTTCTCCGGGCTGGAGGCTGACGCGCTGGAAGCCTCGCAGTTCCTCCGCGGGCCGCGGCACGCTGCTCTTCTCCTGGTGCACGTAGAGCTGGACCACCTCGTCGCCAGCCACCTTGCCGGTATTCGTCACATCAACGCTCACGTTGACCAAGCCGCCGGCCTTGATCCGGTCGGCCGAAAGTTTCAGCGCACCATACTGGAAGGTGGTGTAGCTCAGGCCGTGGCCGAAGGGGAAGAGCGGCGCGCCCTGCACATACATGTAGGTGAAACCCTTGGTGATGTCGTATTCGCTGACGGGCGGGACCTGCGCCTCGGACGCGTAGACAGTGTGGGGCAGGCGGCCTGCCGGATTGACGGCGCCGAACAACACATCGGCGATGGCGTGGCCACCCTCCTCGCCCGGCCACCAGGCCTGCAGCATCGCGGGAACGTTGTCCTTGAGCCAGGGCACGGTGAGCGGGCCGGCGCTCAGCTCGACCACGATAGTGTGCGGATTGGCGGCGACGACCGCGCGGACGAGCGCCTCCTGGCTGCCGGTCAGACCGAGCGTGCGGCGGTCGCGGCCCTCCTGCTCCACCGTACGGTCGGTGCCGACGAAGACCACCGCGACATCGGCGTCCCGGGCCAGCGCGACGGCAGCGGGCAGGTCGGCGGCCGGACCGGCCGCCCCGCCGACCGTGCCGCCGGCAGCCGAAACCACCTCGGTGCCGGGGGCGGCGCGGTCCCGCAGCCCCTGGAGCGGCGAAACGGCGACACTGTATTTGCCGTTGTAATTGTTGGTCTCGATGATGTCGGCCAGCGGGCCGAGGACCGCGATGCGCTTCAGCTTCGTTTTGTCGAGCGGCAGCAGACCACCGCGGTTTTGGAGCAGGACGACGGACTGCTGCGCCGCCCGGAGCGCGACCGCCCGGTGGTCGGCGCTGTCGACGACCGCGGGGGAAATCCCGCTGTAGGGACCGGAGGCAAACGGGTCGAACTCCCCGAGCTTCATCCGCACGCGCAGGACGCGGGTGACGGCGTCGTCGAGCCGCGCCAGCGTGAGCTTGCCGGTCTGGACGGCGGCGGGGATGTTGGCCTGAAACTCCTTGTCCGAAAAATCGCAGCCCGCCATGAGCGACTGCGCGACGGCATCGACGACGTTGAGCCGGGCCGCGCGGTCGGCGACGACCGAGCCCACACCGCCGAGGTCGGAGACGACAAATCCGTCGTGGTGCCACTCATTCTTGAGGACGTCGGTGAGGAGCCACTGGTTGATGTTGTTGTGCGTGCCGTTGATGGCGTTGTAGCTGGCCATGACCGACTCGGCGTGGCCCTCGACGATGGCGTCGCGGAAATGGGGCAGCCAGTATTCATGCAGCATGCGCTCGGACACGACGGCGTTGAGGTTCTTGCGGTTGGTTTCGACGTTGTTGACGGCGTAGTGCTTGAGCGTCGCGGCGAGCTTGAGGTGCAGCGGGTCGTCGCCCTGCAGCCCCTGCACGTAGGCGACCGCCATGCGGCCGGTGAGAAACGGATCCTCGCCCCAGGCCTCGTGGTTGCGGCCCCAATACGGATTGCGCTCAATGTTGATGACCGGGGCTCGGTAGATCAGCCCCTTGTGATCACCGGGCGCGTTGGGATCGAAATGCCAGCCGTTGTAGATCGCGCGCGCCTCGTCGGACAGCACGGTCGCGACCTCCTTGACGAGCGGGGTGTTCCAGGTGGCGGCGAGGCCGACGCAGGTCGGAAAGAGCGTCGTAGGGCGGTTCCACTGCACGCCGTTGAGGCACTGGTTCCACTGGTCGGCGCGGAGGTTGAAACGCGTGAGCGTGGGGCCGACATGGTTGAGCGCCTCCGCCTTCTCCTCCAGGGTCATCCGGGAAACGAGATCCGCCACCCGTGCGTCCAGCGGGGCCCGGACGTCGAGGTAGAGCGCGGGACCCGGCGGCGGCGCCACGGGGGTGGAAGGAGCTGGTGCATCCGCCGCGCCGAGGGCGGCGCGCAGGAGCAAAAGCAAAGGCAACGCCAAGGCGACGCCGGGATGCCGGCGGCAGCAGGAGGGGTAGATTTGGGGCATAGGAAGCAAATGTTATCCTGACGGTTTTACCGGGACAATGGAACCAGATTATTGCGCATTTGATTTGGGAAATTGCGCACGGCCGGACTGACGCGTTTCCAAGGATGGAAGGTCGAGTACCCGCCCCGTCCTCAGCCAGCGGTCCGCGGTCGACGGCGCATGCCGTTCTGACACCACAGCCGCCAGACGATCCAGAGCGCCTCCCGCACGATCGCCTGGGACATCTTGGACTGGCCGCGCACCCGTTCGGTGAAGACGATCGGCACTTCCGTCACGGCCAGGCCCCGCCGCCAGGCGCGGTGCAACGTTTCAATTTGAAAAGCGTATCCGTCCGACTGGATTTCGCCGAGCCCGATCGTCTCCAGCGCGCGACGCCGGAAACACCGGTAACCGCCGGTCGGGTCGCTAAACGGCATCCCGGTGATCCACCGCACATAGACTCCGGCACCCCGGCTCAACAGGAGTCGGCGGAGCGGCCAGTTGACCACGCGCACCCCGTGATCGGAGTAGCGCGAGCCCAGCACGACGTCGGCCTGCTCCGCGGCGCGGAGCATGACCGGGATGTCGGCGGGGTCGTGCGAACAGTCCCCGTCCATTTCGAAAACGAACTCATAGCCCCGTTCCAGCGCCCAGTGAAATCCGGCGAGATAGGCCCGGCCCAGGCCGGCCTTGCCCGGACGGTGGAGCACCTGCACCGCCGGATGGCGGGCCGCCAGTTCGTCGGCCAGCCGGCCGGTGCCATCCGGGGAGTTGTCATCGACAATCAGCACATCCACCGCGGGTGCCAGCTCCAGCAGTCGGAGCGTCAGCCCGCCGATCGTCTCCCGCTCATTGTAAGTCGGCACCACCACCAGCGTCCGGTTCATGCGGAAAAGGTGACCGCGGAGAGACAGTTGCAGGCGCAGCCCTCGATGCGAGCCGGCCTGATCCCGGCCGCCCGGGCGCAGTCGCAGCCCAGCCGGCGGTTCCGCCGGCCCGCAAAGCCGACGGCGGGCGGATTGCAACCAACGCTGGGGCCCTCAGACATGACGCGATCCAGCCAACGGGCGGACGCCGGGTCAAGGTCGCAGCCGCCGGCCGGTGGGTGGGATGTGGCACAGGTTTTCACCGCGCCGGTGCAGTTGGACTTGAGACGGAACACTCTAAACCGGCATCCATCTCGCGGGGTGAGGGCACCCCGCCTACATCGCACAAGGCGCAGGAAAGGGGCGCGCGGCCCGTTGGCAATTGCCGGATTGCACTGCGGGCTTCCTGAAAGCAGAGGTGTTGCCCCAACGTCATGCCAACGATTCCGCCCACCCCACCCGACCTCGCCGCCGTCCGGACCTACCTGCTCGGACTCCAGGACCGCATCTGTACCGCGTTGGCGGAGGAGGATGGCGACGCCGGATTTCTGGAGGATTCGTGGACGCGGGACGAACCGGACCGCCCGGGGTTGGGCGGCGGCGGCCGCACCCGCATTCTGAAGGAAGGCGCGGTTTTCGAAAAGGCCGGCGTCGGCTTCTCGCACGTGCGTGGCTCGACGCTGCCGCCGGCGGCCACCGCGCACCGGCCGGAACTCGCGGGCCGTCCCTGGGAAGCGCTCGGCGTCTCGCTCGTGATCCATCCGCGCAACCCCTATGCGCCGACCAGCCATGCCAACATCCGCTTCTTCTGCGCGCAAACGCCCCCATCCGGGGGCCCGGCGACGTCACCCGTGGCACCGATCTGGTGGTTCGGCGGCGGCTTTGACCTGACCCCGTATTACGGATTCGTGGAAGATGCCGTCCACTGGCACCGCACGGCCCGCGATGCCGTCGCGCCCTTCGGCGCCGAGTTGCATGCGCGCTTCAAACAGCACTGCGACGACTATTTCTTTCTGAAGCACCGGGGGGAGCCGCGCGGGATCGGCGGCCTGTTTTTCGACGACTTCAACGAGCTGGGTTTCACCCGCAGCTTCGCGCTGGCCCAGGCGGTCGGGGACGCCTTCCTGCCCGCCTACCGGCCGATCGTCGCCCACCGCAAGGCCGCGCCCTATGGCGAACGCGAACGCAACTTCCAGCTCCTCCGCCGCGGCCGCTACGTCGAGTTCAACCTCGTGCAGGACCGCGGCACGCACTTCGGCCTGCAAAGCGGCGGGCGCACCGAGTCCATTCTCATGAGCCTGCCCCCGCTCGTCCGCTGGGACTACGGTTTCACGCCCGAGCCCGGTTCGCCGGAGGCGGAGCTGCTGACGACGTTCCTGCGCCCGCGCGACTGGCTCGCCCCGGGGGTCTGATCCGGCGGGCCGGCCTCACTTGGGCGTTGTATGTTGGCGGGCAGATGTTGGATGGTTGCGGCGCACCGATGACCTCCCGCGAACGCTTTCTCTCCGCCTGCGCCTGCCAGCCGCTCGAACGTCCCCCGCTCTGGGTGATGCGGCAGGCCGGCCGCTATCTGCCCGAATACCGCGCGCTCAAGGCGCAGTCGTCCTTTCTCGAGATGGTGCGCACCCCCGCCCTCGCCGCCGAGGTCACCCTGCAACCGCTCCGGCGTTTCCCCGGCATCGATGCGGCCATCCTCTTTTCCGACATCCTCGTGATTCCCGAAGCGCTGGGACAGGGCTACGCGTTCCGCGACACCGGCGGCATCGCCATGGCCCACCGGCTCGACACCCGCGCCCAGATCGACGCCCTCGCCCCCGCGGACGCGGTGCCGGAGCGGCTGCACTATGTGGCCGAGACCCTCGCGCTGCTGAAAAAGGAGCTCGCGGGCGGGAAGGCACTCCTGGGCTTCGGCGGCTCGCCCTGGACCCTCGCGACTTACATGGTCGAGGGCGGCAGCTCCGACGATTTCGAGCGCATCAAGCTGTTGTTTTACACCGATCGCGCCGCGTTTGAAGCGCTGCTCGAAAAGCTCACCGCCGCCCTCATCGCCTATTTCCGGATGCAGATCGCCTCCGGCGCGGATGCCATCCAGATTTTCGACTCCTGGGGCGGGATCATCGCGGGACCCGATTATGAAGCGGCTTCGCTCCAGTGGATCCGCCGGATCATCGCGGCGCTGCCCCCCGATTTTCCGGTCATCCTTTACGCCAAGGGCACCGCGCCCCACCTCACCGACCAGGCGTTCAGCGGGGCACGCATCCTGAGCGTCGACTGGACCTGCGACCTGGCGGTCGTGCGCCGCTCCCTGCCGGCGAATGTGGCCGTGCAGGGCAATCTCGATCCGGTCCTCATGCAGACGACTCCGGAGATCGTGACCCGCGAAACGACCCGGCTGCTGGAGAGCATGCGCGGCACCAACGGACATGTCTTCAACCTCGGCCACGGCATCACCCCCGCCGCCCGGATCGAGTGCATGGAGGCGCTGGTCGGGACCGTGACGGGCTGGCGCTGAGGCGTCCCCGCTCCCTTTCCGACTCCGGCGCGAAAAATTTTCCCGCCCGGTCGCAACCCTTTTTCCCGCGGGGCAACAGCTTGCCACCGGCCGGATTCTCCGCCCCAGCCGCCCTTGAAACCACGGGGATGGCAGGGCGTCACCTATCCAACCCCATGAACCCCAAATCGCCCTTCACAAACCCCGTGATCCGGCCCGCGGCCCCCGCGCCCGCCGCTCGCCCGAGGGTCGGCCGGTACCTGCTCGTGGTACTTGGCTTGGTCAGCATCGGCACCAGCACCATCGCCTGGCAGAAGTATCAGCAGGTGCAGGGCCTGCTAGCCGACAAAGCCCGGCTGGAGAAGCAGCTCAAGTTGGAGCAAAACATCGTGCTGGAACGCTCCCGGACGGCCCCCCCCCAACGGCAGGTTGAGGTCGCGGCTGCATCCGCTGACGGTGCCGTCGAGTTGGCGAACAATCCACCCAACGTCACCTATCAATCCGGCAATCTCTATGCCGGGAACGGGCGGCAGGGCCGCAATGGCCGCAACGGGGCTCAGGGCCCCGGTGCCAATGGAGCGAACGGTCGCCGGGGCCGAAATGGGCGTGGCGGCGGTGGCGCTGGTGGCGCCGGTGGTGGATCTGCGACCGCGGGCGGCTGAAAACTGTTCACCTTTCCCGACCAGCCTTCTCCATTCCTTGCTGCCATGGGAATGAATTTTGGCCAGCGGACTTATTTCAACACCTGACTTGACCCGCGGCTGCCATCCGCACCTGCTGGCTTACCCCCCCCCATGCTGATCGCCTGGACCACCGTGGCCGACCACGACGACGCCGATCTCCTTGCCGCCGAGGCGATCGCGCGCGGTCTGGCCGTGTGTGTGCAGGTCCATGGGGCGGTGACCTCCCATTACCGCTGGCAGGGGGCGCAGGAGCAGGTCACTGAATACCGGCTGATGTTCAAGTTCCTGCCCGGGCAACAACCCGCCCTCGAGGCGTGGCTCCACGCCAGCCATCCGTACGAAACGCCGGAATGGGTCGTGGTGCGGGCCGAACATGTTGGCGAAAAATACTTGTCATGGGCCGTGGCGAACGCTAATCCCTGACCCCTTTAGCAACTCGCAATCTCCACTTTTCCAGCCATGTCCCAACACAAAAGCCTCCAAGGCGCATCCGGCATCGTCCAGAAGCGCAACGTCCTCAAGCGTTTCGAACGCGTCGCCATCCTGAAGAAGCGCACGCAATGGAAAGAGGGCGACCGCGTCATGGGTCTCCGCAAGACCAAGCCCGACATCTGAGTCCGGCCCGGTTCACTCTCCGGCGGGTGCGATTGGATTCGCCCCGCCTTTTTTACGCCCCATGCACGCGCTGTTCGACGAACTGATCAGTTGGTACCAGCGGACGCTCGAAACCGGCGGCTATCCGCTGATTGCGCTGCTGATGTTCATCGAGAGCACGTTCCTGCCGCTGCCGAGCGAACTGGTGATTCCCTTTGCGGCGCACCTGGCCTACAGCAAGGGGAACCTGAGCCTGACCGGCATCGTGATTGCCGGCGCTCTCGGCTCCTGGCTGGGCGCGACGGCGATGTACTGGGTGGCTCGCTGGGCGGGACGCCCGCTGGTGATGCGCCACGGCAAAACGTTTTTCGTCCCGCCGCAGAAAGTGGAGAACGCCGAGCGCTGGGCGGCGCATTATGGCGGTTTCGGCATCTTTGCGTCGCGGTTGCTGCCGGTCGTGCGCCACCTCATCGGCATTCCCGCGGGCATCGTGCGGATGCACTACGGCAAGTTTTCGCTGCACACGCTGCTGGGCTCGACGGTCTGGTGCGCGGTGCTCTGCTGGTTCGGGGTGAAGTTTGGGGAGGACCTGAAACACTCCGAGGATATCGCCACGACCGCCGGCCACTGGATCGGCGGCGCCATGCTCGTGCTCGGGGCGGTCTACTACTTTTTTGTCCACCGGCACATGCGGGCGAAGCAGGCCTGAGCCTTGGCGGGGCCATGCCGCCCGGTCAGCGGGACGCGGGCAACCAACCGCCGCGCCCGGCGAAGCTTGGGCTGAAACGGAACACCCGACCGGAAGACTTTCAAAACTGCTAT
>CAIQQB010000083.1 GCA_903873805.1 uncultured Opitutia bacterium | reverse complement strand
TTGTCGTCAAGAAGTAGAACTGTCACCCTCTTAGCCGAAGTAGAAGTGTCACCCTGACCTCAGGGTCGTTGCCGCGTGGCGGGCTTGCGCAGGCGCAGCCGGAGCAAGCCCGCCACGCGGCGACCCACGCCCCACCGCCGCCCGCTTCCACGGATGATCCGCTCCCGGCTTCCATACCCGCCGATTCACCTCCACCACCGCGGGCCGCTGGACCACCGGCCGGGCTGCCAAGACCCGGTAACTCACCCGCCGCCCCTGATACGTCAGCACCAGTTCCCCATCGCCGAGTTGCTTGACCCACACCCGTTTGCCCGCCAGTTCCAACGCCCCATGCGCCGCGGGAATCTGCAGCCACTGATTGTGCCACCGCACACACCAGTCCCGCCCCACCACCCGCGCTTCGGTCACGCACAAGATCTCCTCCAATGCCAGATCCGGCGGCACCACCCGGTGCAGGTCCGCGCTCTGCCGCGCCGGGACCGCATACCGCCGGTTCAACTCCGGCAAGAAATATTTCTCCAACAACGCGTTGGCCTGCGGGATATCCGAGATGTTCCGCAACCGCAGCTCCTTGACCAGCCGGTCCTGAAACACTTGATGCCGCCGCTCCACCCGCCCCTTGGCCTGGGGGCTGTGCGCCAAGATTAACTCCACGTGCAACTCCTTCATCGCCCGCCCAAACTGCGTGGGCTTCTGGGGGTGCTCCTCGTCGCGGTACATGCCGTGGCGATCCACATACATGCTCCGCGGCAGACCGTAGTGCCGCACCCACCGCCCAAACACGTCGAAGGCCGCCGCCGTCGTCTCCGCCGGGTAGAACCGCGCATAGGTCCGGTTGGTCGCATCGTCGATCATCACCATCAGCACGCACCACGGCGCTCGCCCCTCGAACCAGTCGTGTGGCGAGCCGTCCATCTGATTCAGGCTCCCGAAACTTGCCCGACGCTCCCGCCTTGAGCGGTGCTTGGCGTGCTTGCGCCGCCGCTGCCACAGGTGTCGCTCCTTGAGCAACGCCGTGAGCGTGTCGGGACTGAGCACCAGGCCTTCCTCGGCGAGCTTCTCACAAGCGAACGTCGGACCGAAGTCCGCGTAACGCGCCTGCTGGCGTTGGACGATCCGCTGACGCAGTTCCTCCGGCAGTCGCCGGTTGCTGGGCCGATTCCGCAGCCCATGCACCAGCCCCGCGGCCCCCTGGGCCTGGTAACGCTTCCACAGACGACGGGCCTGCCGCAGCGATACGCCCATGAGCGCCGCCGCCGCCACCACCGTCTGTTCGCCTCGTTGGACCCGCTGCAACGCATCGAGTCGAACCCGTTCTTTGACCGACATTCGAAGTTCTTCCATTCTGACTGGTATACCCCAGTCTTGGCGGTGACACTTCTACTTCGGCTAAGGGGTGACAATTCTACTCCGGCACAACAAGAGATACAGCAGAGGGCTTGTTCAGGGGGCGTGGTCAGAGGCGTGATCGGGCGGGGGCGCCGACGGCGGGGACGCGGGTGAAGCGGGGGGCGTCGGGGGATTTTGCGTCAGACGCAAAAGTCGTTCTTGTTCGGCTTGTTCCAGAGGGCTGAGCTGGCCGGGATGCATGCGTCGCCAGATTTCGTCGCGGTCGACCAGCACCTCACGCGGGGCTTGGATGGCCAGGCGCACGGAGCTGCGCGACCACTTGACGATCTTCACTTCAATGCGGCCGTCAATGATGATGCTTTGTCCCTCGCCGCGGCTCAGTGCCAGCATAGGCCATCCCTTATAAAACGCCCCCGTCGGTCGAGTCACGGTCTACTCTGGCAAACCCACTCGCCAGCATGCGGCGCCGCGCCGCTCTTGCCTATTGTAGCAACGCCATGCAGGGTGATTGTCAATGCATCGGTTTTTCGCAGCCAACTCCTGTACTCTTCGACACAACGCTCCCGTTTGCGAAAGGAAATGCCGATGTAAAGGTTGGGGAGCAAGAAGGCGTTGGGCGACTCGAGGAGGCGGGGGCCGGTGCTAGCTGTAAACCTGTTTTTTATCGGGCGTGGGACCGCGTCACGTGGGCGCCGTGGCCCCCCTACTGCCGCGGATGATGTTTCTTGTGTACCGCCTTCATCCGGTCGGCATCCACATGCGTGTAAATTTGCGTCGTCACCACATTGGCGTGACCCAGCATCTCCTGCAATACGCGCAAATCCGCCCCGCCGGAAAGCAGATGGGTGGCAAACGTATGGCGCAGCGTATGGGGA
>CAIQQB010000082.1 GCA_903873805.1 uncultured Opitutia bacterium | reverse complement strand
GAGCGTTTCACCTTCGTCGAGGGCGACGTCACGATCAGCCGGGAGTGGATCGAATACCACGTCAAGAAGTGCGACGCCGTCCTCCCCCTGGTGGCGATCGCCAACCCGGCCCAGTACGTCAAGGACCCCCTGCGGGTCTTCGAGCTGGATTTCGAGGCCAACCTGGCCGTTGTCCGCCAGGCCGCGAAATACAAGAAGCGGATCATCTTTCCCTCCACCTCCGAGGTCTACGGCATGTGCCCCGACCCCGAGCTCGACGAGCAGACCAGCCCGATGGTGTACGGCCCGATCGAGAAGCAGCGCTGGATCTACGCCTGCTCCAAGCAGCTCCTCGACCGCGTGATTTATGCCTACGGCGTGCGCGACAACGTGGACTACACGCTCTTTCGCCCGTTCAACTGGATCGGCCCCAAGCTCGACAACGTCTTCGAGGCCAAGGAGGGCAGCTCGCGCCTCTTCACTCAGTTCATCTCCAACGTCATTTTCAAGAAGCCCATCCAACTGGTCGACGGCGGCAAGCAGAGCCGCTCGTTCACCTTCATCGACGACGGCGTCGACGCGCTCCTGCGCATCATCGAGAACAAGGACGGCCGCGCCTCGCGCCAGATCTTCAACATCGGCAACCCCGCCAACGACGTGAGCGTCGCCCAGCTCGCCAAGCTCATCATCGCCGCGTTCAAGGAGAATCCCGACTACCGCGAGCACGCCGCCCAGGCCAAGGTGGTCGTGGTGCCGTCCGGGACGTATTTCGGAAAATACTACCAGGACATCCAGAAACGCGTCCCCTCTGTCGCCGCCATCCGGAAGCAGCTCGGCTGGAAACCGAAGGTCGATCTCAAGACCGCCATCCGCCTCACCCTCGACTACCACCTCGCGCACAAGGATTATTCGCTGGATTAAGGGCGAGCGGGCGGGATCTCCGATGTGGGCGGGGTGCCCTCACCCCGCTGGAGCGGGACGTCCCCGGCGCGCTATCCGCTGCAGGGTGAGGGCACCCCGCCTAAATTCGCATCAATCCCTCCCAGCCTAGAAAACGGCGTCTTGCCACCCTTGGCTAGCGCCCGGCAACCTCTTCCGAGCCCGCCCGATCATGCCCTCCCTCCGCCTCGCCCTCAAGGTTGACGTCGACACCGACCGCGGCACGCGCGAGGGCGTGCCCAATCTGCTCGCCGACTGCCGCGAGTTCGGCGTGCCGGCCTGCTTCCTGTTCTCGCTCGGGCCCGACCAGACCGGCCGCGCCATCACCCGGGTGTTCCGGCCGGGGTTTTTTCAAAAGGTGTCCCGCACCAGCGTCGTCAAGCTCTACGGCATCCGCACGCTGCTCAACGGCACCCTGCTGCCGGCCCCGCACATCGGCCGCCGCAACGCCGCGGCCATGCAGGCCGTGCGCGACGCCGGCTTCGAGGTTGGCATCCACTGCCACAACCATTACCGCTGGCAGGACTATGTGCAGACCATGCCGCTCGCCGAAGTGCGGGCCGAGTTCGGCGCGGCGCGCGCGGAGTTCCGGCGCATCTTCGGCACCGAGGCCGCCACCGCTGGCGCCCCCGGCTGGCAGAGCAACGCCCGCAGCCGCGCCGTTTACGACGAGGCCGGACTGCTCTACGCGAGCGACACCCGCGGCGGCACCCCGTTCTTCCCGCGGATCGACGGACAGGTTTTCAAGACGCTCGAAATCCCCAGCACTCTCCCGACCTTCGACGAACTGATGGGCCGGCCCGAATATCCCGACGACCAGATCGTGCCACACTACCTGTCGCTGTTGCGCCCCGACTCCGCCAACGTGTTCACGCTCCACGCCGAGATCGAGGGCATGGGCCGGCGGTCGCTGTTCCGCGCGCTGCTCGCCGCCTATCAGCAAGCCGGGGTGGAATTCATCCGGCTCGACGACCTGGCGCGCGAACTCTTGGCCAACCGGGCGGCCATCCCCGTGCGCGATCAGGTGATGGCTGAGATTGACGGCCGATCGGGCTTCGTGGCGGCCCAACGGAGCGGAAGCTGAAAGGGCCTATTTGATCGCCCCGGCCCCGAGCAGCTCGGCCGAGATCGCCGTCCATTCGTCGGCCAGCGACCCGCGAAATTCCGGCCGGCCCGCGCGGGCATACCAATAGCGCGCGTTGCCGGCGTCACCCTCCTTGCGGTGCAGATAGGCGTGAACCCAGTCACCCGCCTTGCCCGCCGCGGCCTGCGCCAGTTCATGCGCCCGGTCCCAGTCGCCGCGATCGTCGTGCCAGAGCGCCTGCAGCGGGAGGCTGAGTCCGGCGAGATCATCGAGCGCCCAGAACTCGTCACAGGTCATGCCCGCACCGTAAGTCCGTCCGCGACCGGAGCAATCCTGCGCCCGACAAAACCTGCCGGCAACGCACCGGTTCGTGCTTGGTCATCAGCCATGAGAAATTAGACATTCGTCATTGGCCAATGGGCATTCGTCATTAGTCATTGGTCATTGCCCTCCCCCATGTCCGTCAACGCCGAAACGCTCCTCCGCCGCCTCTCCTGGGATGACCTTGATCCCGGGCACCTGCGCCGTTTGGTCGAGATGGCGCGCGACGAGGATCTCGCCGGCCTCGGCCTGCGCGTGAAGCCGCGCCGGACCGGCGACCAGTCGACCGCGGCACTCGCGGCCGCCTGGGTCGGACCCGACGTCGTCCCGCCCGGCCGCCCGCGTGCACCCCGGGAAAGCCACGCCGACCTGGTCGCGCGCGAACCACTGATCGCCTGCGGTCTGCCGCTCATCCCCACCATTCTGGCGGCCTACGGCGGCGGCGCCGTGATGCAACTGCACGCCCGCGACGGCCGCGCCGTGGCGGCCGGCGGTGTGCTCGCCACGCTCAGCGGCGATCCGCGGACGCTGCTCGCGGCCGAACGCGTCATCCTGAACTTCCTCCAGCGCCTCAGCGGCATCGCCGGCCAGACCCGCCGGTATGTCGACGCCCTCGGCGACGGCCGCACCCGGCTGCTCGACACCCGCAAGACGACCCCCGGCTGGCGCATGCTCGAAAAATACGCCGTCGCCTGCGGCGGGGGCTGGAACCACCGCCTCGGCCTGTTCGACCGCGTCATGCTCAAGGACAACCACCTCGCCGTGCTGGGCTTCGGCCCGGGGCCGAAGCCCAACGTCCAGCGTTGGCGCAACCCAAAACTCAAAATCCAAAACCCGGAACTTCTGTCCACCGCCGGCTCGGTCATCCAAAATCCAAATTCCAAATTCCAAAATGTCTCCGCGCTTGGCGCGGCCGTCGCCGCCGCGCGCCGCGCCGCGCCCGATCTGCCAGTCGAGGTGGAGGTGGACCGGCCCGGGCAGATCCCACCGGTGCTCGCCGCCGGAGCCGATGTCATCCTGCTCGACAATTTCGCGCCCGCCGCGGCCCGGCGCGCGGTCGCGCTCATCGCCGGCCGGGCGTTTACCGAGGCGAGCGGCGGCATCACCCTGAGGAACCTCGCGCGTTACGCTGGGCTCGGCCTCGACTTCGTCTCGACCGGTGCGCTCGTGCACCACAGCGTGTGGGCCGACCTCGGCCTCGACTGGCGCGCATAAACACCGCCCAGCGCGGAGGGATTTCCCGCCACAAGGCGCAAAATTCGCATGCCATCCACACCAACGAACATTTTCTCTCAACCCGTGCCGCCGGCCCGCTCCCCGTTTGCTCGACTTGATTTTTCCCTCCGTCTTTTTGTGACCCTTGGGCCTTTTTGCGGCCAATCTCCGTCCGCCTCCGCATGAAAAAAATCCGCGTCGATCCCGAAGTCCTCATCCTCGAGGCCCTGCTCGCCGCCGAGCCCGGCGTGGTGTCCGGCACCGTGCTTGCGCAGCGGCTCGGCGTGAGCCGGGTGGCCGTCTGGCAGCACATGGCCCGGCTGCGGACGCAGGGATTTGCATTCGAGGCCGTCCGCGCCCGCGGCTACCGGCTCACCGCCCGTCCGGCCACCCTCAACGCCACCCTCATCGCCGCGCACCGACGTGACCACACCGGCCCCTTTTCCCTGTTGCTACTCGACGAGACCGACAGCACCAACGACGAGGCGGCGCGCGAGCTCGGCGCCGGCCGCGCGGCCCCGTTTGCCGTCTTCGCCCGGCGCCAGACGAAGGGCCGCGGCCGGCTCGGCCGCACCTGGCACAGCGCCGACAACGGCAACGTCTACGCGAGCTTCGCCTTCCGCCCCCGGCTCGTGCCGGCGCGGATGCAGACGTTCACGCTCTGGATGGGCGTCAACCTCTGCGAGCTCATCGCCAATTTCTGCCAGGCCGCGCCCGGCCTCAAGTGGCCCAACGACCTGCTCTTCGACGGCCGCAAGGCCGGCGGCATGCTGACCGAGGCGCGGATGGACGCCGACCAGATCCGCGACCTGGTCTTCGGCCTCGGGCTCAACACCAACAGCCCCGCCGGCCACTGGCCGCGCGAGCTCGCCGGCCGCGCGGTCTCGCTGGCGGAGCACACCCGGCGCCCGCTGGACCTGAACCGGTTCGCCGCCGCGCTCATCGGCCGCGTGCTGTTCGCCTACGACCGCTTTGTGGACGGCACCTATCAGAAAACCTTTGCCGACCTCTGGAACCGGTACGACATCCTCCGCGGCCGGTCCGTCACCGTGCTGCAGGGTGACCAGCGGGTGACCGGTGAGGCCCTGGGCATCGACGACGAGGGCGCGCTGCTCCTCCGCACCGCCAAGGGCCGCACCGAACGTTTCCGCGCCGGCGAAGTCACGCTGGAAAAGAGCGCTTGACCGGTTCCCGCCGCCGTCTCGGCTTGCGCCGGGGGCCAGGTTCATTGGACATTGGTCGTTTCCCATGACCCTCCTCTGCGTCGACATTGGCAATACTCACACGCATTACGGCGTGGTGGGCCCCGCCGGGGCGGAAGCCGTGGCCGAGGTGCCCACGCCGGCGCTCGATGATCCGGCCGCCGGATTCGGGGCGGAACTGGACCGGCTGCACGCCCGCCATCCCGGCCTGGCCGGCGTCGCGTTCTGCTCCGTCGTGCCCGCCGCCTCGCCGCAGCTCCGCCGCGTGCTGGCCGCCGCCGTTCCCGCCCTGCAAGTCTTTCAACTCACCCACGAGTGCCAGCTGGGCGTCCCCATCAGCTATCCGCTGCCGGCCGAGATCGGTCAGGACCGGCTCGCCAACACCGCCGCCGCCCACGCCCTCGTCGGCAGCCCCTCCGTCGTGATCGACCTCGGCACCGCCGTCACCCTCGAGATCGTCACGACCCGCGGCGGCTTCGAGGGCGGGATCATCGCGCCCGGCCTCGCCGTGATGCGCCATTACCTGCATGAGCGGACAGCCCAGCTGCCGGAAATCGACGACTCGCTGACGGTCACCCGCGCCATCGGCCGGTCGACGGCCGAAGCGATGCGCATCGGCACCGTGGTCGGCTTCCAGGGCATGATCCAGGCGTTGCTCGACGCCGTGCTGGCCGACCTGACCGCGCGCGGCGAGCCGGCCCCGGCCATCCTCGCCACCGGCGGCTGCGCCGAGCTGCTGCTGGGCCGGCTGCGCCCGGCCGTCCGCATCATGCCCGACCTGACGCTGCGCGGTCTGGCGGCGGCCTGGGCGCTGAATATTTCCGCGGGAAAATAAACCTTTGGTGTTTGTCCGTGTCGCAGTCCTCCCCCATGGTGCCCGTAATGTCAGAAACCTCCCCCGCCATCGAAGTCCGCAATCTGGTGAAAACCTACGGCCGCATCACCGCCGTGAACCAGGTCAGCTTCAGCGTGGCCCGCGGCGAGATCATCGGGTTTCTGGGTCCCAACGGGGCGGGCAAGAGCACGACCATGCGCATCCTCACCGGCTACCTGCCGGCCACCTCCGGCACCGCCCTGGTCTGCGGCCTGTCGGTCGCCAGCCAGGCTGACGCCGTCAAACGGTGCATCGGCTACATGCCGGAAAACAACCCGCTGCCGGAGGACATGCGGGTGTCCGAATACCTGTTCTACCGCGGTCGGCTCAAGAACCTGGCCCGGGGCCGGCTCTCCGCCCGTCTCGACGACGTGCTGGAGCTGTGCGACCTGAAGCGCGTCCGCCACCGCATCATCGGGACGCTCTCCAAGGGCTTCCGCCAGCGGGTCGGGATCGCCGAGGCGGTCCTGGCCGAGCCGCCGGTGATCATCATGGACGAGCCGACCATCGGGCTGGATCCGCATCAGATCCAGCTGGTGCGCGAGCTCATCGGCCAGCTGCGCGGGCGCATGGCGGTGATCATCTCCTCGCACATCCTCCCCGAGATCGAGCTCACCTGCGACCGCGCCCTCATCATCAACCAGGGCCGCATCGTGGCCGCCGGCACACCCGCCCAGCTCCGGCGCGAGGTGATCGGGCGCTCGCGCTACGAGCTCGAGCTCGCCGGCGACGCCGCCGCCCTGCCGGCCCTCCTGGCCGCCGTCGACCCCGCGCTCACCGTCAGCCCCGGTGCCGGGCCCGACGCCTCCGGCTTCCACCACCTCATCCTCTCCACCCCGCGCGAGGACGACCTCGGCGAGGCGCTGCTGGGGGCGCTGGCGGCGGACGGCCGGTTCCGGCTCCGCTCGCTCAGCCGCACCCAGCCGTCCCTCGAGGAGGTCTTCCTCGCCGCGACCCGGCGGAGCTGGGACACCGTTGACAACGCCGCCGGGCGGAAATGAACCCATGAAGCATTACTTCACCATCCTCAGCCACGAGCTCCGCATGCTCCTGGTCAGCGCCAGCACCTACATCACGGCGGTGCTGTTCCTGGCCCTGATGGGCTACCTCTTTGTGATCCTGATCGAGATGTACACGAAGTCGGCCCAGGACACCCCGCCGGCCGCGGTCTATTTCCAGCTCTTCTGGCTGCCCGTCTGGTTCATGGTGCCCCTGCTCACGATGCGTTGCCTCTCCGAGGAGCGGCGGCTCGGCACACTGGAAACGCTGCTCACGGCCCCCGTCACGACCGCCGAGGTCGTCCTGGCCAAGTTCAGCGCGGCCTACCTGCTCTACCTGGCGCTGTGGCTGTCGACCGGCGGCTTTTTCCTGATCTTGCACCGGTTTGCCGATGATGCCCAGTTCCTCGACTCCGGCCCCCTGCTCGGCGGCTTTGTCTTCATCGCAGTCTCGGGCCTGATGTTTGTCGCGATCGGCGTCTTCGCCAGCTCGCTGTCGGGCAACCAAGCGGTCGCGGCCATCATCTCCTTTGTCCTGATCGGCCTGTTCGTTTTCGGACCGTGGCTGGCGCTCAACAAGATCGCCTTTCTCAACCTCGAATCGATGCAGGGAACGCGCGCCGCCCTCGACTACCTCCAGGTGTTCCACCACCTCGACGACTTCACCCGGGGGATTCTCGACACCCGGGAGATGCTGATCTACCTCAGCGGCACCACGCTCGCGCTCATCTTTAGCGTGTTCAGCGTCGAGGCGAAACTCCTGCACAGCTGACCCATGGCCTCCCCCCTCAGCTTCCGCGCCGTCCGCTGGCTCCGCAGCCTCAACCTGTTCGCGCAGGCCGTCCTGCTGCTCAGCCTCTTCGGCGGCCTGAACTACCTCGCCCTTCATTACGGCTGGCGGTTCGACCTCACCCGGAGCCACCGCCATTCGCTCTCCCCGGAAACCATCGCCTACCTGCAGGCGCTCAAGGAGCCCGTGCGCGTCATCGTGACCCTGACCAACGACAGCGAAGACCAGGCGGTCGCCCAGGCCTACCGCGATGTCACCGACCTGCTCCGGGAATATGTCTTCACCACCGGGGACAACCCCGCCTCCGCCCGCGTCAGCGTCAAGGAGCTCAATGTCTACCAAAGCCGCCACGAGGCTGAGGCGCTCGGGATCAGCCAGCCCAATGTGATCCTGGTGCTTTGCGGCGAACGCCGCCGGGTGATCGGGCCCGATGAACTCTACCGCATCGCCAACAACGAGAAAAAGGCCTTCCTGGGCGAACAGGCGCTCACCGCCGCCATCCTCGACGTCGCCAATCCGGTGAAAAAGAAGATCTATTTTCTCACCGGCCATGGCGAGATGCCGCTCGAAGACGTCGACCCCGCCCGCGGCCTGTCCCTACTCAATGACGAGCTGCGCCTCCGGAATCTGGACGTCGCCCCCCTCGACCTGGCCGCCACCCACCAGATCCCCGCCGACACCAATCTGCTGGTGATCGCCTGGCCCCAGGCCGGCTACGACCGCGCGGAAGAGGAGCTGCTGCGGCAGTATCTCAGTACCCGGGCCGGCCGCGTGCTCGCCCTGCTCGCCCCCACCTATCCCCACGGCCTCGACGATCTGCTCGCCGACTGGGGCGTGCTGACCACCGACGTGGTGGTCTGCGATTCCGGGAAGGACGGCCAGACCGAAAGCGGCGATCTGATCCTCCGGCCCGCCAAGGCGGAACATCCGGTCACCAGCCTGCTCACCAGCAATGCGATCCCGGTTTATTTCGGCTCCGCCCGGGACATGCGCCCCGACCCCGCCCATGCTCCCGACGCCAATCTGGTAGTCACCCCGCTCATCGGCACCTCGCCCACCGCCTGGGGTGAGCGCGGTTACCGCCGGCGCCCCGTCCCGCCCGTTCGCAGCAGCACCGACCTGCCCGGTCCGTTTGCCGTCGTGACCGCCTCGGAACGCGTGACCGCCCGCGGCAATCTCGCCTTCAGCGTCCCCGGCGGCCGGCTGGTCGCCTTTGGCGGCGCCGACTGGATTGCCAACGGCCGCCTGGCCGCCCGGGGCAATCTCTCGCTGTTCCTCGCCGCCGTCAACTGGACCGTCGAGCGCGACATCAAGACCAGTGTTCCCATCCGCCCGCTGGAGAGCTACCAACTGGTCCTCAGCCAGGAACAGCTCCGGCGGATGTATTACTGCCTGATCTTCGCCCTGCCCGGCGCGGTCGCCCTCCTCGGGCTCGTGGTTTCCTGGACCCGCCGGCGGTAAAGAGCTGAAGGAATGAAAAAGCAAAAGCCTGAACGCCACTACCCCCCGACTATCCCATCCTCCACCGCCAGCCTCTCCGCCTTCAGCTTTTCCGCCTTTCGGCCCTTCCGTCTTTCTCCCCTGTCATGCGCACCAAATTCACGCTGCTCCTCGTATTTCTGAACGTCGCGCTGTTTGCCTACATCCTCCATGTCCGCCAGGAGTGGATCACCGACTCCGCCCGGATCCGGGACACGGTGCTGCCCGGCGATCAGACGGCCGACATCCAGGCCCTCACCCTCGGCCTCGGCGACAGCCCCCCCATCGAATTGCGACGCAGCGGCCAGAATGCTTGGTCCATCATCAAGCCGGTCAACTGGCCCGCCAATCCGAATGCCGTCAGCCACATCATCAACGCCCTCCAGTTCCTCAAGCATTACGCCGTCTTCAATGTCGCCGAGGTGGCCAAGGGCGGCCAGCACCTCGCGGATTACGGCCTCGAACGGCCGGCTATCACCCTGGGCTTTGTCCCGGCCGGCGGCACCACCCCCATCACGCTCCGCATCGGGGCCGAAACCAAGGTCGACAACCGCTTCTATCTCCTGTCCCCCGACGGCACCCAGATCCATATCATCGGCAAAGAACTCCCCGAAAGCCTGCACCATGACCTCGACCAGCTGCGCACCGACGCTCTCTTCACCATCCCGGTGATCGGGGTGCGCTCGCTCAGCCTCCAGGCGGCCAACTCCAGCGCGCGGGTCCGCCTGCAGCGCGACGGCGCCCGCTGGACCATTGAGTCACCCATCCGCACCCGCGCCAGCAAACCGGAGGCCGAACTTGCCCTCAACGCCCTCAACGCCCTGCGCGCGGGGCATTTCCTCGGCGACCGGGACGTCCCCGCCGAGGGGACCGGACTCAAGGGCGACGCCCCCTTCCTGCGCATCACGCTCGAGGGCGACAACCGCCGCGAAACCCTACTCATCGGCCAGCCCGTGTCCGCCGAAAAACCCGGCGCCGCCGAGACGGTCCGCTATGCCCAGCTCGAGGAACGGACGCAGCTCTTCACCGTGGCCATTCCCAGCCTGGTGCTCGACACCCTGAAAAACGCCCAGGAAACCCTGCGCGAAACCCGCATCCTGGACCTCACCCCCGCCGCCGTCACCACGCTCACCCTCCGCGCGCCCGGCCAGCCCGCCCTGCTGCTGCAGCGCCTCGAGGTCCCCGTCGGCAGCCCGCCGGCCTGGCAGATTGACCGCAGTGCCACTCCCGGCACGCCGCCGGTGCCCGCCGAGGCCAATCTGGTCGAGCAGCTGCTCAACCGCCTCGCCGATCTCCGCGCCACCCCGCCCTCGCCGGGCACATCCGGTTTTGTCGCCGATGCTCCCGATCAGGACGCCCTGGAAAAGCTCGGCTTCAATCTGCCCGAGCGCGAAATCACGCTCACCCTCACCCCCGGCGATTCCGCCGCCGCCACCCCGGCGACGCCGCCCCCGGCACCCGCCCCGCTCACCCTGCAGATCGCGCTTGGTGCGGGCGGCAGCCCCTCCGCCCGCGTGCTGGGACAGACGTTTGTCTACGCCGTGCCTGCGGACACGCTCAGCGGCCTGCCCGTTGCGGCACGCTTCTACCGCAACCGGTTGCTCCGCACCCTGCCCGAGGGGGCGCAGATCACGGGTCTGACCCTGACGCCGGAGGGCGACTCCGCCGCCGCCCCGGTCTATACCCATACCCTCGCGGCCGGGGAGACCTGGGCCCAGGTCCTCGCGGCGGAACCCGCCGGCCGGCGCGCCGCGCTGGAGCAGGTGTTCGCGCAACTGCGCACGCTCCGGGCCAAGCAGTTTGTCAGCGAAACCTTCACCGACACCGTCATGGTCGGCGGCACCGCCCAGCCCTGGAAATACCGCCTGGAGGCCACCCTGACGCTCACCGGCGGCACCGGGGCGCAGACCAGCACAACCACGCTGCTGCTCAGCGAACGCACCGGCGGCGGGACGCAGTTTGCCGGCTCGCGCGAATTCGGCGTGGTGTTCGAACTTGAGCAGCCGCTGCTCGACGCCCTCTGGACGCTCACCTATGGCCCGCGTGACCCGGGACCGCCGGCCGTTCCGGCCACCACCAACTCCCCGGCCAGCCCGGAAACGGCGGCCCCGACCGCCGCTGCCCCCGTCCCAGCCGCGCCCTGATTCGGAACTGATTCGGTCATGAAACTCCTGCGCGTGCTCCGGCCGGCCTGCTTGTGGGGTGCGCGCACGGCTGGACTATTCGCGCTCTGGACGCTCTGGCTCGCGCTGATCGTGCTGCTCGGGATCCAGGTGAAGATCGCCGTTTCGCACGAACTCGTCCTGCCCGGCTTCGCCAAGACCGCCCTCCAGCGGCACTTTGCCGCCGTCGGCTTGCGCGTGGATTTTTCCCGCGCCCTCCTCGATCCCGCCGGCCGCGTGCAATTCGAGGATGTCAGTGTCGGCGACCCCGCCCTCCCCGGCCTGCTCGCCACCGCCCACGCCCTTTACGCCGAATTCAACCCGTGGGCCCTCGCCGCCGGTTCGCTGGAGCTGCGCGAACTGCAGGTGTCCGGCGCCAAGCTGCTGGCCAATGAAGAGTACTCCGACCTTGTGGCCGGCACCGCCCTGGTTTCCGAACTCAACTTCACCCTGCAGCCGCAGGGCCGGATTCTCGCCATCCCCGCCCTGACGGCCCATTTCGGCGGGACCCTGCCCGATGTCAGTCTCAGCGGCGCGCTCTCCCTGCCCAAGGGTCCGTCCGCGCCCGCCGACCCTGCCACTCTGGTCCGGATGTTTAAGCAGTATGCCGGCCAGCTGAGCAAAGCACCGTCCGTCCTGGCGCAGTTTGCCGTCCTCTCCGACATCGACCAGACCCAGTCGCTCACGATCCATCTGCAACCCGATGACGACAAAATCGCAACGGTCACTTTTGATTGGGCAAACAGCAAAGGGGCCGGAGCCGCGGGCGAGACCCCAAGTTTCACGACCGGCCCCTTCCATGTGCACGGCAGCTTTCCGCTCCAACCCGCCCCCGGCACCCCGCTCACGCTGACCGGGGAAATTGCCGATCTCTATTCCCGGTTCGGTGAGTTCACCTGCACCGCCACCTTCCGCGTGCGGGCCGAGTGGCAGGGCGGGTCGTCGCCCCTCGTCTTCCGCCAGCTCGAGGCTTCCGCCGGAGGTGTGACCGACACTCCCCGGGGTGACCTCCGGACGAAAGGCACCCCGTTGTTTGACGCGGCCACCGCCACCCTCACCCAGCACGCGCCCTCCTCGTTCACCATCGATGCGGACGCCTTCGTGACCGGCGTGCCGTGGTCCATCCGGTACCAGCAGGATCAGAAATCCGGGCGGCTGACCCTCGCCGGCCCGGTCACCAACGCGATCCTCACCCTCGCCAGCCGGTTCACCGGGCGCGACCTCGGCACCATCGTCCAGCTGACAGCCCCGGCGCGCGTTTCGGCCAACGTGACGTTCGCGATCACCCCGGAAAACACCCACGAGTTTGTTCGCGCCGAGGGCGAACTCACCGCCGGAGCCGCGCGGGTCGCCGGCGTGCCGCTCGACGGCGCCGCCGCCCAGGTCACCTACGACGGCCGCCAACTGCGGTGCGACCATGGCTTCCTCCGGGTCGGCGACAGCGTTGCCCGCGGTAGCTATGAAATGGATACGTCCACCCTCGACTTCCGCATCCTCCTCGCCGGACGGCTCCGCCCGCCCGCCATCGACCCGTGGCTCGGCGCCTGGTGGCCCGAATTCTGGCGGAGCTTCGCCTTTCCCGCCGCTCCGCCCGAGGCCGAGGTCGACGTCCGCGGCCGTTGGTTCCAGCCGGAATCGACCGCGGTCTTCGTCGCGGCCGACGCCCCCGGCGCCGTGGTCCGCGGCCTCGCCTTCGACCGCGTCCGCACCACGCTCTTCGTCCGCCCCGGCTGGTACGATGTGCTAGCGTTTTCCGCCCGGCAGGGCGAACACGAGGCCCGCGGCGGCGTCATCCTCCGGAATGAACCCGGCACCGACCGCTGGCGGCAGATCACCTTCAACGTCGCCTCCGACCTCGAGCTCGATCCCGCGGCCGGCCTGTTCGGGGCGGACGGTCGCGCGCTGGTCGCGCCCTATCACTTCGCCCGTCCGCCCAGCCTGCAGCTCACCGGGCAGCTCGACGGCCAGTCCGACCGCGGCTGGAAGCAGGCGACGACGGACATCGCCGTGGCCGGCCCCGGTGATTTCACCTTTGGGGGCTTTCCGCTTTCCGATCTCACGGCGCAAGTCCGGCTGCGCGACGACATAGTGGATCTGCCCGTGCTGGCGGTGGGTTTTGCGGGCGGCCGGGCGGAGGGCCATGCGCGGATCATGGGGGCACCCACCGCGCGCCGGCTGGCCTATGGCGCCACGCTCAAGGACGCCGATCTCGGGGCCGCGATCCAGGCGGTGGAGAATTTCATCGCGGCCCGGCATCCGGAAGCCACCGCCCCAGGACCGAAGCCCAAGCATCTGACGGGCGGGAAACTCGGCATCACACTGGCGGCCGAAGGGGCCTTGGACGACAAGTTCAACTACAACGGTGCCGGAACGGCCGGGATCACCGGCGCGGACTTCGGCCAGATCAACCTGCTCGGACTCCTTTCGGAATTGCTGAACCACACACTGCTCAACTTCACGAGTCTGAGCCTCGATACCCTCCAGGCAAACTTCACCGTGGCCGGCAACCAGCTCGCGTTCAGCGAACTCCATCTCTCCGGCCCGCGGGCGGCGCTCGACGCCAAAGGGGCCTATCTGATCGACCGCGGCTCGCTCGACTTCACGGCCAAGATCAGCCCGTTCAAGGAAAGCAGCTCCGTGCTCGGGAACGCCATCGACCTGATGACCAAACCGCTCTCCGGCGCTCTCGAAGTCAAGCTTGATGGCACCCTGAACCAGCCCTCGTGGGTTTTTGTTTACGGTCCCACCAATTTTCTTCGCAAACTGACCGGCGATTCCAGCCCCCCCGGCACCCCGGCGCCGCCAGCCGCGTCCAAACCCTGATCCACCGCCCCCCAGCCTGCTCCCGGCCAACAAATGCCATTGCAGGCCGCAAGCCGCTCAGCCTAGGGTAAAACTCCTAGATGCCGTCCCTCCCCACTTTGCCGAGAAAAACTTGGCAACATCACGCCACGTCCGTCCTGGCGCTGGTGGTGCTGGCGCTGGGCGTCGGCTATTTCCTGAATCTGCTCGACTCGCTGGATCTGGCTTTCAATGGCTCGGGGGCGGGCCCGTGGCAGACCGTGTTCGCCAGCGGCTGCTGTCTCGTCGCGATGTCGGTCCTGTTCGTGGTCAATGGCACCCCACCCTTTGCCTGGGCCGGACTCATCGCCGCCCTGCTCGGTACCATTGCCTTGCTTCCCTCCGGCTCGACCAGCTGGTTAACCGTCAGCGTCCCCCCCCCAGGAACCCTGGCCGGGGCCATGCCACCCATCGCCGCCTTGGTCCTGTTGGCGGCCGGGGGCATTCTGCCCTGGCTCGCCTTTCCGGGCACCCAGTCCAGACGCGCTCCGTGGATCGCGCTGGTCGGTTCACTGCTCGCCGCCATCGGCACCGCCACCCTGGCCGGACACTCCCTTGACTTGCCGGTGGCCTCCACCTGGGGCTCCAGCGTCAGCCTGCCGCCCAGCTCCGCCCTGCTGATTCTGACCCTCGGAGCCACCCTGCTGATGCTCGCGGCCCGCGAACATGCGCGCGGCGCCGGCGGCATCCCCCCCTGGCTGCCCCTGCCGGTCGTCATCGGCTCGGCCATGCTCACGATCATCATCTCGGCCGGCCTGCGGGAACGTGAACTCTACTACCTCGGCTCCAGCGCCCAGATCAACATCAGCAATCTCGCGAGCGCGATCAAGTTCGAGCTCCAGCAGGACACGGCTACGCTCGAACGCCTCTCCCAGCGCTGGGGAACGGAAGGCGTCCCCGACATTCCTGTTCGCGAATCTGATGCCTTCACGCTTGTGAGCGGCATCCGCGGCGAACAGCCGGTGGCCAATTCGCCTGAACAGCCGGTGGTCCAGTCGCTGGACTGGATCCCTTATCCCGACAAGAAAACCGATTGGTTTTACCCCCGGGCCGCCAACGACGGCCTGATCGGCTTCATCCAGTCCTCCGTGCCCGAGCGGTCCAACGCCATGACGGTTGCCGCGGGGAGCAGCAAAAGCCCGGCGATCTCCCTTACCGTTCTGCTGGGGACGGCCAGACGGCCGGGCTTCGTCATCTACTCCCCGGTCTACCACGACGGCAACCTCGTCGGCTTGCTCGGGTTGGAGATGACCTACTCGGGCTTTTTTGCCAATCTCGACCAGCGCCTCCATACCAGTGACCACCACCTCTGCAAGATCTACGTGGGCAGCGACCCCGACCCCGTCTATACCTCGGTCAATGCGGAAGGCGTCGTCAACGACAGCGCCTCCAGCGAATCGTCGTTCAAGATCGCCAACCGTCCCGTCCGCATCGTGCTCACGCCCACGCAGGACTACCTGCAGCGCAACCGCGGCTTCCTCCCCGATTTCGCCCTCGCCGCCGGCCTCGGCATCACCCTCCTCCTCGGTCTCAGCATACACCTCGCCCGCGCCGCGCTCGCCGGCCTCCTCGCCGCCGGCGACTCCAACCGCCGCCTGCTCGCCGAAAACGATGAGCGCCGCCGCATCGAGGCCATGCTCAAGGTCTCCGACGAGCGCCTGAACCTCGCGCTCGATTCGACCGCCATTGGCATTTTCGAGTGGAACACCGTCACCGGCGAGGTCCTCGGCAACACCGGGCTCTGGACCATCCTCGGGCTCGCGCCCGAGAGCGCCCTCTCCCTGCCCGCCCTGTGGGAGCCGCTCGTCCACCCCGACGACCTGGCCGTCTTCTGCTCCTCCCGGGACGCCCAGCTCGCCGGCACCGAAGGCTTCATCGACCCGGAATACCGCGTGCGCAGCCTCCAGGGCGGCTGGCGCTGGATCTATGTCCGTTCCAAGACGGTCGCCTCCGCCCCCGATGGCACCCCGACCCGCATCGTCGGCACCCTCCAGGATGTCACCGCCCGCAAGGAGGCCGAGACCGCCCTCGGCGAAAGCCAGACCGCCGCCCGCAAGCTTTCCCTCGTGGCCAGCAAGACCGACAACCTCGTCATCATCGCCAAGCCCGACGGCACCATCGAGTGGGTCAACAGTTCCTTCGAGCGCCTAATGGAGTACTCGCTCGCCGAGGTCGTCGGCCGCAACCCGGCCCGCTTCATGGTCGGCCGCGAAACCAGCCCGCACACCGTGCGCCGCATCCGCCTCGCCCTCGCCCGCGGCGAGGGCTTCTCCACCGAAATCGTCAACTACGCCAAGTCCGGCCGGAAATTTTACCTCCACCTCGAAATCCAACCCGTCCGCAACGGCCAGGGCGTGCTGGAAAATTTCATCGCGATCCAGACCGACATCACCGCTCGCGTCGAAACCGAGAACGCCCTCCGCCGCGCCAAGACGGAGGCCGACGCCGCCTCGCGCTCCAAGAGCGAGTTCCTCGCCTCCCTCTCCCACGAGATCCGCACCCCGATGAACGGCGTCATCGGCATGACCAGCCTCCTCCTCGACACCACCCTCAATCCCGACCAGCGCGATTGCGTCAACACCATCCGCACCAGCGGCGAGGCGCTCCTCACCATCATCAACGACATCCTCGACTTCTCCAAGATCGAGTCCGGCAAGCTCGAGGTCGACCACCACCCGTTCGAGCTCGCCTATTGCATCGAGGAGACGCTGGACCTGTTCAACGCTCAGGCCGCCAGCCGCCAGGTCGAGCTGGCCTTTGTCATCGCGCCCGACGTCCCCGCCCTTGTGCTGGGCGACGCCAACCGCGTCCGCCAGGTGCTGGGCAACCTCGTCAACAACGCCATCAAGTTCACCCCCGCCGGCCGCGTCTCCGTCGAGGCCCGCCTGCTGCCCCCCACCCGGACTACGCCGCCCGGCCGCTGCTCCATCGAGGTCGCTGTGCGCGACACCGGCATCGGCATCCCCGCCGACCGCATTGACCGGCTCTTCAAGCCCTTTTCCCAGGTCGACTCGTCCACCACCCGCAAATACGGTGGCACCGGCCTCGGCCTCGCCATCTGCCACCGTCTCTGCCTGCTGATGAACGGTGCCATCCGCGTCGAGAGCGTCAGCGGCCAGGGCTCCGCCTTCATATTCAGTTTCATGGTCGAGCGCGTGGCCCCCGACCGGCTCCCGGCCCTCCCGGTCCTGCCCGCCAGCCTGCCCGCCGGCAGCCGGGTGCTCTGCGCGGACGACAACCCCGTCCGCCTGCGCCGGCTCCAGATCTTCTTCACCCAGGTCGGCCTCAGCGCCACGACCGTCACCACCACCGCCGCGGCCGTGCAGGCCCTCCGGGCGCCGGCCGCACCCCAGCTGGTCCTGGTGGATCTGTTCCTGCCCGCCGCCGGCGAGCCCGACTGGCCGGGCGCCTTCGCGACCACCTCGGTGCCCGTGATCGGTCTGCTGCCGGCCGGCCAGACCGTCGCTCCGCCGTGGGACACGGCCCCGAATTTCGCCCCGCTGCCCGTGCCCGTCCGCACCCTCGCCCTCCTGCGCGCGCTCCAGACACTGTTTCCCGGCGACGCGAGCCAGGCCGCGGCCCCGCAGGCCGAACAGAAGCTGCTCGCGCAGGAGATTCCGCTCAACGTGCTCCTCGTCGAGGACAACGCGGTCAACCAGAAGGTGGCCCTCCGTTTTCTCGAGCGGCTCGGCTACCAAGCGCAGGTGGCCTACAACGGTCGCGAAGCCCTCGAGGCGATCGCCAAGCAGGATTTCAACTTCATCCTGATGGATCTGCAAATGCCCGAAATGGACGGCTTTGAAACCACCCGCGAAATCCGGCGCCGCCTGCCCGTCGCCCGCCAGCCCCACATCGTCGCGCTGACGGCCAACGCGCTCCAGGCCGACCGCGACCAAAGCATGGCGATCGGCATGGATGATTTCATCACCAAGCCCTTCAAGCTGCAGGACCTCGTGAACCTGATCCGCCGGGTCAGCAAGCTGCCGCCCCGCTCGGCCCCAAAACCCTAGGCCCGCCGGGCCCACGCCGCGATTTCGTCCGCGCGGGCCGGATCGCCGGCCAAGTTGCGGAGCTCAAGCGGATCGTTCTCCAGGTCAAAATAGAGCCACGGCGAGCCGTCGGGATTGAGCACGAGTTTCCACGCCCCCGTGCGCACGCCGCGCCAGGCCCGGTCGCACTGGTGCGGCAGCGCGACCACGCTCGGCATGGAGATGTGCTGTACCGTATTTTTGATTTTGGAATTTGGAATTTGGAATTCCCGCCCCGCTGCCCAGGACAAAGTCATCGCCGGCAGATCCAATACCGACACCAACTCCGAACTCCGAACGCCAAACCCAAAACCGGTTTCCCGCGGTCCGCGCACCAGCAGCGGCACCCGCACCGACTCCTCGTGCGGCCAGCCTTTTCGAAACAGCCCGTGCGCCCCGTGCATGTCGCCGTGTACCGAGGTGAACACCACGATGGTCTGCCGCACTTCATCCGCTCCTTTTCCACTGTAGCCCAGGTCGCTGACCTGGGGGTTTTCTTGATCTCGCGCATCCACCGCCGCGATCAGCCGTCCCACCGCCCGGTCTGTAGCCTCGATATGCGCATAATATCCCGCCAGCTCCCGCCGCGCCTTCGCCTCAACTTCGCCGCCCCGCGGCACATTCGCCGGCAGCACCATCTCCTCCGGCCGCCGCGCCAGAACCCCGGCCGCCGGCGCCTCATACGGCGGATGCGGCGCTTCCAGACTCACCACACAAAACCAGGGGACGGCATTTTGGACTTTGGAATTTGGATTTTGAACCGAACCTTCCGCATTCCGCATTCCGCATTCCGCAATCCATTGCTCCGCCCTTCCGCAGACCACATCACTCTGGTAGCCCGGAATCCGCACCGGCTCCGCGAGCTGCGTTCCATGCAGCCAGGGATCGTTGAGCAGGAAACCGCTCTCAAATCCTTCCCAAAATTCAAACCCGCCCCGCGCCTCCGGTGGCACGATCGTCTTCGCGTGCGCCTCGCCCACCAGCGCGGCCGCTGGGTCGCGTTTTCCCAGGTGCCATTTGCCGAAAAACGCCGTCGCGTAGCCGCGCTCCCGCAACTCGTGCGCGATCGTGCGCGCGTCCGCCGGGAGCGGATCAAAATAGTCGCGCACGCCGTTCTCGGGCGACGGCACCCCGGTCAGCATCGCTGCTCGCGCAAACGGCCCAAACGGATGCGGCGTCACCGCCTGCGTGTAATTCACCCCCGCCGCCGCTAGCGCGTCGAGGTGCGGTGTCCGCGCATTCGGGTCGCCCACGACGCCGAGCGCTTGCGCCCGCCACTGCGTCGTCACGATCCAGAGAATGTTCGGCCGCCGTTCCCTCGCCTTCTCCTCGCACGACGGCGCCGGAGTCTTCATTTCGCCGCCGGCGCCGCGGCCGGAGCTGGAGCCGTGGGCGCGGCCGGCTCCGCGTATTCCGCCGGAATCGCGGTGATCGGGCGGACTTGCACGTCGCGATAATACACCTCCGCGCCCTCGGTTTGCAGCGCGATCTTGCCCTCGGTCAGCGGGCCGGGGGCGCCGGGTCCGGCGATCTTCTGCGCCCGGTGCAGACGCATGACGACCTTGCCGTTGACGATGTGGATGCTGTCTCCCCCGAGGCATACCAGCTCGAGCTGGTTCCATTCGCCGTTTGGTTTCTCCGCGTCGACCAGCTTGATGCAGCGGTTGCCCACCGGGGGCACCTGTTTGAAATCGGTCGGTTCGCCGAGCGGGTCGTAATAGTGGAGCGGGGCGCGGCCGGCCGGTCCCGGACCCGTGCGCGCGGGCACAGTTATCTGCGTCCCGAGCGCAAAGAGATCGCCGATGTCGTGCTCCTGAATCTGGAACTCAATCCCGCGCGGCCAGGTGCGGTCAACCGCCGGCGGTTCGTCAAAGCAGAAGTAGAGCAGCCCGGCATCGCGCGGCAGAGCAGCCTTCTTGCTCCATTTCTTTTCGCCCCACTTCACCTCGACGCGCAGGCGGAAGTCCCGGAACACCTCCGTCGTCATCATCACGCCAAAGCCCTGGCCCGAAACGTGAATCTGCGGATGCCCGTCCGCCACCTCGAGGGTAAACACTTTCAACGGGTCCCGGTTTTTTCCAATCCCCTCGGTGTAATTGCCTAGATCGTCGCGCTTCAGGCCCGGCACGTCCCACGCCTTGTCGGGCGGGTTGACCATGTAGGTGTCCCAGCCCGTGAGATCCTTGCCGTTCCAAATCGACCGCCAGCCAGCGACGTCCGCCGTCGTCACGCTCTCGGCCGCCCCGGCCGACGCCGCCAGTGCCAGCACCAAACCGGCCCGAAAAAGGACTGCTACAGGCGTCGTCATCGTCCCGCCACCGTGCCGCAGCCTCCGCCTCGGGCAATCCCAATTTGCGCCCGTGGAACCGATGGCCACCCGTCGAGCTGTTGCCGGAACTTTATCTGCATCCACGTCCGTTTGCCACCCAGCCGTCGAGGCAAATTCAGTTGCCGGGCGCGCGGGACAAACCCACGCTGCGCCCTCAATCACCCATGGTCCTGCCCATCGTCCATTACAACGACCCCGTGCTGCGCAAAAAAGGCGCCCGGATCACCGTCTTCGACGCCGCCCTCGCCCGCCTCGCCGACGACATGATCGCGACCATGCACGACGCCGAGGGCATCGGCCTCGCCGCCCAGCAGATCGGGCGCGCCATTCAGCTCTGCGTCGTGGACCTCCGCGCCGCCAAACCCGAATTCCTCTGGGAGCTCGATGGCGCCAAGCCGCCCCGCGAACTGTTCATGCCTTTCGCCCTCGTCAACCCGGTCATCACCACGCTGCCGTCCGACGAAACCGTTTACGAGGAAGGCTGCCTGTCTTTCCCAAATATCCGCGGCGACATCTTCCGGCCCGATGCCATCCGGGTGAACTACCAGGACCTGCACGGGCTGCCGCACGTGCTCACCTGCACCGGCCTTTTCTCCCGCTGCATCCAGCACGAGTCCGACCACCTCCACGGCATCCTCTTCATCGACCGCATGGCCAAAAAAGTCCGCGCCGAACTCGAGCCCGCCATCAAGACCCTCGCCAAGCAAACCCGCGAAACCGCCCAGCCGTAATGCCCGCGAATCACGCGGATGCACCCGAATCCATGCCGAACCGATCTTCCGGATGATCATCTCTTCCGCTGGCGGGCGTCAGCCAGGCACGGAGGATCGACGCCTGATTGGACACGAATTGAATCCAACCCCACTTTTGCACTGACCTTGGACATTAGACATTAGTCCTTAGTCATTCCCATGACCTACCGCCTTTCGCGTCCATCCGCGTGATTCGCGGGCACCTCCGCGCCTTTCCCATGACCCAAAAATCCGACGGCATGACCTACGCCCCGCAGGGCAAGCCCCGCCCGGTCGTCGCGCCCGGCGAGTTCATCATCGCCGCCGCCCACCTCGACCACGGCCACATCTACGGCCAGTGCCAGGGCCTGATCGAGGCCGGCGCCACGCTCACCTGGGTCTTTGACCCCGACCCGGCCAAGGTCGCCAAGTTTCTCGCCAAGTTTCCCCAGGCCAAGGTCGCCCGCTCGCTCGACGAAATCCTCGCCGATCCCGCCGTGCAGCTCGTCGCCGCCGCCGCCGTGCCCTGCGATCGCGGCGCGCTTGGCGGCCGCGTGATGGATGCGGGCAAGGACTACTTCACCGACAAGGCCCCCTTCACCACCCTCGACCAGCTTGCCGCCGCCCGCGCCACCGTCGCCCGCACCGGCCGCAAATATGCCGTCTATTTCAGCGAGCGCCTGCACGTTGAGTCCGCCATGTTCGCCACCGACCTCGTGCGGCAGGGCGCCATCGGCCGCGTGCTCCAGGTCATCGGCCTTGGCCCGCACCGCCTCGGCACCGGTCGGCCTGACTGGTTCTTCGATCCGGTGAAATACGGCGGCATTCTCTGCGACATCGGCAGCCACCAGTTCGAGCAGTTTCTCACCTACACCGGCGCAACCGACGCGACCGTGACCCACGCCGCCATCGCCAACTACGCCCATCCCGAGACCCCCGGGCTCGAGGATTTCGGCGAGGCCAACCTGCTCGGCAACAACGGCGCGACCAACTACGTCCGCGTGGACTGGTTCACCCCCGCCGGCCTGAGCACCTGGGGCGACGGCCGCACGATCATCATGGGCACGCGCGGCTACATCGAGCTGCGCAAGTATGTCGATGTGGGCCGCGAGGCGACCGGCGACCATGTCTACCTCGTGGATGAGAAGGGCGAGCAGCACTTCAATGTCGCCGGGCAGGTCGGGTTCCGTTTCTTTGGCAAACTCATCCGCGACTGCCAGCACCGCACGGAACACGCCATGACCCAGGCCCACGCCTTCAAGGCCGCCGAGCTCTGCCTCCGCGCCCAGGCCGCCGCCAAACGGATCGGGTGAAGCTCCCCGGAGCAACTCCGGGTCTTTTCTGCAAACGGCAGCGGGGTCGTTGACCAGGTGTTTTGGTCTGCCAAACCTCGGCCCGGGG
>CAIQQB010000081.1 GCA_903873805.1 uncultured Opitutia bacterium | reverse complement strand
GCCTGGAAGGAGGGGGAGCGCAAGCGACCCCGACTGGAAGGCCCCCCACCTCGCCGACGCCGCCGGGTGGGGGTGGCTGGGCGGTGCCCGGGGCAGAGGATCCGGAGGTCGGCGGCGCCGATCATTCGCCGGTGCCGCCGCCGGGGGATGATGCGGCATCGGGAGAGATGCCCGCCGGGATGGCCGAGGACCTGCCGGAAGACGAGAACATGCCCGTGCGCCCGCCCCGCTTCGGCGTCGGCCGCCCCCGGGGACCGCGGCGGCAACAAGCTGAGGCGGTCGTTGATCCGGCGGCGGCCAAGCTCACCCCCGAGCAGCGGCTGCTGGTGCTGGATACCTGGCAGCGCAGCGGCCTGCCCGCCGGGGACTTCTCCGAACTGGTGGGCGTCAGCAAGCACACGCTCTACGCCTGGAAGAAGCGCTTCGAGGAACAGGGTCCCGGCGGCCTGTTGGATCAGGTCAAGGGCAAGACCGGCTCGAAGCTGCCGGAACTCACCAAGCGCTCTATCCTGATGCTCAAGCAGGCCCACCCCGATTACGGCTGCCAGCGGATCAGCGACATGCTGGCCCGTGGGCCGGGATTGCCGGCCAGCGCCGGGGCGGTGGCCCGGGTGCTCCAGGAAGCCGGATATGTCAGCGAAGAACAGCCCACCAAGCCGCACCCCGATCACGTCCGCAGCTTCGAGCGGGCCACGCCCAACCAGCTCTGGCAGACCGACTTGTTTACCTTCATGCTCAAGCGGCAGAACCGCCGGGTTTACCTGGTGGCGTTCATGGATGACCACAGCCGCTTCATCGTCGGCTACGGCCTGCACGCCAGCCAGTCGGCGGCGCTGGTGCTGGAAGTGTTCCGCGCGGGCATCACCTCCTGCGGCAACCCCGAGGAAGTGCTCACCGACAACGGCACGCAGTACATCACCTGGCGCGGCAAGAGCGCCTTTGCCCGGGAACTCGAGAAGCGGGGTATCCGCCACGTGGTGGCCAGTCCCCACCGGCCGCAGACCCTGGGCAAGATCGAACGCTTCTGGGGCAGTCTGTGGCGGGAATGCCTGGAGGCGGCGGTGTTCGTGGACCTGGCCGACGCCCAGCGGAGGATCGGCCACTTCATCGACTACTACAACTTCCAGCGGCCGCACCAGGCCCTCGACGGGCTGGTGCCCGCCGACCGGTTCTTCCACGCCGCGCCGGAAGTCAAAAAGCAGCTGCAGACGCGGGTGGCCAACAGCGCGTTGGAACTGGCCCGCAACGGTCTGCCCAAGGCGCCGTTCTATCTCACCGGGCAGGTGGGCGGCAAGAGCTTCAGCGTCCACGCCGAAGGCGAACGGGTGATCATGACCCAGGAAGGCCAGCAGCGGCGGGAGATCGATCTGACTCCGCCGGCACAACCACCCGAGACGATGCCGGTGCCATTGGCCGGACATGGGATCGTGCACACCGATCTGCCGATGCCCGAAGCAACGCCGCCGGGCGTCTCGCCGCTGGATGAAGGGATGCGGAAGATTCAGGCGGCACTGGAAGGGGGCCGCTCATGACGGCTGTTCTGTCATCGCCGCCGCCGGTCAAGCGGGTGCCGCGGGGCGCCAACCAGGTCAAGAAGCTGCAGCTGGATCGGGTCTCGCCGGAGGCGCGCAAGAACGCTGCGGCGGTGCTGGAAGTGCTGGCAGGATTGCGTACGCCCACGCAGGCGGCGCAGGTGCTGGGATTGGCGTTGCCGGGCTACTACAACCTGGAACTCCGCGCCCTCAACGGCCTCATGAGCAGCTGCGAACCGCCACGGAAGGGCCGGCAGAAGGATGCGCACCGTGAACTGGACGAAGCCCGCGCCCAGTGCAAGAAGCTCGCCGCCGAAGTGCAACGGTACCAGGCCTTGGCCCGGGCGACCCAGCGGACGATCGGTCTGACGGCGCCGCCGCCCACGCCGGGCAAGACCGAGTCCGGACGCAAGCGGCGCAAGCCGGTGGTGCGGGCGCTGCAGGCCATCGCGCTGATCAAAGGTCCGCCGGAAGCTGCGCCCCTGGCGGCGGCCGGATAAGTCACACATGAGATGTTCCCCGGCCGATGGAGAGCGTAGCGACTCTCCATCGGCCGGTTTTAACGGATAAACAGGTAGTGGGAGGTGATCATGGGGCGACGGCCTGATCCTGCGGCGATCATCACGCGGCTGGCGGGTTCTCCGCAGGCGCAGCAGCGGATGGAACTGATGCTTCAGACACTCACGGGCAAATCCCAGATCCCCGAGGCCGCGGCGCGGCTGGGGCTGGGACGTTCCCGTTTTTGCCTGTTGCGCCAGGAGATGCTGCAGGCGGCGCTGCAATCCCTCGAACCCAAAGCCCGCGGACGGCCGCCCATGGAGAGTACGCCGCAGGAACAGCAGATTGCGGACCTGCAGGAACAGGTGTTGGCGCTCAAGATCGACCTGAAGGCGGCGCAGATCCGCGAGGAGCTGGCCCTGCTGATGCCCCATGTGCTGCATAAAAAGAACAAGAAGAAGCCGGCCCTAAAAAAAAACGCCGGTGACCGGCGGCCCCGCCGTCGGCCCGGCGGTGCGGCGGCGCAGCCAGCGCCACGCGCGCACCCTCCGGCAGATCGGAGAGGTCATGAAGCCTAAGCAGCCCAAGCATGCCACACCGCTGGGCGATCAGCAGCAACCCCGCCGCTGCCTGGAACGCCAGGTCCGACGCGAAGCGGTGGCCTTCGTCCGCTGGGCCGAGGCGACGGGCCTGCCGCCCGCCGTGGCGGCGCAGCGGCTGGGACTTCTCCCCCGCACGTTACGCCAGTGGCGCCGTCGTTGGAGGCGGGATCGCCTCGCCGCCGCCGATCGCGGTCGACCGCGCCAGCTTGTGGATCCGATCACCCGCAGCGCTGTGGTGGAAGTGCTCGAAGAGTGGGGGCCGTCCATCGGCGTACCGGCCCTCAAGACGATGTTCCCTACCGTCGTCCGCAGCGAACTGGGGGCCTGCTGCCGTGAGTACCATCGCGGGCTCGCCATCGCGGCGGCGGATAACGCCTGCCGCCTGACCTGGCAGGTGCCCGGAAGCGTCTGGGCCACCGATTTTACCGAGACCCCCGTCCCCATCGACGGCATCTTCCCCTATGTCCTGCTGGTCCGCGATCTGGCCAGTTCCTGCCAGCTGCTGGCGGTGCCGGCCCTGGCGCCGACCGCCGCCGTCGCCGTGGCGGCCATGATGGAGTTGTTCCTGCGGTACGGCCCGCCGTTGGTGCTCAAGGCGGACAACGGCAGCAGCTTCATCGCCGAGATCTTTAAGGACCTGCTGGGTCACAATGGTGTGACGCCGCTGTTCTCACCGCCGCTGACTCCGCAGTACAATGGGTCGATTGAGGCGGGCCTGTTGCAAAAGGATCGCTGAAAGCCCACGCCCGCCTCGAAGCTCTTCGCCATGGTCGTAGCGTCTGGACATCCGATGATCGGGGGGG
>CAIQQB010000080.1 GCA_903873805.1 uncultured Opitutia bacterium | reverse complement strand
GACCTCCCACGGAGCAGCGATGCCCAACAGCCCGGCATAATGGCTTTCGATGTTTGGATCATGGATCTCGCTCATCCCCTCCCTATGCCGGTTTTACCCAGCCTTACCCACACAAAAACCGGAAGAACCAAGATATAGCTCAAGCCTGCTATATTTTCCAATCATTGAGAAAATGAGCAAGAGCATGGCGGTCGATGCAATGCTGCCATAGCTGGATGCGATGTCATCGGGATGGAACTCGCTTGCGTATTCAAAATACTCTCCGAGCGGAAACCAATAACCCCTGTAATTTGCGTACCTATAGGCTGTAAATAAGACGGTAAGTGACCAAAGCGTCCAAAACGTGCTCCGCACCCACTGTTCCTTGCTTGGCACTGCGAGTTTCATGGCCGTTCGCTTTTGTTTAGTGATGATTTTCAGGAGCAGATTAGCCGGATGCAGATATACTGGCCCAGTTTGGACGGCTATAGTTGGCACAGCAAGCGCGCTTGCTGGTACTGGACACCGATTGACGCGGACAATCAGGCAGAAACTCCTAAGCTTGGACTGCAAACCTTTCCTATGCCCACTCAACCTGGATTCCGAAGCCTAGCTGGTTCAGACCGCGGAGCACTCCCAAATTTGGTCAAAGGCACGGAAGTTGGATTGTTGTTCGCAGAAGCCGGCCCATAAAAAGCCCCGCGCCGTTTGGGGCGCGGGGCTGAGGGGAGCAGGGCGGCGAGATGGGCCGCGCTTATTTCTTCTTCGCCTGGCCGTCGGCGATGGCGGCCTGTGCGGCGGCCAACCGGGCCACCGGCACCCGGTAGGGCGAGCAGGAGACGTAGCTGAGTCCGAGCGTGTGGCAGAACTTCACCGAGTCCGGATCGCCACCATGTTCGCCGCAGATGCCGAGCTTGATGTCGGGACGGGTCTTCCGGCCCTTCTCGATCGCGATCTGCATGAGCTGGCCCACCCCGGTCTGGTCGATCGAGGCGAACGGGTTCTTCTTGAACACCTCGGCCTCCTGGTAGGGCGTGAGGAACGAGCCCGAGTCGTCACGCGACATGCCGAGGCAGGTCTGCGTGAGATCGTTCGTGCCGAAGCTGAAGAACTCAGCCGTCTTCGCGATGTCGTCGGCCGTGAGGGCGCCGCGCGGAATCTCGATCATGGTGCCGACCGTGTAGGAGATCTTCACCTTCTTCTCGGCCTGGACCTTGGCCGCGACCTCGTGGACGAGGGCGGTCTGGAGATCGAGCTCCTTCTTGAAGCCGACGAGCGGGATCATGATTTCGGGCTTCGCCTTGAAGCCGGCCTTGGTGGCGACGGCGGCGGCCTCGAGCACCGCGCGGGCCTGCATGGCGGTGATCTCGGGATACTTGATGCCGAGACGGCAGCCGCGGAAGCCGAGCATGGGGTTGAATTCATGCAGGTCGTGGACGCGCTGGATGATCTTTTCGACCGGGATCTTGAGCTTGGCAGCCAGATCGACCTGCGACTCGCGGGAGTTCGGCAGGAACTCGTGCAGCGGCGGATCGAGGAACCGGATGGTGGCCGGAAACCCGTTCAGCGCCTTGAAGATGCCAAAGAAGTCATCCCGCTGGTAGGGAAGCAGCTTGGCGAGCGCGACCTCGCGGGCCTCAGTCGTATCGGCGAGGATCATCTCGCGCATCGAGTCGATGCGGTCGCCCTCGAAGAACATGTGTTCCGTACGGGTGAGACCGATGCCGACGGCGCCGAAGGCGATGGCGTTGCGCGCCTGCTCCGGGGTGTCGGCGTTGGTGCGGACCGACAGCTTGGTGGCCGCGGCGCACCACTTCATCAGCTGGACGTAGTTCTTGAACTTCTCGGTGGCCTGGGCGGCCTTGTTGCCGTTGATGAGGCCGTCGATGATCTCGGACGGGGCGGTGGGGATCTTCCCGGCGTAGACCGCACCGAGGGTGCCATCGATCGAGAGGAAGTCGCCCTCGTTGAACGTCTGGCCGCTGACGGTGACGGTCTTTTTGTCGTAGTCCACGTGCAAGGCGGCGGCGCCGCAGACGCAGACCTTGCCCATCTGGCGGGCGACGAGGGCGGCGTGCGAGGAAACCCCGCCGCGGGCGGTGAGGATGCCTTCGGCGGCGATCATGCCGCGGAGATCCTCGGGGGAGGTCTCGATGCGGACGAGGAGGACTTTCTCCCCCTTGGCGGCGGCCTGTTCGGCGCGGTCGGCATTGAAGTAGATCTTGCCGGTGGCGGCGCCGGGGCCGGCGGGGAGGCCGCTGGCGATGACCTTGGCCTTCTTGACCTCGGCGAGGTCGAACACCGGGGCGAGGAGCTGCTCCAGCTGGTCGGCCGGATTGCGGAGCACCGCGGTCTTCCAGTCGATGAGCTTCTCCTTCACCATGTCCATGGAGAACTTGAGCGCGGCCATGGCGGTGCGCTTGCCGTTGCGGGTCTGAAGCATGAACAGCTTGCCCTCCTGGATGGTGAACTCGATGTCCTGCACGTCCTTGAAGTGCTTCTCGAGGGTGGCGCGGACCTTGAGCAGCTCGGCATAGGACTTGGGCATCTCGGTCTTGAGGTTGATGACGGGCTCGGGCGTGCGGACGCCGGCGACGACATCCTCGCCCTGGGCGTTGATGAGGAATTCGCCATAGAATTCGTTGGTGCCGTTGGCCGGATTGCGGGTGAAGGCGACGCCGGATCCGGATTTGTCCCCGGTGTTGCCATAGACCATGGCCTGCACATTGACGGCGGTGCCCCACTCGGTAGGAATGTTGTATTTGCGGCGGTAGACGATGGCGCGGTCGTTCATCCACGAGCCGAAGACGGCGCCGGCGGCGCCCTTGAGCTGTTCCCACGGATCGTTGGGGAAGACATGGCCGGTGCGCGCGAGCACGAGGGCCTTGAAGCGTTTCACCAACTCCTGCTGATCGGCGGCGGTGAGTTTGGAATCCTCAATGTCCGCATGATATTTCTCGTGCTTGAAGGTGTGGATGGCGGTCTCAAACGGCTCGTGATCCTCGTTCTCGGCTTTCTGCACGCCGAGGACAACGTCGCCATACATCTGGATGAAGCGGCGGTAGCAGTCCCAGGCAAAGCGCTCGTTCTTGGTGGCGGAGGCGAGGGCGAGGACGGTCTGGTCGTTGAGGCCGAGGTTGAGGATGGTGTCCATCATGCCGGGCATCGAATCGCGGGCGCCCGAGCGGACGGCGACGAGCAGGGGCATGCCGGCGGCATCGCCGAACTTGCAGCCCATGATCTTTTCCATGTTGGCGACGCCGGCCTGCATTTGGGCCTGCAGTTCCTTCGGGTAGGTGCGCTTGTGGGCGTAAAAATAAGTGCAGACCTCGGTCGTGACCGTGAACCCCGGGGGCACCGGCAGGCCGATGCGCGTCATCTCGGCGAGATTGGCGCCCTTGCCGCCCAGCAGCGGCTTCATGCCACCATTGCCATCGGCCTTGCCAGCGCCCCAGGTGTAGACGCATTTGAGGGCCTTGACGGCGGGTTTTTTCTTGGAGTTCTTTTTGGATTTTGCGGCCATAAGGGTGTTGCTCGAGGTTGGAAATGGCGCGCGTGAGCAGAGCGCGCAGAAGGTCTCATGACATAGCACCACAGACGGTGGTGTCAACGGCCGAGAAGCCCCGGCGCCGCGTTTTGGCCGGGCAAATTTGGGTTCTTCCGGTTTTTGTGTGGGTAAGGCTGGGTAAAACCGGCATAGGGAGGGGATGAGCGAGATCCATGATCCAAACATCGAAAGCCATTATGCCGGGCTGTTGGGCATCGCTGCTCCGTGGGAGGTCAGCGAGG
>CAIQQB010000079.1 GCA_903873805.1 uncultured Opitutia bacterium | reverse complement strand
ATGCCGGCTGAAAAATCTGGATTCGCGCCAAGTTTCTGCAAGACAAACCATGTCGTAAACCACTACTCTACGGAAACCAACTCATAGGGGGTGTCCGAACAGGCTGATCGGCTACATGCGCGTCTCTTCCGATGGTGACCGACAGGTGCTGGACCTTCAGCGTGACGCGCTGTCGTCGGCGGGGGTCGATGCCCGTCACCTCTTCGAGGACCACGCCAGCGGCAACCGGGGCGACCGCGCCGGCCTTGCCAAAGCGCTCGCGTTCCTTCAGCCGGGCGACTGCTTTGTTGTCTGGAAGCTGGACCGCCTGGGTCGGTCGTTGCCGCATCTGCTCGCGACGGTGAATGACCTCAAAGCGCGCGGGGTGGCCTTCCGCTCCCTCACCGAGCAGATGGACACCACCACCCCGCAAGGCGAGTTTCTGTTTCATGTCTTCGGCGCCCTGGCGCAGTTTGAACGCTCCTTGACGCAGGAGCGGGTCAAGGCCGGCCTCGCAGCGGCACGCCGCCGCGGCCGCGTTGGCGGCCGGCCGGTGGTCATTGATCCCGAGAAACTCGGAGCGGTGGTCGCGGCGCTCGAACACGGCTCCACCAAGGCTGCGGTCTGCCGCACCTTCGGCATCAAACGTAGCACCTTGATTGACGCTCTGACCCGAATCGGATGGTCTGCTGGGACCAAGATTCAGGAGTTGTGAGTGACCCGCCGCCGCCAGCTGACCGAAGCCCAGACCGCCGCGCTGTTCGAGCCCTCGACCGATCCTCGCGAGATGGTCCGCCACTACACGTTGTCCTCTGCCGACATCACCATGGTCCGAAACTGCCGTGGCGATCAAAATCGCCTGGGCTACGCGCTCATGCTTTGTTACTTGCGCCACCCCGGACGCCCCATGAGAGTCGGCGAGCTCCCGCCTTCTGCCCTCGTTTCGTTTATCGCGGCGCAAATAGATGTGCTTCCAGAGGCCCTTGCCGGTTATCCCGCTGCGGAGTGGGCCATTCGCCGCCATTCTGTTGAATTGCAGTCCCGGCTTGGGCTGCGGTCCTTCGGTCCCCGTCCTGCTGCCGACCTGGAGAGTTGGTTGCTGCCACAGGCGATCGAGAGCGATCGGTTTGCCCACCTTGCCGGACTGGTTACGGTGGAATGCCGGCGGCGCCGGATACTGGTCCCATCGCCCAAGATGCTCGAAAAGCTCTGCACCAAGGTCCGCCATCAGGCGCGACGGGAGGTTCTCCGCCGATTGACCGACGGGCTGTCGGCCGAGCAACGGCGCAGACTGGATGAGCTGACGGAACGTCGGGAAGACACCGGCCAGAGCAAGCTGGTCTGGCTGCGGCAGATGCCGGAAGCTGCCAAGCCGGGCGCGATGCTTGGCCTGATCGAGCGCCTGGAGCATCTTCAGAAAATTGGCATCGATGCGGCGCGCGGGCACCGGGTCCACCAGGCTCGCTTGGTCCGGCTGGCTCACGAAGCTGGCCGAACCACGGCGCAGCATATCGCCGACTACGAACGTCAGCGCCGGCACGCCACCCTGGTTGCCGTAACTCTCGATCTCAGTGTCGGCCTGACCGACCAAGCCATCAGCGTGTTCGACCGGTTGATCGGGGCGATATTCCAGAAGGTCGAGAAGCGACATGCCCGCGCCTTCCAGGCCGATGGCCGCGCCATCAACGAAAAAGTCTGTCTCTATGCGGCGATCGGCACGGCCCTGATTGCGGCAAAGGACAAGAAGCTGGATGCCTTCGAGGCGATTGGTGGGGTGCTCACCTGGGAGCGATTTGTTTCCACCGTCGCGGAAGCAAAGGCCCTGTCGCGATCTGAAGAGTTCGACCCCTTCCAGAAATTGGGCGAGCATTATGCCGGGGTTCGCCGCTGGGCTCCCGAATTTCTCAAGGCGTTCACCTTTCAGGGCGTGCCGGCCGTCTCGCCGCTCCTGCGCGCCATCGAGGTGCTCCGCGACATGAACCGCACCGCCGCCTCGAGTTTGCCGGAATCCGCTCCGACCGCCTTCATCCGACCCCGCTGGGCGCGGCATGTGCTGGCAGACGGCGTCATCAACCGGCGCAATTACGAACTCTGTGTGCTGTCGGAACTCCGTGACCGGCTGCGCGCCGGCGACATCTGGGTGACGGGCAGCCGGCAGCACCGCTCCTTTGAAGAGCGCCTCATCTCGCGCGAGACTCTGGAGGAGATGCAACGGAGCAAGACCTTGCCGATCATGGTGGACGCCGATTTCGACCGCTTCATCGCGGGCCGTCGCGTCACCCTGGACCTGCGGCTGATGGCGATCGAGGCCAAGGCCAAAGATGGCTTGCTGCCCGATGTGACCATCAACAAGGGCGTTTTGAAGATCACCCCGATCGTCAGATCGACTCCGCCCGAGGCCGAAGCTCTGGCGGTGCGTCTCAACGCCATGCTGCCGCGCATCCGGATCACCGATCTGCTGTCGGAGGTGGCGGGGTGGACGCTCTTCACCGACCGCTTTACCCACCTGCGGACCGGCGAGCCCGCCGCCAATTTGCAGGTTCTCTTGACCGGCATCCTCGCCGACGGGCTCAATCTTGGACTGACGCGCATCGCCGAAGCTTGCACCATTGCCAGTCCCGGCCATATCGCCTGGACCTCCGATTGGCATATACGGGACGAGACTTATGATCTCGCTCTCCAATGCCTGGTCAATCAACAGCAACGGGAGCCGTTCGCGGCGGTCTTCGGTGGTGGCTTTGCGTCTTCGTCGGACGGCCAGTT
>CAIQQB010000078.1 GCA_903873805.1 uncultured Opitutia bacterium | reverse complement strand
GCTTCGCCCCTCCCCCTGCACCCCCTCCCATATTAACTTATTTTACCCGATCCGCTGTCCAACGGACGGGGACCACCTCACTTTCAAACGCATCGCATGCGCGCGTTGACCACATTTGCCGCAGCAGTATTTTTGCGATTCTTGTAACCCATTTAGGAAAAAATGTCTCCTGTTTATTTCCCTCAATGTAGTGAAGGAGATCGGTTGTGGCTTGGAATGTAGGAAACAAGAGATCCCGGTTCGATAGGTTGCCTATGACAATATTTCTCATGCGGTGAAAGTCATTCGTTTGGCCATTTCGACGGAGTGGGTGTCGCGCAGGTGGCCGTAGGTCTTGGCGACAAGCAAACCGCCATCTTTGTGACCAACCCAGCCGGCAATCACCTTGAAGTCAATCCCAGCCTCGATGGCATTGCTCACGAAGTAGTGCCGCAGGCTGTGGTGGGTGAAGTCGGGGAGGGCGGCTTTGCGGCAGGCGGATTCCATGGCTTTCCTTGCACTGGCAATCCCGATCACGAAGTCGTCGTTGTCCACCTTGCCTCTGACGGTCCTGAGTCTTTTCAGATAGGCCTGCATGGCTGGAAACAGGGGCACCTCCCGGACCTCGTGGTTCTTCGTGCCCGTTTCGCCACCAGTAACTGCAAAACGGCCAGCCTTCAGGAAGACATGCCGCCAACGGAGGGAAGTCGCTTCGGCCAGCCGCATCCCGGAGTAGGCCAGCAACTCCACGAGATTGGCGGCCTCCTGGCTGCGCCGGTCCATGCTGTGCAACGTGCTCACGAGGGTTGAAAACTGATCCTTGGTCGGGATGACAATTTGGATCCTCGACATTTTTCGCCGGGGCAGATTCTCCGCGGGGTTCTCCAGAATGAGGCCTTCACGTTTTGCGTAGCTCAGCACGGCCCTGATGGTGTCCCTCTCGTTGTTGTAGGTTGACGCTGCAATTTCAGGGCTGCGCTGTGAGGCCCAGTCTTCGCAGTCCCGAACTGAGATCTGGCGCAGGGATTGCCGGTTGAAATATGGGGAGATCTGGGCAACGCAGCCTTCGCGCCTGGAAAAGGAACTCGCCTTGAGGGTGGGGCGCTGCGTTTCCAGCCAACGGGTCGCGAGATCGGAAAACGTGATTTGCCCGGCATTCTCGCTGGTGGAAAGCGACCCTACGTTGCGCCGGAAATCCACCAAGCGCCGCTCGGCCAGCCTGCGGTCAGTGGTCTTGAGGGAACGGCGATGCTGCTTGCCTGCCCTCTTCACCAAGCCGTAGTATGTGCCGGATGATTCGTGGCGATAAAGGCACTCTGCTACCTTCCGAAACACTCCGGACTCGGGCGGCTTTGGCATCTCGTTTTTGGCTTTTTTCATGCAAAAACGCTAGGGTTACAAAAACGGGTTACAAGTCGGAAATGGTGCGAGATAGCTCAAAATCACAAGTCGTTGAATTACAAACAACTTAATCTAAAAAGTCCCCGTAGCTCAACTGGATAGAGCAGCGGTTTCCTAAACCGCTTGTCCCGGTTCAAGTCCGGGCGGGGGCACCAAGATTGAGTGGACTGCGTGCAGTTCGCACGCAACCATCAGCCCCTTCCCGCCGTCATTGAGCTAACAACCATCATTCTATGCGTTCCCCCCACCGTTCCTTCCCGAAGGCGCGTCTCAGCGCCTTCACCCTCCTCGAAATTCTCGTCGTGCTCGCCATCATCGGCATGCTCGTCGGGCTCGCCGTGACCAAGGTCGGCGGCATCCTTGACTCCTCGTCGGTCAAGACCACGACCCTGTTCGTGACCACGAGCGTCAAGACTCCGTTGACGGCCTACCGACTCGACATCGGTGACTATCCCTCAACGGCCGAGGGTCTGCAGGCGCTTTTAATCCCGCCCCAAGGCAAGGAAGCCAACTGGCACGGCCCCTATCTTGATGTCACGGGGGGCAAGCTGCCGCAGGACGCTTGGAAGCAGGATTTCGTCTATAAATATCCTGGCACGCACAACCCCACGGGCTACGACATCTATTCGATTGGCCCGGACAAAACGGACGGCACGGCTGATGACATTGGCAACTGGTGAGCCTGCCTGTCTCCATATGTATGCCGGAGCAACCGCCACAAGCCGCCAGCGCCGATCCCCGTCGGCCGGCAATCCCGGAAGGGCGGCGGGCCTTCACGCTGCTTGAAATCCTGATGGTGCTGGCGCTGATGGGGCTGCTCGCCAGCGTGATGGTCGTCGGGGCCAACCGCATGCTGGCCACGCCGCCGGTGACCGCCGAGGGCGCGTTCTGGCAGATGGTGGCGGAGGCCCGCCGCTATGCGCTCCAGCATGAGATCAATGTCCAGATGACCTTCGACGAAATGTCCACGAGCCTGATGGCGACGGCCGACGACGGCACCATTCTGCCGGCGGTGGTCGCCCCCACCGGCAGCAAGTTCACCTTTCAGCCCGGACTGACCGCCCCCACCAGCACCAGCGGGCTGGGCGGCACAGCCCTGCTCGACACTCCGCTGACGACGATCACGTTTTATTCCGACGGGACCTGTTCCCTCTTCCGGCTGCAGGTGGAAACCGGCGGATTCGGAACGGGTGCACCCCAAACGGTGCAGATCGATCCCTGGACCTGCGCCCCGCTGTTTCTCGCTTCGGGCACGACCAGCACGGGAGGATTCTGACCATGCGCCGCGGCTTCACAATCATCGAGGTGCTGGTGGCGCTGGCGGTCTTCGCTTATGCGGCCATCGTTATGAGCGCCAGCTACATCGGCGTGCTCAACGCCTATGGCCGCGCCCACATCGTCATGCAGACCGACGAGGATGTGAAGTTCGCCCGCGCCGAGCTCCTCAACCAGTCCGACTACACAACCGCCCAGGCGGGCGACACCTTTGACACGGTGGACGGCCGCAACGTTTCCTGGGTGGCGACGATCAACGACCAGGGGACGATCCCCGACCTGTTTGCGGTGAACTTCCAGTGCACCGTCACTCCGGCCGACACCACCGTGCAACCGCAGACGACGACGGAGTCATTCATCGTGCTGCGGCCGACTTGGTCGGATCCGGCCACCCGGACCTCGCTCCAACAGGCGGACCGCCAGAATATCCGCAATCTGAACGCGGCGCAGACCCAATGAGACGCCGTGCCTTCACCCTGCTGGAAATGATGGTGGCCATCGCGCTGGTCGCGCTGGTGGTCGTGGCGCTGGACACTTTCATCTTTTCGATGAGCGAGCTCTGGGTGGCCAACCGCGGTCCGCGCTTCTTCGACCAGCATGTGCGCAACCTCACCCGCTACCTGTCGAACGAACTGCGGACGGCGGCCCTGCCCCCGAATGTGATGGTGGGTGCGACCACCGCGGCCATCACCTGGCAGGATGTCACCCCGCAGAACGGCGGTGCCACGGAGACGCTGCTGACGTTCATGCTGCCGGCCGGCAGCCGCCTGCTGCCCTGGCCCTCCCGTGCGCTGCCAGATGTGGTGTGTGCGCTGGCGGTGCGACCGCAGGAAGGACTGGTGCTCCTCTGGCACTCGCGATACGAGGTAAATTTCGGCACCGATCCGCCCCGTGAAACCCTGCTCTCCCCCTTGGTCACGGGCATTTCCTACGACTACTACGACGTGACGGCCAATCCGCCCTGGTCGAACTCGACCACCCCGGTACTTGACGCCAACGGCCAGGCCATCGTGCCCAGCCGCGTGCGGCTGGTCTTCACCTATGAGAAGCTCACCAGCGAGGTGGCGATCACCCTGCCGGTGGCTACCCAGGCCCTGCCAGCCTTCTGACCATGCCACACCGCCGCAAAGCCTCGGTGCTCGTGATCGTGCTGGTGACCATCGTGTTCGCCACGACGGCGCTCCTGCTGTTCATCGAACGCGCGGCGGACGACCTCATCGTCCCGATCCGCACCAACGACTCCAACCGCCTGCGGAGCGAGGCCTTTTCGGCTCTCGACACCACGCTGGCCGTGCTGGTGGATTTCAACAATGTCAACGGCGGCCTGCGCAGCCCGGCCGAGGGTTGGAACGATCCGCTGACCTGGGCGGGTTACACCCCGTCGGTGGACAGCCGGACCGTCGTGGTATCCTTCGAGGACGAAAGCGGCAAGATCTCGCTGCCCACGGCCACCCAGGCCAACCTGAACAATCTTTTTACCTATTGGGGGATGTCGACCCAGGATAGCCAGACCATGATCGACGGGCTGTTCACCTGGATGAAAACCACTTACACCCCCACCTCCGCCACGGCGGAAACCGTCTCCGACTACCAGCAGGATCCCATTCCCTTCAACTCGCCGAAGCGCAGTCTGCGGACGTGGAACGAGCTGGCTTCCATCACCACCGTCAAGGCCCTGCTCTTTGACGAGAATGGGAATCTGAACGATCTGGGCAAACGCTTTGAGGCGGACTTCTCGCTCTACAGCTTTACCTCGTCGAATGTGAATGGCGGCAACCATGACGTCATCGTCGCGCTCGGCAGCGGCAACAGCGGAGCCAATGGCAACGGGCTGATCGACGACGCGGCGGTGCAGAAAGTCCTCGATTATCTGGCGGGCTCCGGCTCCACCGTGTTGGCTGGCGGTAGCCAGAGCGGGGGCTTTTTCAAGAACACCACGGACGTGGGGACCGTGGCGGGTGTCCTAATTAACTATAACAAACTCACCACGGTCATCACCGCGCTCCGTGTCAACGTGACGGTGAAGGAAGGCCAGGCCTACTTCAAGCTCAGTGCCGTGGTGGCCCCTCCCTCGGCCACGGGCGCCGCCGCGGGCAGCGGCGCCACGGTCGTGGCGGTCCCGGCGCTCACGGGCAACGCCACCACCACGACGACCGGATCCACCGTGACCGCCGCCCCGACTGCGCCCATCGCCCTCAGCTATCCCTTTACCATCCTCGAGCTGTCCGAGACGGATCAGGATCCGGCGCTGACGGCCAATGCCACCACGTCCAACACGACCACCGATTCCTTCCCGTTTCCGGCGCCCGCCGCCAGCCTCCAACCCTCATCATGACCACGCCCTCCACCTCCTCCGGTTTCATCGGCCGCCTGTTTGCGCCCCCTGCCCGTCAGGTCGCCCTGCTGCCCGACGGCCGCTTCTTTGCGCGCGCCGTACCCTTGGCCCCCGACACGACGGCCGCCACCGTCGCCGAGCAGATTGAGCTCGCGCTCGAGACCCTGTCGCCGTTTCCGCTGGCCCAGCTCTACTACGGCCACCACTGGGTGCCCGGGGCCGCGCACGCGCTGGTATTCGCCGCCTACCGGAAGCGTTTTCCGGCGGAGGAGACCGAGGCCTGGCATGCCGCCGAGCTGGTGGTGCCGGCGTTTGCCGTGCTGCTGACCGTGCCGGCGGCCTCCGGTACCGTCCGGATTCTGGTCGGGTCCGACGCCATCACCCTCGTGCAATGGGGCAGCGGCGCGGAAGTGGCCAGCCAGGTCACCGTCCATCCCCTGCCGCCCGAGGCGGGGGAGACGGAGCGGACGGCGGCCCGCGACCAGGTGTTGCGTTCCCTGGGCAGCAACGTGACGGCGGAGGAATGGACGATGCCGGTGCTCGCCGGCGCCACCGACGGGGGGGAGTTCACCTTCATTTCGGCCGAACAGGAGATCAAGCTCACGCACACCGATGCGGTGGCGCTCGATGTCCGGGACAAGCTCGAGCACATGCAGCGCCAGAAGGAAAAAAAACGCGACATCCTCCTCTGGCGGACCTTTCTCGGGCTCGCGGCCCTGATCGGCCTGTGCGTGCTGGGTCAGGGGGCGGTTCTGATTGGCAAGAGCCGGCTCCAGTCCCAGCAGAAGGTGCTCGCCGACCGGCAGCCCGAGGTGAAGCAGCTGACCGAGACGGAACAGCTGGCGGACCAGATTGAGCAGGTCATCACCCGGCGGCTGCTGCCGCTGGAGATGCTCAGCATTGTGAACAGCAAAATCCCGGTCAACACCATCCTCATCAGCTCCTCGATGGACGGCCTTTACAATTTCACCGCCCAGGCGCGCACCAACACGCCGACCGAAATCGACGAGTTCAAGGCGGCGTTGCTCAAGCTGCCGCAGTGCGATAAGGTCGATATCACCGACAGCCCGATCAACAATGGCATCGCCAATTTCAAGATCGTCGTCCGCTTCAAGCCCGGGGTAGTCGAACCCGAGCCGGCTGACGCCGCCACCTCCGTCGAGTCGCCCAAGCCCGCGGCGCCGAAAACCACCAGCTGAACCACGACCATCCCAGGAATCCACCACCATGAAAGCGTTTTTCCTTTCCCGCCATCCCCGTGAGAAGCTGCTGCTGATCATTATCGTCGCGTTCGCCCTGGTCATGTGGGCCTCCAGCCTGACCGCCACGACACGCACCCTGATGCAGGACACCCAGGCCGCCAACGAGGCCAATCAGAAGCAGCAGGAAATCATCGACCGCAGCGACGAGATCAACGAACGCCAGATCACCGCGATTTCAAAGCTGGATCGGGCCAAGAGTTACAGCGGGACCCGCCTGCAAAGCGAGGTCATCGACATGGCCACCGCGTCGTCGCTGAACAGTCCCGTCATCACATCGGCCCGCCACCGCGCCTCCAGCCAGATGTCGGTGACGACGGTTTCCGTCAGCTTTTACCAGGTCGAGATGGCCAATCTCATCGCCTTTTACCGGGAGCTGGAAAAGCGCGCCCCGTACATCAGCATCAGCAAGTGCTCCATCATCGCCAGTCAGGGCAACAACCGTGGTAATTTCGGTGGCGGCGGTGGTGGTGGTGGCGGCAATGGCAATGGCGGCGGTGGTGGCGGTAATTTTAACGGCGGTGGTGGCGGCGGCGGATTTAACGGTGGCGGCGCCGGCGCCGGCGGCCAGGGTGGCCGGCGCGGCAACTTCAACAACCCCAATAATCCACCGACCCCGCCTCCGCCTCCCGGCAGCCGGCTGACAGTGACCTTTGAGTTGAATGCCGTTGAGCTGCTGGCGGCGGCCGTCAAACCCGCGGCGGCTGCGACGGTCGCCAAACCGGCGCCTGCCAAATAACCCGGCCAACCCGCGGCCCGCTCCGAATCCGCCCGCAGGTTGGTGGGGGCGTTCACCCGTCCTGCAGGAACGCGCTGCGGGGTCGAAACCGCGGCGCTCTCGTTTGGGCCCGTCTTTTTGCCCTTTCGTTGGGTGCCCGCCGCCGTTTGCCTGAGGGATGGCTTGGGACGTGCAGTTTCGCGACGGGGTCTGGCTCCCGCAAATCGACTGGTGGCTCGACGCCCGGCGGCCAAAGCCGCGCTCGTTTGTCTCCCATGCGCACTTTGACCACCTCGCGCGGCACCGGGAGGTGCTGTGCTCGCCCGGCACGTCGCGGCTCATGCGCGCCCGGCTGCCGGGCCGGCGCACCGAGCATGTGCTGCCGTTTGGCCGGACCGAGCCGCTGACATCCGACACGGCGGTCACGCTCCATCCCGCGGGCCACATGCTCGGCTCGGCCCAGTTCCATGTCACCCATCCGGTGCACGGCAGCCTGCTCTACACCGGTGACTTCAAGCTGCGGCCCGCGCTGACCGCCGAGCCCTGTGCCACACCCCGGGCCGACGTGCTCATCATGGAGACCACCTTCGGCCGGCCGCAATACGTGCTGCCGCCGGCCGGGCAGGTGGCGGCGGACATCACGAACTTTTGCGCCGCCGCGCTCGCCGACCACACCACGCCGGTGCTTTTCAGCTACAGTCTGGGCAAGAGCCAGGAACTGCTCGCGACGCTGGCGGGAAGGTTTCCCGTGATGCTGCACGCGGAAACGCACCGGCTGACCGGGATTTATCCGCAGCTCGGCCAGGCGCTGCCGCCGTACCGCGAATTCAGCGCGCCCGAACTGGCCGGGCATGTTGTCATCTGCCCGCCACAGGGTCGCGACTCCGCCTTCCTCGGCAAGATCCCTCGCCGGCGCACCGCCGTTATCACCGGCTGGGCGCTCGATGCCGGCACAAAATACCGCAGCCAGTGCGACGCGGCGTTTCCCCTTTCCGACCACGCCGACTTTCCGGACCTGCTGCGCATGGTCGAACGGGTGCAGCCGCAGCGAGTCTACACGCTACACGGCTTCGCGACGGACTTCGCCCGCACGCTGCGCGCGCGCGGCATAGAGGCCTGGGCGCTCGGCGAGGACAACCAGCTCGATCTGCCCCTGGCCCCGTGAGGCATCCGGCCGCCGGGATATTTTCCTGTTGAGCGCTTGCCCATTGTGGCCTTTGGATGGTGATGGAACCCCGCCCGCATGCCCCTGAAACCCGTCCTTGCCCTGGTCCTGCTGCTGGCCTCCGCCCGCTGGGCGCAGGCCGGTGAAGCCGTGGCCCTCAACGACGGCGAGGCGTTCACCTTCCGCGTCAGCTGGGGCATCTTCAGCGATGCCGGGGAAATCAAGGTCCGCGCCGAGGCCGCCGAGGCGGCCGGGCACCCCCAGACCCGCGTGATCACGACGACCAAGACCCAGGGGGTCATCGGCCTGCTCTACGCCTTCACCGGGGAGGAGGTGGGCATGTTCAGCGCCGGGGATGGCCGCCTGATGTCGGCGCGGGCGGTCACCCGGGCCGGCAAGCGTCAGACCAGCGCCAGCATTGTCTTCGACTACGCCAAGGCCTCCGCCAGCTATGTGGACAACTTGAAGCCGGAGCGCAATGCGACCCTGCCGGTGCCGGCTGGGCAGCCGATGGACATGATCACCTGCCTGATCCAGGCGCGGGCCTGGTCGCTGAAGCCGGGTGGCACGCACCAGGCGCTGGCGCTGTTCGACAATGAATTTTATCCGCTGACGGTCACCGCGATTCAGCTGGAAAAGATCGCCACCCCGAAGGGCGCCCGCGAGGCCATGCTGCTGGTGCCAACCATGAACGGGACTCCGCGGGGCATGTTTCGCAAAGGCGGTGAAATCCGTGTCTGGATCTCCAACGATGTCCAGCGGTTGCCGCTCAAGTTCGAGGTGAAGGTGGCGGTGGGCACGGCGGTCGCCACCCTCATCGACTACCGTCCGGCGAACGCCAAGCCCGCGCCGGTCCCGCCTGCGCCCCCCGCGGCCGCCCCGGCGCCCGCCCCGGCGAAAACTTGAGGCGGGGTCGCCGGTCCGGCGCTTCGGTCAGCACAAACCGCCACGGCTTCGCCGCCCACTCCGGACCCGCCGAGGCGACGCCGATGCGCGGCGTGGCGCGGATGGCGCGGCGCGGCACAACCCAACCGTCATCCTCGAGCCACAGTCCGGCCGTCCGGTCCGCCGGCCGGCCGTTGAAACGCCGGTCCAGTCGGTGGGCGGCCGTCAGCCGGCCCGGCCCGCTGACGCCCTCGATGCCACGGATGAGCACCGCCGCCGGCCAGCCTTCCGGTCCGGTCACGAGGTTGAGCATCTCGTGGACGCCGTAACAGAGATAGACGTACCAGACCCCGCCGGGTGCGAACATCACGGCCGCGCGCGGGGTCCGGCCCCGGCGGGCGTGGCTCGCCCGGTCAGCCGGACCATGGTAGGCCTCGGTCTCGCAGATGCGCAGGCGGCGCGGGGTGGACCCGGGCGGTCCGGCGACCACCAGCAGCTTGCCCAGCAGCCAGCGCGCCAGCGCCACCGTGTTCCGGCCCTGCACTTCTGAAGCTGCAATTGCGCGCGGCATGGTTTTGGATGGCCGCCACTATCTCCGCCACCGTCCGCCACGCAATGCCCACCTCGACGCTCCGCCGCCACCTCCGACTCTGCACCTATGACGGTCTTGCCGCCATGCCGATCGTGACGCTGCTGGTGCCGGGCAATTTCGTCATGGCGGCGCTGCTGACGGGGGTATTTCACCTGCCGAAGGACATCTACGGATGGGTCGTGTCACTGCCGTTTTGGGGCAACTTTGCCCAGGCCTTTCTGCTTCCCCTCGTGCAGCGCCGGTTGGCGCCCAAGGCCGTCGCGGTGACCGCCGCCTGGCTGCAGCTGGTCTGCTGGGGGGCGGTGGCGGTGGCGCTGCCGTGGCTGCCGACGGACCATCCGCAGGCGGCCGGCCGCTGGTTTCTCCTGATCGGGGCGTTTTCCGCGGCGGTTTCCGCCTTCACGGTGGTGGGCTGGTCCTCCTGGGTGCAGGAATGGGTGCCGCCGCGTCTCCGCGGCCGGTATTTCGGCCGGCGCAACCGGCTGCTGCAGCTCTCCACGATCGCCTTTCTCGCGCTCGCCGGCAGCATGATCGATCTGGAGCGCCCGGATGGGTCGGTGCGCGCGTTTCAGATCCTGATTGGCGCGGCGGTGTTGCTCCGGATCGTTTCCGCGCTTGCCCAGGAGGGGATTCATGCCGCCGAGGGGCACGCGCTCGCCGAGACGGCGACGCCCTGGCGCGAGCAGATTGCAGTGCTGGCGCGCACACCGGCGTTCCTGTGGTTTGTGGCCTTCGGGGCGGTGTGGGGCTTTGCCGCCAACTGCTTCGGGCCGTTCTACTACGTGTTTCTCTATGAGCAGATCCACTTTTCGGTCCGGGAAGTCGCGTTGCTCGTCATTCTGGTGAGCGTGGGCGGGGTCCTCTCCTATCCGGCGTGGGGGGTGCTGGCCCACCGCCTAGGCAACAAGCCGGTCATCCTCTTCTGCCTGCTCGCCTGGCAGGTGCAGAACTACCTCTGGTGTTTCATCACCCCGGAAAATTCCTGGCTGCTCTGGTTCATGTGGACCTTTGGCGGTATGATGGTCGCGGGCCTCGTCCTCGGGCTGTTCAACATCCAGCTCACCATCATCCCGCCAGCGGCCAAGACCCTGGCGATCAGTGTCAATCTCGCCGTGACCGCGCTCGTGACGGCGCTGGCGCCGATTGCCGGCGGCTGGGTGCTCGCCCGGTATCTGACTCCCGCGCACGACGCCCTCGCGATCTATCACGCCGTGTTCCTGGTGCAGCCGACACTCGCCATTCTCGCCTGCCTGCTCCTCGCGCGCGTGCATGAGCCGGAGGCCCGGCCGCTGGCCAGCGTCGTCGGCGCCATGCGTAACATCCGGACCCTCAGCGGCGTGCTGGGGCTCGGTTTTCTCGCGGACCATGTCTTCTATCCGCCGTCCCGGAAGCGCTGACTGGGCCGTCCCCCCGCGCGCGTGCGCCAGCCGGCCAGCCGGATTATCCGCAAAGCTCCGTGGCCGGGCGGGCTCAGAAGCCCGAAACGCTCACAGGAGCCTTCGCCTGCTGCGCCCGCAACTGGGCTTCCTCCGTCAGAAGCTTGGCCTCATCCGCCGCCTTGGCCTGATCAAACACATACTGGTCGACCCTCGAGGCAAACAGCAAAAAGATGTTGCCGTCCTGCTTGGCGCGCACCGAACCGTCCGCCAGCACCGAATCATAACCGAAACCGCTGGGTAGGGGAGGGGTCTCGGCATGCTTCCACTGCGAGGTCCCGCGGTTCAGGGCGAGCAGGTTGATCGTCTCGGCCTCGATGAGCTGATCACCCACGCGGACATAGGCCTCAAGCGCCGAGCGGCCGTTGGCATACAATACATGGACATGCCAGCCCGAGGTCGCACCGAGATTCCCCGGCTCCGCCGTTTTCCAATAAACGACCTCATGGAGCTCAACCGGCAGGTAGGAGCGAAAGGCAGCGAGCGGGTCGATATCCACTGGGCGGGTTGGGAGTCTCGGACCCAAGCCTGCTCCCGGTCCCTGACCTGCTCCCGGTCCTTGGGCCGCTCCCTGCCCCTGGCCTTGGGCGCCGGCGCCCCGGCGCCTGTTGCCCATGCCGGTCGTGGGCGGAGGCGGCGGCACATAAAGCGAACCGATGCCGGGTTGCAGCAACCGGTGCTCGATGTCCGACTGCGTTTCCCCGATCCGGGCCTGCGCGTCCGGGAGGCCGAAGGCCATGATCAGGACAAAGGGGAACAGAGGGTGAAATCCGGAGGCAGACGGAATGGCTTTCATGACTGTGTTCTGGGGGTAGGTTGGGAATAATGGGGATGACGGCAAATGCAAACCGGAGCCCCCCCGGACTTCAACCCGGGAGGAGCGGATTTGACCGCCGTGCACTTTTTCCAAATATGTCCTTGCTTGGCGTGGGTGGAAAGCCTTTTGCTGTCCCTTTTATTTATGAAAGCGACCATCAAAACCCAAGGCCAGCAGTTCGCTGTCACTGAGGGCGACATTCTGACCGTCAACCGTTATGCCAACACGACCGCCGGTGCGACGGTCGAGATTACCGACGTGCTGTCGGCCGGCGAGGGCGCCGAGTTCAAGGTCGGCACTCCCGTGCTGGCTGGCGCCCGGGTCACGGCCAAGATCCTCGAGAACAAGCGCGGCAAGAAAGTCATCGTGTTCAAGAAGAAGAAGCGCAAGGGCTACGAGCGCAAACGGGGCCACCGGCAGGAGCTTTCCGTCATCAAGATCGAGTCGATCCAGGCCTAACCCAAAATTTTAAAGGAGATATTTAGTCATGGCGCATAAAAAAGGAGCAGGTACCACCTCAAACGGCCGCGAAAGCCAGTCCAAGCGGCTCGGCGTGAAAAAGTTTGGCGGCCAGGCCGTCATCGCCGGCAACATTCTCATCCGCCAGCGCGGGTCCAAGCTGCATCCCGGCCTCAATGTGGGCGTCGGCCGCGACTGGACGCTCTTTGCGCTCAAGGACGGCACCGTCCAGTTCGACAAGGCCCACCGCAAGGTGTCCGTGGTCTGAACGGGCTCTCTTCCCGTATGCTTTCGCGCCGGGCCCGGGCCCGGCGTTTTTTTTGCCCGTCTCCCAGAGGTCGGCTGCAGATTGGGAAAATTACCTCTTGCCCCCCCCGGCAAAAGGTGGGAAAACTGACTTTCCGTTTGTCCGTGCGCGCGGTGCGCCGGCCGAGACGCAGCCCTCCTTTCCCACGCATGCATAGTTTTTCCGAGCAATGTCTCGACATGGCCCGCTCGATCCTGAGCCACAATCTGGACGCAATCCAACCCGATGGAACGGTCCTGCCCGCCGCGGGCGAGCAACCCCGCACCGATGAACCCGGTCACGTCGCCTACGCCCTCGGCGAATATTTTCGCGCCACCGGCGAGACTTCGCTCAAGGGCCACGATCTCGTCGATCTCACCGCCCGCTGCCTGACCGCCCAGATCTTCACCGAGCCCGCCGCGGAAAACGGTCTCGCCTACGCCTCCCTCGGCCTCCTCTGCTACAGCCCGTCCAAGGAACGCAATCCCGTCTGGGAACGGCTCGTCCCGGAAACCCAGCTCCGCATCGACAAGGCCCTCCTGCACCGCAGTGACTACGACAACCACTGGCAGACCTTCAACATCGCCAAGGCCGTCGCCCGCTACAGCCTCGGGCTCTCCAAGAAGGACGAGACCTCGCGCCTGATCGAGCGCATGGTCGAACGCATCAACCGCACCAGCTCGGCCGGCTTCTTCGACGACTCGACCGAGGGCTTCGGCGGCAACTTCAACCTTTACGGGGTGATGACCTTTGTCTTCGCCCGCTCGGCGCTGCAGCTGCACATCAACAGCGGCGTCCGCGACCGCAAGCTGCCCACGCTCCGCACCTACGCCGAGAAGTACATCCGGATGATGCCGGATCTCGTCCGCGTGGACGGTCTCGGCTGGGCCTTCGGCCGCGCCGCCGGCGCCTACGGCCAGATGCACTGCATCAGCCTCATCCTGCAGGGGCTGCGCGACGGCTGGATTGCCGACGACCAGAAACCGAAATACTTCGATCTGCTCCGGCGCCTGTTCGTGTTTTTCTACCAGACCTATCTCGACCAGGAGCAGGGGTTCCTCGATTTGCGCGACGAGGAGCGCACCGCCTACAGCCACCACACGACCCGGATGGCCAATTTCGACGCCGCCCGCTACCTCTGTCAGTGGGCCCGCCTGGCCAAGACCGTGTCGATGCCCGTCGGCGGTCCCAAACCCGAACCCGCCCGCACCTCCGGCCGCTTCGTTATTTTCGACAAGTCCAGCCGTAAGGAGCAGGGCCTCTTCCTCTACCGGGATGCCGAGAGCGGTCTCCACGCCCAGATCCCGCTCATCAGCTCGGGCAGCCGGCTCACCAGCGACTCGCTGCCCTTTCCCCACTGCCCCGGCGTGTTCGACTGGCCCAACAATCTCTACCAGCCGGTCATGCTTCCCGAGCTGACCTTCGGTGATCAGGTCACCCTGCCGGCGTTTTACGGGAAGAACTGCGTCACCGGCCTCGGCCTGCGCAACAGCTTCTATTTCCGCTATGAGCAGCCTGAGCTGATCAACCTCAAGGAGGAGATCGTCAAGGGCATCGGCAGCGTGAAGGTGCAGTGGAATTTTTCCGGCGCCAAAATCAGCTGCGAGTTCGCCTACACCGTCAAAGCCCAGATCCAGCTCGACCAGTTCCGCTTCATGCTCGCCCTTGCCGCCCCGCACTCGAAATACCGCGTGGCCGGCTCCCTCGGCCTCGGCCCGCTGGGCCACCGCTGCACCGTGCAGAAGGACGACTTCCAGGGTGTCTGGCGCGAGACCGAGGTCGTTTCCGCCGACCCCGCCTACCGCACCAACTACGGCAAGATCCACTTCCTCCAGTTCCTCGTCCGCGACCACCCGCTCATCATGCGTCCGGGCCACGTCTACCGCCTCGCCGTGAACTTCGAGCCCGACGTCGTCCGCCTCGACGGTTAGGCGCGCGGCGCGCCCCGGTTCTGAGTTTTGGGTTTTGAGTTTTGGGTTTCCGTCTGCTACGAATAACGCATGTCTAAAATCGAACGGTTCGAGGACATCGAAGCTTGGCAGGCAGCGCGCCGGTTGCGCCAGTCGGTCTACCGTCTGACAAAGACCAAACCCTTTGCCACCGACTTTGCCCTGGTCGATCAGATCCGCCGGGCCGCGATTTCCCCGGGCTCAAACATCGCCGAGGGTTTCGAGCGGGGCGGCAACCGTGAGTTCATCCAGTTTCTGTCGATCGCCAAGGGTTCCCTCGGGGAAATCAAGGACCAGCTTTACTGCGCCTTGGATGAAGCCTATCTGACCCGGATGCAGTTTGATGAGACTTACGCCCAGGCCGAAACCACCGCACGGCTCATCGGCGGTTTTATCACCTACCTCCGCCAAACCGAACTCACCGGACCGAAATTCACCCGCGCATCATCCGCCACAAATATACCTGAATTGGGAAACCTGCAACCAGCGTCAGATCGCCGCCAGTGAACCCAGAACCCAGAACCCAAAACTCAGAACTGACACCCCATGCTCTCCCGCCGCATCATCCCCTGTCTCGACGTGACCGCCGGCCGTGTGGTCAAGGGCGTGCGCTTCCAGGAACTGCGCGACGCCGGCGACCCGGTCGAGTCCGCCGCCGCCTACGACGCCCAGGGGGCCGACGAACTCGTGTTCCTCGACATCACCGCCTCCAGCGACGGCCGCAAAATCATGCACGACGTCGTCGCCGCCACCGCCGAACGCTGCTTCATGCCCCTCACCGTCGGCGGCGGCCTCCGCACCGTGGCCGACATCGAGGCGATGCTCCAGAGCGGGGCCGACAAGGTCTCGCTCAACACCGCCGCGATCCAGAACCCCGACCTGATTCGCGCCGCCTCCGACCGCTTCGGCGCCCAGTGCATCGTGCTCGCCATCGACGCCAAGCGCGAGCCGGACGGCCGTTCCTGGCGCGTGTACACCCACGGCGGCCGCCGGCCGACGGAACTCGACGCCGTCGCCTGGGCCGAACGGGCGGTCGCCCTCGGGGCCGGCGAAATCCTCCTCACCAGCATGGATGCCGACGGCACCCAGGCCGGCTACGACTGCGCGCTCACCCGGCGCGTCAGCGACGCCGTCGGCGTGCCCGTGATCGCGAGCGGCGGGGCGGGAAAACTTGACGATTTTTCCGCCGTGCTCGCCGACGGTCACGCCAGCGCCGTGCTCGCCGCCAGCCTCTTCCATTTTGGCACCCTGACGATCGCCCAGGTGAAGACCTACCTGGCGGCCCAGGGCGTCCCCGTCCGCCGCTGAGGCCCGGCCATCCGCCGGCCGCAGGACCTTCCGCGGCTTTGCGGTTGCCCGGGGGACAAAACCGGCCATGCTGGTGCCATTATGATCGACCTCATCAAAAAAACCCTCCTCGCGGGCGTGGGCGCTGCCGTTGTCACCAAGGATAAAGTTGAGGACGCCCTCGGGGATTTTGTGCGCCAGGGCAAGGTCAGCGCGGCCGATGCGCGCATCATGGCCGAGAAAATCGCCGAGCAGGGCCGGAAGGAGTTTGAGACGTTGAGCCAGACGCTGGGCGGCAAGATCAAGGAATCGCTGGCCCGCTCCGACGAGCAGACCCAGGCGCGGCTGGCCGCGCTCGAGGCGCGCGTCCAGGCCCTGGAGCAGAAGCCCGCCGCGCCGCCCACCCGTGCCGGCGAGCCGTGAAACCACTCGGCCTCCTGCAGAACGCCGTTCGCGCCAAGGAGATTTTCACCCTTCTCGCGCGGCATGGTTTCGTCGACCTGCTGAACCAAATCGACCCCAAGGGCCGGTTCTGGTCCCGCTGGGTCGACGTCGCCGCCGCCCGCCGCCCGCCCCACGAGCGCATCCGCCTGACGCTGGAGGAGCTCGGGCCGACCTTCGTCAAGGCCGGGCAGCTGCTCAGCATGCGGCCCGACGTGCTCCCCCACGCGCTCATCCTCGAGCTGCGCAAGCTCCAGAATGCGGTCCAGCCGCTGCCGTTCGACCGGATGCGCCCGGTGCTGGCGGATGAGCTGGGCACGGAGCCGTCCGCGGTGTTCGCCGAGTTCAACGAGCAGCCGATTGCCAGCGCGTCGCTGGCGCAGGTTTATTTTGCCCGGCTGCACGACGGCCGTGCGGTGGCGGTGAAGATCCAGCGGCCCGGCCTCGCGAAGATCGTGCAGGCGGACCTGGATCTGATCGCGTGGTTTGTCGGGCAGGTCCACCAGCGCGTAGCCACGCTCCGCCCCTACGGCCTGCCCGCGGTCGTGGAGGAGATCCGGCGGAGCATGCTGCAGGAGCTCGACTTCCGGCATGAGGCGCGCAACCAGCAGTATTTCACCGCGCTCAACCCGCACCCCGAACAGGTCTTCGCCCCGGCCGTCATCTCGGAGTTTTCCGGCGAACGGGTGCTGGTCATGGACTTTGTCACGGGCGTCTCCGTGCACCAGGCCCGGCTGGATCCGGACACCGCGCGTCGCCTGGCCGCCAACGGCGGGGCCTCCCTCCTGCACCAGGTGTTGATCACCGGATTCTTCCATGCCGACCCGCACGCGGGCAATGTCCTCGTCACACCCGACGGCCGGCTCTGCTTCCTCGACTGGGGCATGGCCGGCAACCTCACCCGCCGGATGCGCCACGCCCTTGCCGACCTGTTTCTCGCGGCGGTCGAGCAGGACGCCGAGCGCATCGTGCAGATCGCGTCCAACCTCGGCAGCCCCGGCGGCCGCGCCGACCTGCGGGCGATGGAACGGGACGTCACCCTCACGCTGAGGGAGGACTTCAACCCGACCATCGGCCACGTGCAGCTCGGCCGCGCCATGCTCAAGCTGCTGTTCATTTTCGGCCAGAACGGCATCGACATCACGCGCGACTACTCGCTCATGGCCAAGGCCGTCCTCTCGATCGAGGAGGTGGCCCGCACCCTGGCGCCGGACTTCGACCTCCGCACCGAGGCGCGCCCGGTGCTGGTCGAGCTGCAGCGGGAGCGGGCCGGTCCCCGGGCGCGCCTGCGCGAGGGGCGCACCTTTGTCCGCGCCGTGCTCACCGGCCTGCAGGAGCTGCCCTCCGAACTGCACCGCATCATCCGCCGCATCGGCCACGACGACCTTTCGATCAAGCTGGAGCACCACGGCCTCGGCGACCTGGAGGACGCGCTCAAGACCGCCAGCAACCGGATCACGCTCGGCGTCGTCATCGGCTCGCTCATCGTCGGCTCGTCGATCATCATCAACACCCGGATCGAGCCGCACATCTTCGGCTACCCGGCCCTCGGGATCGTCGGGTACGTGATGTCCGCGATGCTGGGGTTCTACGTCATCTGGGATATCTTCCGGCACGGGCGGCACAAATAGCCCGCGGACCCGCATGCCCCCGCTGCCTCAATCTGTGGCCGGACCGGCCGCCCCCGCCCGGATCTTGCCGGAGCTTCTCGCCCCCGCCGGCGACTGGGAGTGCGCCCGCGCCGCCGTCGAAAACGGCGCCGACGCGATCTATTTCGGCCTCGAGCGGTTCAACGCCCGGATGCGCGCGAAGAATTTCACCACCGCCGACCTGCCGGCGCTGATGGGGTTTCTCCACCGGCGCGGGGTGAAGGGCTATGTGACGTTCAACACGCTCGTGTTCACGGCCGAGCTGGCGGCCGCCGCCGACTGCCTGCGCAGCATCATTGCGGCCGGGGTCGACGCGGCCATCGTGCAGGACATCGGCATCTGCCGGCTGATCCGCGAGCTCTCCCCCGACTTTCCCATCCACTGCTCGACGCAGATGACCATCACCAGCGCGGCCGGGGTCGCCTTTGCCCGCGGCCTCGGGGCCCAGCTCGTGGTGCTCGCCCGGGAAAACTCGGTCGTGGAAATCGAAAAGATCCAGGCCGCCCAGCCCGTCCCGTCGCTGCCCCTAGAAGTTTTTGTGCACGGCGCACTGTGCGTCGCCTATTCGGGCCAGTGCCTCACCAGCGAGGCGCTGGGCGGCCGCTCCGCCAACCGCGGCGAGTGCGCGCAGGCCTGCCGTCTGCCCTATGAGCTCATCGCTGACGGCCAGCCGGTGCCGCTCGGCGACCGGCGCTATCTGCTCAGCCCGCAGGACCTCTCGGGCCTGCCGGTGCTGCCCGACCTGATGCGCGCCGGCATTGCCTCGCTGAAGATCGAGGGCCGCCTCAAATCGCCCGAATATGTCGCCAGCATCACCCGCGTCTACCGACAGGCACTCGACAAACTGGTGCCTGCGTCGATGAGGGCGGGGCGCCCCCGCCCCGCTTCCGAGCATGCGCCGAACCTGCTGGGCGAGGGCGCCCCGCCCCCATCGGTGCCCGTTCCCGCCGATGCACGTTACGAATTGGAGATGGCTTTTTCCCGCGGGCTCTACACCGGCTGGTTCCGCGGCAACGACAACCAGGCTCTCGCCCACGGCCGTTTCGGGACCAAGCGGGGCGTCTTCCTGGGCGAGATCGCTGACGTGTCCCGTCCCGCCCCCGGTTCCAGCCAGAGCGGCACCGTCACGCTGCGACTGGCCGCCCCGCTCAAGCCGGGCGACGGCCTGGTGTTTGACGCCGGCCGGCCCGACGAACGCGAAGAGGGCGGGCGGGTCTACCAGGTCGAGCCGCACGGCCCGGACACCACGCTGCGGTTCGGCCACGGCGAGATTGACTGGCGCCGGGTGCAGCCCGGCCAGCGGGTTTGGAAAACGAACGACCCCGCGCTGGACCGTGAGCTCCGGGCCACCTTTGCCGGCGACCAGATTCGTTATCAGCGGCCCGTTCGGCTCGAGGTCCACGGCCACGCCGGCGGGCCGCTCATCCTGCTTGCCCAGGACGATGACGGCCACGCCGTGCAGCTGGACTCGGCCCTCCCGCTCGTCCCCGCCGCCAACCAGCCCCTCACCCCCGACCGCCTGCGCACGCAGCTCGGGCGCCTCGGCGGCACGCCCTTCCGGCTGGGCGACCTGGTCTCGCGACTCGAGGGCGACGTGATGCTGCCGGTCAGCGAACTCAACCGGCTGCGCCGTGAGGCCGTCAACGCGCTGGAAAAACTTCGGGCTGCTCCGCTCCGCTGGCAACTGGCTGACGCATCCCGGCGCTCACCCGCCGGGCCGCTTTCTACCCGTAGCCCGCTGCGTGAGCGGCGGGACCTTGTCGCCCCCGCCCCCGAGCTGATCGCCGTCCTCCGCCTGCCCGAACAGCTCGAGGCCGCCTGGCTGGCGGGCGTGCGGACGATTTACTGCGAGTTCGAGAACCCGAAGCACTACCGTGACGCCGTCGCCCGCTTCCGCGGACTCCAGATCCAAAATCCGGATTCCAAAATCGAAAACGCCTCCATCTGGGTGGCCCCGCCGCGCATCACCAAGCCCGGCGAGGAATGGATCCTGCAGCAGGTGCGCTCCTGCCAGGCCGACGGGTATCTGGTCCGCAACTACGACCATCTGGCGTACTTTGCGGCCGACCGCCGGCGCGGCGACTTCTCGCTCAATGTCGCCAACCCGCTGACCGCCGCCTATTTTCTGCAGGACCACGGGCTGGAGCGTGTGACGGCGAGCTACGACCTCAACTTTGCCCAGCTCGAGGCGCTGCTGCAGGCCGCGCCCCCGGCCTGGTTCGAGCTCACCATCCACCAGCGCATGCCGATGTTTCACATGGAGCACTGCGTTTTCTGCGCGTTTCTCTCGACCGGGAAGGACTACCGCGACTGCGGCCGGCCCTGTGACACCCATCGCGTCACCCTGCGCGACCGCGTGGGGGCCGATCTGCCGCTCAAGGCCGACGCCGGCTGCCGCAACACCGTCTTCAACAGTCGCGCCCAGACCGGGGCCGAATACGTGGCCCGTCTCCTGGAGCTCGGGGCCCGCCAGTTCCGGGTGGAGTTTGTGAATGAAACGCCCGACGAGGTGACCCGCACCCTGACCCGTTACGGCCAGTTGCTCCGCGGTGAGATCTCCGGCGGTGAGCTCTGGCGTGAGCTGAAGCTCCTGAACCAGCTGGGCGTCACCCGCGGCCAGATGGAGGCCGCGCCGCAGGCGCTGCAGAAAAAAGGCTGACTGGCCGCCCGAAGCCAGGGGGGCCGCCCATATTCCCGCCGGTTCGTGCGATGAACCTAGAAAACGCAGTTGTAACCACGGATATCACGGATGATCAATCCATGGCAGATTTTCTCGCCTTCACCCCGCAGGTGAACAGATTATGCGCGATCGATATTTCGCAATGCTCTATATCCGTGTTATCTGTGAAATCCGTGGTAGGCTTGAACTGCCGAATTTAGGATGAAAGGTTGCACCCGCGCCTCACTTTGGCGGAATGCGTGCAACGAACTGCACCCACCGCGTTTTCCCGACCCGGCCCACCCGCCCCACCCATGAATCCGGATGTCCCTCCCGCCAACCCCGCCGCTCCTTCCGCCGCTCCGGCCAGCCCGCCTGCACCCGGCGGCCGCCACCAGGATCTGGAGATCAAGGACGCCCAGCTGATCTTTGACGCGGTGTGGAAGGGACTGCTGGCCGACTTCGCCCGGTCCGAGCTGCGTTTCCCGAAGGAGATCATCCTGCTCGGCGGCGCCCCCGGTGCCGGCAAGGGCACCAACACGCGTTTCATCCTCCGTGCCCGCGACCTCACCTGCGAGCCGCTGGTCGTCAGCAGCCTGCTCGACACGGCCGAGGCCCGGCGCATCAAGGACGCGGGCGGCATGGTCGGCGACCGCGAGGTCATCGACATCCTCCTGCGCCACCTGCTCAAGCCGATGTACCGGGACGGCGTCATCCTCGACGGCTTTCCCCGCACCACGGTGCAGGTCGAGTGCCTCAAGCTCCTCGTCGACCAGATCCAGAAGCTCCGGCGCGAATTTTACGACACGCCCCTCGGCATCCATTTCCGGCAGACCACCGTGCACATCATGGTGCTGTTCGTGGACGAGGCGACATCGATCGAGCGCCAGCTCCAGCGCGGCCAGGAAGTCCGCCTGCACAACGAGGAGGTGCGCCGCACCGGCATGGGGATGCTGCTCGAGGAGCGCGTGACCGACTACGACCGCGAGCTCGCCCAGCGCCGCTACCGCGTGTTCAAGGAGCAGACGTGGGATGCGCTCCAGTCGCTGAAGGAAATCTTCCACTACCACTTCATCAACGCCCAGGGCCCGGTCCGCGAGGTCGAGAACAACATCCTCAACGAGCTTCAGTATCAGAGCACGCTCGAACTCGACCCGCGCACGCATGACCGCCTCCGCTCCATCCCGGTCGCGAGCGAGATCATTGTCCACGCCCGGCAGGAGCTGGTGAAGCGCCTCGACGCCTACGAGCTGGAACAGGGCGAGCTGCTCGGCCGGGTCGTCACGTTCATCGAGAAGAAGATCATGCCGATCGTGAAGCGGCACGCCATCTCCGGCGTGGCCTCGGTCAACACCGAGGACCCGCTGCTCGACGACCAGAAGGCGATGGCGATGCTGATCGATGTGTTTTCCGAGCGCGGCTACCACCTGGTGCTGGACCTGCACCGCATCGAGGTGCCGGAAAAATTCGACCCCGCCACCGGCCAGATCACCTGCCGGGTGAAGAAGGTCTACCGCCTTCAGATCCGCTTCCACGGTTCGGAAATCCGCCGCGGCTGAGGGGCGATCCGCGGCCGTTGAGGCGGGACATCCCGCCGCTCACGCGGCGGGCCACAAATAGACTGTGGCCCTGCGCGTGAGCGCAGGGATTGCCCCCCGGTTCACTCCGGGCGCAACGTGTGCAGCGCCGGGACGCGCCGCAGCGGCGGCACCGCCCAGGCCACGGTCGCGACGACGCCCAGCGTGCCCAGCCCGCCGATCACCACGGCCGCCACCGGCCCGACCAGCGCGCCCATCAGCCCGGCGCGGAGCGCGCCCACCTCGTTCGAAGAGCCGATGAACATCTGATTCACGCCGGTTACCCGCCCGCGCAGCGCGTCCGGCGTGAGAAACTGCACGAGCGAGGACCGGACGACGACGCTGATGTTGTCGCACATGCCGCTCACGATCAGCGCGGCAAAGGACAGCCAGTACCACTGCGAAAGCCCGAAGCCGATGATCGCCACGCCGAAGCCCGCCACCGCCCACAGCATCGCCCGCCCGGGCGTGGCGAGCGGCTGGCGGTGGGCCAGCGCCAGCGCCATCGCCACGGCCCCGAGGCTGGGCGCCGCCCGCAGCCAGCCCAGGCCGATGGGGCCGACGTGCAGGATCCGGTCGGCGAACACCGGCAGCAGCATGGTCGCCCCGCCCAGCAGCGTGGCAAACAGGTCCAGCACGCTCGCGCCGAGGATCAGCTTCCGGCTCCAAATGAAGCGCACCCCTTCCAGCCAGTGCGGCCCGGCGGCATGCCCGGCGGGCGGCGGCCCGGCGGCGTCGAGATACTCCACCCGCCGGAGCAGGAGGCAGAAGGTCACGCCCAGCCCCACGTCGAGCAGATAGACCGCCCGGTAGCCCAGCCCCGCAACGAGGAAGCCCGCCAGCGCCGGGCCGGCCACCGTCGCGATCTCAAAGGCGCTCGCATTCCAGGTGATGGCGTTGCCCAGCGCGGCGCGCGGCAGCAGCCGCGGGATGATCGAGGCCCGCGCCGGCCAGGAAAGAATGCGCACGCAGGCCATGACGAACAGCAGCGCGAACATCAACGGCAGCGCCGGTTCGTCGAACCGCAGCGAACCGGGCTCGGCATGGCGCTCGAAAAAACCAGCGATGGACGCCACCAGCGCGTTGCCCGCCCGTAGCGGCGCCCACGCCGGGATCCGGTCGTGGCCGACCGACAGCAGCGCGAGGGCGCCGGAGATGCCCGCCACCGCCCACTGGCCCCAGCCGATGATGCGCCGCCGGTCCACGCGGTCGGCCAGCGCGCCCGCCGGCAGGGACAGCGCGAGCAGCGGAATCACGTTGACCAGCCCGACCAGCCCGAGGGCCGTGGCCGAGTGCGTCCACTGGTAGATCTCCCAGGAGGCGGCGACCGTGACGCCCTGGCGGCCGAGGTTGGCGAGGAAGCTGCCGAGCAGGTAGGCGCGGTAGTTCGGCACGCGGAGCGCGGCGTAGGGATCGTGGTCGGGCAAGGCGGAGGCGGCCATGTCCGGGGCAGTTTGGGGACCCCCGTGACAATTGCCAGCGGGATGGAGGCCGGATTTGCGCGACCTCACTCGTAGCGCAGGGCCTCGATCGGGTCGAGGCGGGCGGCCTTCCAGGCGGGATAGAGGCCGAAGCTGATGCCGATGGCGGTGCACACGCCCACGCCTGCGGCGGCCCAGCCCCAGGGAAAGATCAGCGCCACGTGCATGATGAGCGCGACGAGGTTGCCGCCCGCCACGCCCGCCGCGATGCCGGCCAAGCCGCCCACGAGCGAGAGCACCACGGCTTCGAGCAGGAACTGCACCAGGATGTTGCGCCGGCGGGCGCCGATGCTCTTGCGGATGCCGATCTCGCGGGTGCGCTCGGTCACGCTCACCAGCATGATGTTCATGACGCCGATACCCGAGGCAACGAGCGCGATGGCGCTGATGACAAAGGCGCCGACGGCCACGGTGGCCGCGATTTTGTTGAACGTCTCGATCATCGAGTCGTTGGAGGTCACCTCGAAGTCATTGGGGTCCTCGGGCTGCAGGCCGCGTACCAGCCGCATGTTCCCGATGGCCTGGTCCTGCCGGGCCGCGAAGGTCGCGGCGGTTTCCGCCTGCGCGCTGATCTTGATCGAGCGCCAGGCGCGGCTGTAGATCTGCAGCCAGCGCGTGATGGGGGTGACCACCAGGTTGTCCTGGCTGCGGCCGAAGGCGGTGCCCTTCGCCGTGAGGGTGCCGACCACCGTGTAGTTCTGCCCGTTCAGTCGCACGATGTGGCCGAGGGCGCTCTCGCCCGGGAAGAGCTGGTCGACCACGTCGTTGCCGAGCACGCAGACGGCGCGGCCCTGCTCCACGTCGCTCGCGTCCAGGTTGCGGCCCGTGGCGATCTCGTACTTGAGGCTGGCGGCATAGTTCTCGTCGCTGCCGACCAGGCCGAGGTTGGGGTTGGTCTTCCGGTCGAGGTAGGCCCCGGCGATCCCCCCGCGCTGGATCTGCAGGCAGACCGGAACCTCCGGGCCCATCAGCGCCTTGAAGCGCTGAGCCTGGAAGAGGTCAATGTCGCGGCGGTTGTAGAAGCGCGACCGGTCGCCGCTGGAGAAGTTGTTGCTTCCATACTTGTCGATCTGGAAGGTGTTCGCCCCGAGCGTGCTCATGCCGGATTCGATCTGCAGGCGGAGCGCGCTGATCACGGTCATCACGCCGATGAAGGAGAAGACCCCGACGGAGATGCCGAGCATGGTCAGCCCGGACCGCAGCTTGTTGGCGGTGAGGGCGGCGAAGGCGAGGCGGCAGGTCTCCAGCAGATTCATTTTTGATTTTGGAGTTTGGATTTTGGATCGGGTGGCCGATACGGGCCCCGGGCGGTCTTTTGCGAGCTGACCATTATCGCGGTGATTTCGTCTGCCTCTTTGCGCAGAGCCGCGACTTTGTCCATTGGTAGCATGGCGTCCTCCGCCACCAACTCCAGCCAGAGCGCAGTTTCGTCAGACTCCTCTTCGACCACGCTGAGCTTGTAGGCGAAATCCGCTTTGGACTTGGCGCGACAGGCCGCCCGGTAGGCGGACGCGACCGACGTACCGGAGCGCACCACTTGGCGCTTGATCACATCGGCCTCGATGGTTCGCGGCAGCGCCGCCGCGAGGCGGAGCACGCGCAGCGCAAACCTCTTCGTCCGCAGTTTCATTTCAGTTTCAGTCATGGCCAGCTTTTCATTCCAAAATCAAAATTCCAAAATCAAAAATCTATTCGTAGCGCAGGGCCACCACCGGATCCAGTTTGCTCGCCTGCCAGGCCGGGGCGAAGCCGCTCGCGACCCCGACCGCCACCGACACCCCCAGTCCCACCAGGACGAGGAAGGGGGAGAACACGAGCGGGAAATCCGGCGCCACCCGGGCCACCGCCGAGGTCAGCCCACCGGTCACCACCAGCCCGCAGAGGCCCCCGATGAAGCAGATCGAGACCGCCTCGATCAGGAATTGCAGGAGGATCGTCCGCCGCCGCGCCCCGAGCGCCTTCCGGGTGCCGATCTCGCGCGTGCGTTCCTTTACGCTCACATAGGTGATGTTCATGATCCCGATGGCACCCACGAAGAGCGACAGGCCCGTGATGAACAGCCCGCCCAGTGCGATGCCGTTCTTGATTGGGTCGAGCTGCTCCCGGATGGTGCTCTGCCCGTTGAGGTCAAAATCATCCTTCTGCGCCGGGTCGAGCTGGCGGACGCGCCGCATGAGCCCGCGGAGTTCCTCCCGCGCTTCGTCCATCCGGGTCACATCCACCTGGACGCGGATTTCGCCGGCATCGTTCCACATGAAGTAGCGGCGGAACACGGGCAGCGGCATCACCGCCATCGAATCCCAGCTGAAGAGGCCGAGAAAGCTCCCCTGACGGGCCGCGACGCCCACCACCTCGAAATTGTGCCCGCCGATGCGCAGCGTCTCCCCGATCGGCGAACCGTTGGGAAAGAGGGCGTCGGCCACATCGTAGCCGATGACCACGACATTGCGCGCGGACTGCGCCTCGAGCTCGCTGAAAAAGCGCCCCTCCTTCATGTCCGAGCGGGCCATGCGCACGTAGTCGGCGGACGTGCCCAGCAGGTAGATGTTGTCCACGCGGAAGTCGCCGCGCACGATGCTGGCGCCCTCGTCGGCCGTGGGCACGGCGACCTTGAGCGGACCCTCCGGGTGGGCGGCGATCCACTCGTTCATCGGCCGGGCGTAAGTGATCATGATGGAGCGGCGGTTGCGGTAGGTCCACCAGTCCTTCACATCGTGCCAGGGCCATTTGGTGACGTAGAGGACGTCGTCGCCGAAACCCGCCAGGCTGCGGTCCACCCCGGCGTCGATCCCCAGGATGGCCGTGCCCATGAGCGTGACGGCGACGATGCCGATGATCACGCCGAGCGCGGTGAGCATCGAGCGCAGCTTGTTCGCCCGGATTTGCGCCCCCGCGATGAAGACGGACTCCCGGAGGTCGCCGCCAAACGCCCGCCAGCCGTAGGTATGCAGGCCCGACCCCAGGGCCAGCAGCCCCAGGACCCCGAAGGCGTTGCGGCACCCGTTCGTGGTGTCGGGGTCCGCGCGGGCCAGCGCCAGCACCACCCAGCCGGCCAGGGCGAGGCCGGCGAGCCCGGTGCAGACGGGCCACAGATGGCGGGGGCGGAGTTTCATGCGTGCGCCGGCGCGTCGCTTTCGATCAGCCCGTCGCGCAGCCGCACGATGCGCCGGGCATGGCGCGCAATGTCCTCCTCGTGGGTCACCACGATGATGGTGTTGCCCTGCTCGTAGAGGCGCTCGAAGAGCCCCATGATCTCCACGCCGGTCTTGGAGTCGAGGTTGCCCGTCGGCTCGTCGGCGAGGATGATGGAGGGCCGGGTGACGAGCGCGCGCGCCACGGCGACGCGCTGGCGCTGACCGCCCGAGAGCTCGTTGGGCCGGTGGCGGATGCGGTCGCCGAGGCCGACATTTTCCAGGGCTTCCCGGGCGCGCGCCAGGCGCTCGGCGCGGCGCACCCCGGCATAAATCAGCGGCAGTTCCACGTTGTGCAGCGCGTCGGAGCGCGGCAGCAGGTTGAAGGTCTGGAAGACGAAGCCGATTTCGCGGTTGCGGATGCCCGCCAGCTCGTCGTCGTTCATCTGCGCGACGTTGCGGCCGTTGAATTCGTAGCGGCCGGCGGTGGGCGTGTCGAGGCAGCCCAGCATGTTCATCAGCGTGGACTTTCCGCTGCCGGACGGCCCCATGATGGCGATATACTCGTTCCGGTGGATTTTGATCCCGACGCCGCAAAGGGCCGGGATGGTTTCCGCCCCCATCCGGTAGAGCTTGGTCACGCCCTCGATCTCGATCACCAGGGGACCGGTCGGACGCACTGGGCGCGGAGCGAAGAGGGGCGGCGGTTGGGCGATCATGGCCGGGGAAGGGGACGGCGCACGCCGTCCTATTTCTTTTCCACCGGTCCGGCGGGAGGCCCGGCCGGCGGGGTGACGGTGACCGCCATGCCGTCCTTCAGGGTCCGGGTGATGACGGTAAAGCTGCCGCTCACCACCTCGTCCCCGGCCTTCAGGCCCGACTTGATTTCAATGTGGGTCGCATCGGCGATGCCGGTGTCGACCGTGACCTGCTTCACCTTGCCGTCCTGATAGACAAACACCACGCGCTGGAACGCCTCCCGGTCGGATTTTTCCTGATCCTTCTGCTGCTGCATGCTGACGGCCGTCGCGGCACCGTCGCCTTTGTTCTGGGCGGCCAGTTTTTCCCGGTCGGAGTTCGCCTCGTCAATGGTCTTGGCGGCGTCGCGAGTGCGCACCGTCACCGACTGGATCGGCACGGCCACGACATGTTCGGCGGTCTGGGTCTCGACGTCTGCGCTGGCGCTCATACCGGGCTTCAGCGGCGCGTCCTTGTCGGTGATGCGGATCTTGACGAGAAAATTGGTCACCTCGTCCTGGGTGCCGCTCCCGCTGGTCTTGGCGGCGGCGGCGATCTCCTTGACGACCGCGTCGAATTTTCGCTTGGGAAAGGCGTCGATGCTGACCCGCGCCTTGTCGCCGACCTTCACGTTGACGATGTCGTTTTCATTGATGTTCACGCGCAGCTCCATGTTGCTGAGGTCGGCCACGCGCATCACCTCGGCGCCGCCGTACTGGCCGGTGCCGGCCACCCGCTCGCCCAGCTCGTTGTCGAGGGCGCTGATCGAGCCGTCGATCGGGGCGACCACGGTGGTCTTGTCCAGCTCGTCCTTGGCCTGCTTGAGCGAGCCCTCGGCGCGGGTGATGTTGGCCTTCGCGCTCTCGGTGTTGGCCTTGGCGCTGTCGGCGGCCACTTTGGCCGCGGTGTAGTCGGTCTCGGAAATGAGCTTCCGGGCAAACAGGTCTTCGCTGCGCTTGAAGTCCTGGTCGGCCTTCAATTGTCGGCTCTCGCAATCAAGCAGGGACGCCCGCGCCGAGGCCAGCCCGGCCGCCTGCTGCTCGACCTGAAACTGGTAGGTATCGGGCATGATGCGGAGGATGAGATCACCCTTCTTCACTTTGTCGCCTTCGCGGAAAGGCAGCGCCACAATTTCGCCGCCGACTTCGGGGGCGATTTTCACCTCGACTTCGGGCTGGATCTTGCCGGTGGCCGAGACGACCTGGGTGATCGTCTTGGTCACCGCTTTCTCCGTGGTCACGGCGGTCGGTTTATCATGGTGGCAGCCCGCGAGGACCGCGGCTAGGCCGGCGAGCAGCCGGCCGGCGACGCGGAGGGACGGGGTGCGGCGGCAGTGGAATTTGGGAGTGGCGGTCGCGCGCATGGGAGCGGAGGTGGAGGACATCGCAGGGAATCAGCAGTTTGGCACAGAAGTTAGCCCAAACGCACGCGGAAAATGCAGCCGCCGCCAGGCCCGGCCGGTCACTTCCGGCACTCCGCCGCGTGAAGCGCCGCTCCGATGATGCCCGCCCGGTTGCGATACCGCGCCGGCACCACTTTCGCCCGGGTGTGCAGCAAAGGGAGAAACTTGGCGCTTTTGGCGCTCACGCCGCCGCCAATGATGATGAGGTCCGGCCAGAGGATAGTCTCCACTTCCCCGAGATAGCCGTCAACCCGCCGGCCCCACTGCGCCCACGACAGACCCTGCGCTTTGCGGACTGCGGCGGAAACGTATCTCTCGACGGGTTTGCCCTTGAACGTCCACCGCCCGAGCTCGGTGTTGGGGTAGAGCGCGCCACGGTAAAACAGCGCCGAACCCACCCCCGTGCCGAAGGTCAGCAGCAGCACGGTGTCCCGCCGGCGGCGTCCGGCGCCGAAACGCATCTCGGCCAGCCCGGCGGCGTCCGCATCGTTGATCACCCACACCGGACAGCGCGTCGCCGTCCGGAACAACCGGCCCACATCGCAGCCGACGAAACGCGGGTGCAGATTGCCCACCGCCAGCACCTGGGTGTGCTTACGCACCACCCCGGGAAAACCCACGCCGATCGGTCCCTTCCACGCGAAATGGGCCGCCAGCGCCGCCACTGTGCGCGCCATCTGCGCCGGGGTGAGGAGCCCGGGCGTTTCGATGCGGTGCCGTTCGGCGAGGAGCTCGCCGGTGGTAGTGTCCACCGGCGCGCCTTTGATCGCCGAACCGCCGATGTCGATGCCGAGGATTTTCATGGGGCTAGAAAACCACAATACTCGGGAACCACGGAAGCAGATTCTTAACCGCGAATGAACGCGAATGAACGCGAATTCGGATTTTCAACCTCAAGTAGCCCCGCATTCCGGTCTGTCCATTCGCGTCTCTTCGCGTCCGTTCGCGGTTCAAAATCATTTTTGCCTCAACTGCAGCCGCAGCCTTCGCCGCACGACTTGGGCGGGGGCTGCAGCTCCCCCGGCGTCGCGGGCCGCACGGCGACGATCTCGACATCAAACGTCAGGTCCACGCCCGCCAGAGGGTGGTTGGCGTCGAGCACGACGGCCTCACCCTCCAAGGCCACGACGGTCACCACCGGCGCGTGCCGGTCCGCCCCCGCCTGAAACTGCATGCCCACCGTCAACTCGCCGTCGACCGGCAGCACCGACCGCGGAACGCGCTGCACCTGGCTTTCGTCGCGCAGCCCATAGGCCCGCGCCGCCGCCACCTCGACGCGCCGCTTCGCTCCGCCGGGCAGGCCCCGCAGCGCCTCGTCGAGCCCGTCGATGATCTGCCCCGCGCCCTCGAGATAGGCGATGGGCGCCCCGCCCGCCGAGGAGTCGAGCAGGGTCCCCGCCGGATCGCGGAGCGTGTAGTGAAAAGTGACAATGTTGCGTTCAGCCATGGGCCGGAACCGTAGGCGGTTCCCGCCCCGGCGCACCATCAAAATCTCGCCCCTCCGGGCCGCGTCCCGGGAAGGTGGTCACCCGGTGTATTTTTGCACAATCGGGATACGGCGGCCGACGCCGAAGGCGAGCGGGGTGAGTTTCAGGCCGGGGGCGGCCTGCTTGCGCTTGTATTCGCTGCGGTCGACCTTCTCCGCCACGTCGTTGACCACCGCCTCGGCGAAACCCTGGGCGACGAGGTCGCGGCGCGCGAGGCCCTCCTCAACGTAGCCCTTCAGGATGGCGTCGAGCACGTCGTAAGGCGGGAGGCTGTCCTGATCGAGCTGACCGGGCCGCAGTTCGGCGCTCGGCGCCTTCGCGAGGCTGCGCGCGGGGATGACCTCGCGGTCGCGGTTGATCCAGCGGGCGAGGGCGTAGACCTGGGTCTTGAACACGTCGCTGATGACCGCGAGCCCGCCGCACATGTCGCCGTAGAGCGTGCAGTAGCCGACCGCGACCTCGCTTTTGTTGCCCGTGGTGAGGAGGAGCGCGCCAAACTTGTTTGAGAGCGCCATCATCAGGACACCGCGGACGCGGGCCTGGAGGTTTTCCTCGGTGACATCGCGCGGGCGGGTGGTGAAGAGGGGACCGAGCGCCCCCTCACTCGCCGTCACGACCTCGTCGATGCCCATGGTCTCGAAGCGAAGGCCGAGATTCTGGGCCAGGGCGCGGGCATCGTCCTTTGAGTGGGACGACGAGATCGCCGAGGGCAGGGAGACGCCAATGACGTTCCCCGGCCCGAGGGCCTCGGCGGCGATCACGGCGACGACCGCGGAGTCGATGCCGCCGGAAAGCGCGACCAGCGCCTGCTGAAAACCGGATTTGTGTGCGTAGTCGCGCAGGCCGAGGACGAGGGCGGCGTGAATCTCGGCCTCCGGGGCCGGTGCCGCGGTCTTTTCGACCTGCCGGACCGGCGGGGCGGCCGGCCGGGGGGCGGCTTTGGCCGGGGCCGCGCCGGCGGCGGGAGGGGGCGGGGCTTTGTCCGGGACCTCCACAACCCGGAGCGCCACGCTGAAGGCCGCGAGCTCGGCGATCAGGCCGCCGCGGGGATCCACCACCAAGCTGCGGCCGTCGAAGACGAGCTCGTCGTTGCCGCCGATGGCGTTGACATACACCACCGGGCAGCCGAGCACGCGGGCGGCGTCGGTCATCAGCTGCTGGCGCAGGTGACCCTTGCCGTGCTGCCACGGGCTGGCGGAGAGATTGACCATCAGGTCGACCTCCTGGCGCGAGAGCCATTCGACCGGATCAAAATGGTGCAGGTGGGACGAGCTCAGCGCGGGGTTGGTCCAGACGTCCTCGCAGATGGTGACGCCGACCTTGCGGCCGCCGAGTTCCAGGACGGTGGAAAGGGTGGCGGGCTCGAAGTAGCGGTCCTCGTCGAAGACGTCGTAGGTCGGCAGGAGGCACTTGTGCGCGTAGTGGGTGACGGCGCCGCGGTGACAGAGGGCCGCGGCGTTGAAAAACCGGCGGCCGTCCGGGGTCGGGTTGGCGGCGACGGTGCCGACCAGCGCGGGGACTTCGCCGACGGCGGCGGCGATGGCGGCGAGGCTCTCCTCCACATCAGGCACGAAGCGCTGCTTGAACAGCAGGTCCCGCGGCGGATAGCCGCAGACGGCGAGTTCGGGAAACACAACGAGCTCGGCACCCTGGGCGACCAGGGCGGCGTAGGCGTCGAGGATGAGACGGCGGTTGCCGGCGAGGTCGCCGACGGTGGTGTTGATTTGGGCGAGGCCGATGCGCATGGTGGGAGCTGGGACGGCAAGGTGGAGGGCTTTGGGCCGGCTGACAATGCGCAACGCGGCGCGGTGGCGGCCGCGGTTGGGCGGCCGCCATGCGGGGCGGAAAGCAGGCGGCGGGCCAGCTGGGGAAGTTGGCGGCGAACGGCCCGCAACCGGCGCTTGCGCGAGACGCCTACGCCGGCTGTCCTGTGGCATGGCCCGTCCGCCCCTCATCCTTGCCTCCGCCTCGCCCCGCCGCCGCGAACTGCTGGCCGGTCTCGGCGTGGAGTTTGAGGTGGTGGTGGCGCGGATCGTGGAGCATGAGCACCCGGCGACCGATCCGCGCGTGATGGTTGCGCACAATGCGGCCCTGAAAGCCGACTGGGTGGCGGCGCGCCGGCCGGAGGCGCTCGTGCTCGGGGCCGACACGACGGTATTCATCGACGGCACGGCGCTCAACAAGCCCCGCGACGCCACCGAGGCCCGGGCGATGCTGCGGCGGCTGAGCGGACGCACCCACACGGTGTTCACCGGCCTGGCGCTGCGGCGGACGGAGGCGGGTCTGGCGATCGACGAGGGCGTCTCCAGCGAGGTGACATTTCATCTGCTCGACGAGGCCCGGATCGAAGCCTACCTCGCGCGGGTGGACACCCTCGACAAGGCCGGCGGCTATGCGATCCAGGAACACGGCGATCTGATCGTGGCGGGGTACACCGGGTCGTTCACCAATATTGTCGGTCTCCCGGTTGAAACCGTGAAACATATTTTGACTCGCTGCGGTCTGCTTTGAAGCTTGTCCAACGCATCCATGACTCCCCCTCCGGCTCCGTCGCCCCGCCGCTCCCGCCGTCCCACCGTGTGGGCGCGTCTGCGCCACAGCAGTCCGGAGGCCCGGGCCGTGCAGATCGGCGTGGTCGGCACGATCCTGGTACACCTGTTGCTGATCTTCCTGCTGCCGCAGTTGCGGTTGCGCGACCTGACGCTCACCAACCCCGGCAACTCCGGCACCGAGGCAAACAGCTTCGACGTTCAGCTGGCGCCCCCGGAACCCGCCCCGCCGGTCCCGCCCAAGCCGAGGTTCGTCGAAACCAATCCGAACGCACCCGACAACGTGCCGGACAAAACCAACAACGTCGCAGCTCAGAACCAGCAGGTGGCGCAGGAAAAACCCACGCCCGACGGCAAGAGTGACCGGCCCGCTATCACGGGTGAGCCGGACAAGCCGGACACCGCCATTGTCAGCGGCCAGCTCGTCGAACCGCGGGCGCTACCCGCCGCCGCGCCCGCCCCCCCGGCGCAGCCCGTGCCGCCGGACAGCCAGCCGCCCCCCCGCGCGGCCGAGGCTCCGCTCCCCGGCACCGCGAAGAACCAGGGCGAGACTCCCGAGGGTCTCGGCACGAACGCCGCCCCGCTGGTCCCGCATTCGGTTCCCGGTTCCGAACGGGTTGAAGGGGTGCCCGGCGCAACCTCAACGGACAACTTTCCGATTTGGTCGCCCTCGATCCGGATCGACCCGCAGCATCCGTTGCCGCGGCCGAGCGCCGCCACGATCAAAACCCAGGCGCGGCCGACGCCGTTGCGCGAAAACCGCGTGGGCACCGCCAACGTCGGCCTCACCGGGATCGACGCGAAGTGGAGCAGCTATGGCGAATACCTCCAGCGCTTCATCGACAGTGTACAGGCGCAGTGGGATCGGATCCTCATCCAGAGCTCGATCTATCCCGCGCCGGGCACCCGGGTGACCGTGGTGTTCCGGATGAACTCCAAGGGTGAGATCGCCGCGATCATCAAGACGTCGACCACCGGCGGTGCCGAGTCGCAGTATTCGTGCGTCAGCGCCATCACCGAGCGTTCGCCCTATGGTCCATGGTCGGACGACATGATCGCGCTGCTGGGCCAGGAGCAGGAGATGACCTTCGAATTCTACTACTATTGAAACCATGAGCCTTTCTCCGCCGTTCTGGACCAGTCTGCCGCTCGGCCCCGGTGTCACGGTCATCACCTCGGATGCCAACGGCTTGGGGGCGCTGAGCAAGCCCGCGGGCGTGCTGTCGCACCCGAATGAATTCGTGCTGGAGGGCCGGAGCCTGCTCACGGCGCGTTACGTGCCGGAGGGGGAGTATTTTGAGTGGCCGTCGCCGGGCGGCGCCGCGGGAGCTGAACCCGTGCGCCTGCACCTGCTCAACCGGTTGGATTCGGCGACGTCGGGCGTGATCATGGTCTCGGCCGAGCCGGAGCTGGCGAAGTTCGTCCGCGAGCTTTTCCAGCGCAAACACGTTCACAAGATCTACCAGGCGCTCGTTTTCGGCCAGCCGGCCCGGCCGATGGAACTCTGGCGGGACTGGCTCATGGTGAAAAAGGAGCGGGGGAAGATCCGCACCGGGCTGGGGGGCGGACTGAAGGCGGAGACGCAGATGAGCGTGCTGCGCCGGCGGGGGGGCGCCCAGGCGCTGGCGCTCCTGAAGCTGGTTCCGCGAACGGGGCGCAGCCACCAGTTGCGCGTCCAATGCGCGGAACACCACCTGTCGATCGTGGGCGACGCCACCTACGGCAATTTCGAGGCCAACCGCACCTTCACCCGTACGACGGGCGAACGGCGCCTGTTTTTACATTCGCTCGAGACGAGCTTTGACTACGACTGGCAGGGCCGTACCCACCGGTTTTTGGCCAAGGCTCCGCTGCCGCTGGAGTTCATGAAATACGTCTGACGGGGCGGCCGAATCGGTTTTTCGGCTTGTCCGCCCCGCCCGGCGGGTCCAGTTTCATGGGATGGGAATGCTGCCCCGCCTCCTGCTCCTGTTGGCTGTTCTCGCTCCACTGGCCGCCCTTGGCCAGTCGCCGGCTGATGTGACCGCCGCCCGTCTCACGGCGCTGAAGAAGGACTTTCCGGCCCAGGGTGGAGTGCGCGACGAAATCTACCAGGAATGCCAGGCCTGCTTCAACACGGTGAGCTCGCCGGCTTCGGCCAAGGCGGCGCTGGATGCCGCCGAAGCGGCCAAGCAGAAACGGTTGGATTCGCTGAGGCAGGCCAGGACCGACAAGCAGTCCTCCGCCCAGCAGCAGGAGTTTGCCGCTGACATCAAGTGGTTGAACGGTCCGTTTACCCAATATCTGGCCCGCTGGCAGAAACTGTTGGAGGAGCTCCAAAACGCCGTCCCCCCGGCGGGGAGCGCGAAACCAGCGGCGGCTGGCGGACCGGAAAAGGCGGCCGCCGCCCTGGCGCTGGTCGCTTCCATTCGCCAGAGCGAGACGGCCTGGGTCAATGCCCACGGCGGCTTCAAGGCCGACCTGAACAAAATCGATAATGCGGCCAAGGCGCTGGCGGCGGCGAAAGACGGGGCGGCACCGGAGCTGGAGACCGCGTTCCGCTCCGCGGTGGATAACGCGATCAAACTGGCCGAGGAGATCGCGACGCGGCCCGGGGAAAAGGCCGCCGGCAAGGGGACCGCGAAGGACCTCGCCGCCCAGCTGAAGACGCTGTAGTGGCGAACCGATCTGCGGCTCATGGCGGCGGCTGCGGGCCCCGGCCGGTCGCTGTCCTTCCTGCAGTCGTCGGCCAGCACCAAAGGAGCTGAAGTGCACGACGCGGGCCAAGGGACTTTGGACGGGATCATTGCTCCGCATTCCGACCCCGCCGACAACCACTTTTTCCGGCACCGGCGCCACTTCTGCCTGTCCCTGCGGAGCGCGGGCGGCTAGTCTGCGCCCGTTTCCCATGATCCTGCCCAAGTCCAACCGCCTCGCGCCGGAACAGCTGGCCGAGGTCACCGCCATTGTCGCCGAGTTCGGCTGCCGGCTCCAGCCCATCGTCGGCGCCGTGCGCAGCATCTACGCCATCGTGGGTGACGAACGCGACGAACTGATGATCAGCCGCCTCGAGGGCCTCGACTACATCGACCGGGTGGACCGCATCCAGTCCCCGCACAAGCTGATGGACCGCCGCTCCGATCTCGCCAGCCACCGCATCACGCTGGGCGGGGTGACGCTCGGCACCGAGTTGCTGGTCATCGCCGGCCAGTGCACCATCGACCCGAAGAACCCGGGCGCGTTTTACGAGACCGCCGACGCCGTCAAGGCCGCCGGCGCCCAGGTCCTGCGCGGCGGCGTGTGGAAGCCGCGCACCAATCCCTACACTTTCCAGGGCGACACCAAGTCGCTCGACATCCTGATGGAGGCGCACCGGCGCACCGGACTGCCGGTCGACGCCGAGGTGATGGATGAGACCCAGCTCCGGCTCGCCCTCGACGCCGGCGTCCATCTGCTCCAGGTCGGGGCCCGCAACGCCCTGAACTATTCCCTGCTCAGCGCCATCGGCCGCGCCGTCGCCGGCCGCGACACCGCCGTCCTGCTCAAGCGCAGCCTGCACATGGGCCCGCTCAACGAGTTCATCGCCGCCGCCGAATACATCGTGAGCTTCGGCAACCCCAATGTTTTGCTCTGCCCACGCGGCACCTCGCCCGCGCCCGACGGCTACCGCAACCACCCTGATGAGTGCATCACGCCGCTGCTCAAGGAGCGCACCTGGGCGCCCGTCGTGGTCGACCCTTCGCATTCCGTCGGCAAGGCCGCCTACGTCCCGGCCTGTGCGCTCGCCGCCGTCGCCTACGGGGCGGACGGGCTGTGCATCGAGGCGCATGTGCGCCCAAGCCAGGGCATCGGCGACGACCCCAAGCAGGCGCTGACACCGGCGGTGCTGGCCGAGACCATCGTCCAGGCCCGGCAATTATGGGCTTTGCGCCGGCGCGGAAAACTGGCATGATTCTCCGCGTGTTGCGACTTTTCCGCCGGCTTCCGCCCGCCTCCCGTCCACTGTGCGCCCTGCTTGGGCTCGCCGTCGGCGCGCCGGCCTTCGCCCTCAGCACGGTCCAGCTGAAAAGCGGCAGCAGCCTGCGCGGTGACATCCTCACCGAAAAGGCCGACCGCATCGTGGTCGATCTCGGCTTCACGGTCGTCACGGTCCCGCGGGACGAGATTGAAAAAATCACCGCCGAGGGAGCAGCGCCGGCGGCCGCCGAGGCGGGTGACGACCTGTATCATGTTGCCACCAACCCCACCGTGCTTTCCGTGAAGGAGAATGTCGACCGCGTGGCCGAGGCCGTCGTGCAGGTGCGCACGCCCGTGGGGCTGGGCTCGGGCTTCTTCATCCAGTCCTCGGGTTACGTCATCACCAACGAACACGTGGTGTCGGGCGAATACAACCTCACCGTCACCCAGTTCCGGCGTGGCGCGACCGAGCTGGAGAAGGTGCAGTTCAACAAGGTCCGCATTGTCGCCCTCGACGCCCGGCTCGACCTCGCGCTGCTGAAGATCGAGGACGCCGGCGGCGCGGTTTTTCCGACTGTTCCGCTGGGCGACGCCAACGACATCACCGACGGCCAGACGGTGTTCGCCATCGGCAGTCCGCTCGGCCTCGACCGCACGGTGTCGCAGGGCATCATCAGCTCGCACAACCGCCCCCTTGACGGACAGCTCTACATCCAGACCACGACCCAGATCAACCCCGGCAATTCAGGCGGTCCGCTCTTCAACCTGCGCGGCGAGGTCGTCGGGGTGAACAATATGAAGGCCATGCAGGTTGGCATCGAGGGCGTCAACTTTGCCATCCCCACCGTGGTGCTGAAGAATTTTCTGCGCAACCGCGACGCGTTTGCCTTCGATCCGCGCAATCCCAACGCCGGCTACCGCTACCTCTCGCCGCCGCAGCCGGTCGCGGCCACCGCCACTGCGGCCGCGGGGCAACCCGCCGCCGGACGTTCGGTCGCCCCGCCCTGATTCTTTCCTGTCACCCGGACCGGTCCCCGGTGCCTCTTCCAGGGGAACTGCAACCCACTCTTCTAAACTCCACCACGTGTCCCGGGATGTGCCATTGTCCCCGTCGGCGGGTGTAGTCTTGCTGAAACCCAATCCTATGAAACTCCGCCACCTGCTCGCCTCCGCCGGACTCCTGGCACTCCTCGCCGCCACCCTCACGCCGGGGCGCGCTGCCGCGGCCAATCCGGCCCTCACCGACCTCGTCGATGACCAGACCGCCTTCGCCCTCGTCGTACCCGACGCTCCCGCGCTCGTCCGCGGCTGGGACGTCAGCCCGTTCGCCCGCACCTGGAACGACGAGCAAGTTGTCAAGTTCTTCGGTCCGCTCCGGGCCGGCATGAAGATCGACACGTGGGACGACCAGGCCAAGGCCGCCACGGGCAAGACGGTCCGCGAGCTGCTCGCGTTGGCCAAGGGCGGGGCCATCCTGGCCGTGCCGACCTCGTTTTTTGCCGATCTCGCCGGTGGCCGGGAGCCCGAGGATCCGCCCTTTTTCATCGCCGTCGAACTGGGCGACAACGCCGCCGTGGTTGAAAAGCTTGCCACCGACGCCGCTGCGAAAACCGAGGGCCTGCGCGTCGAAACCACCAACTATGCCGGGGTGCTCGTGCATTCGGAATTGCCGCCTTCGCCCAAGGAAGGGGCCAAGCCGGGCATGCCGTCGGTGACGGCCATGTGCCAGGGCATCTGGCTGCTCAGCCCGAACAAGGACCGGGTTTGCGCGGCCATCGACGCCATCCACAAGGGCGGCCTGTCCAACGCCCTCGGGCGCAGCGAAAATTACCTGCGGGCCCAGAAACGCGCGGGTTCATCCCATCTCATCGGTTATGTCGACCTGCAGGCGCTCTATCCCGTGCTCGACGCCGCACTGCAAAAAGCCACTGCCGGACAGGAAGGCGGTCCGGTCAACCCCAAGACCCTCCTCGCCACCCTCGGATTCGACATCATGCATGATGCCTGTTTCACCGCTGAGTTTGGCGACAGCGGGGTCCGGCTGACCTCCAGTTTCGATTACGGCGAGGAAAAGGGCCTGGTCCGTCTGCTCGCCTACGGGCCCGGGGCCGCGCCCCGTCCGGCCTGGATTCCCGCCAAATGGATCGGCGCCGGCACTGGCGCCTTCGATCTTCGCGCCGCCTATGCGGCGCTGGAGCAGTTGCTGGCCGATGCCAGTCCCCCGGCCTCGGGCTTTGTCCAGGCCCAGCTGGCCCAATTGAATCAACAGCTGGGGATCGACCTGAAACGGGACCTCATTGGCAGCCTCGGCACCGAGTTTGTCTCCGGTTACGCCCTCCCGCCCGGCACCTCGCCCGACCAGGCGCCCTCTTTCGCCGAGCTAGACCAGCTGATCGCCGTCTCCATCGAAAATCCCGAGGCTTTCACCAAGGCGCTCGACGCTTTGAAAGGCCTGCTGGGGCCGCAGGCGGAGCAAATTTTGGTGAAACGCGAATACCTGGGTAACACGCTCTACTCTTTCACGCCCCCGCCGGAAGCCAAGGGCGTCCGCGGCTACACCTATGCGGTCGCCAATCACTTCTTCCTGCTGGGCATCGGCTCGCCCGCGACGGTGGAAAACGCCCTGCAGGGCATGGACGGCAAGCATGATTCCTTCTGGGACCGCAAGGATATCCGGACGGCCCTCGCCGACGCTCCGGAAACGGCCTGTGTTGTCCAAGTGCAGGACCTGCACCAACTGGTGGGATCCCTGTTTGAATTCCTGACCAAGCTGCCTCTCCCGCCCGTGGGGCCGGCCGGGAGCGACAGCCCCGCCGGCGCGGTGTTTGACGCTTCGGCCAAGCCCGACGCGGAACACATTGCGCGCTACTGGGGACTGGCCTCCAGCTATACGCTCAAGGACTCCCACAGCCTGTTTAGCGTGATCCGCCTCTCCAACCCGGCCCCGTGATGACCAGTCTCCGCCTCCTGCTGCTCGCCGGCCTGCTCGCCGCCCCCGGCGCACGGCTGTTGGCCGCCGCGCCCGCCGACGTCGTCCTCGGCGGCCCCGCGGTCGTCAAGCTCGACTGGAACATCCGCTCCCTCCAGGCCGCGGATCTCGACCGCGACGGTCTCACCGATCTGGCCGTTATCAACAACGACCACGCGACCATCGACCTGCTTTACCAGCTCAAGCCCGGTGTGCCGCGCCCCGACCTCAAGTCCGACCGGCCCAACCGCTGGGAACCGGTCGTCGAGGACGCCCGCTTCCGCCGCGTGAGCGTGACCACCGGCATCACCATGTTCGAGCTCGCAGTCGGCGACCTCAACGGCGACGGCCGGCCCGACCTCGTCTACACCGGCGATCCGGAGAACCTGACGATCCGCTACCAGCAGGCCGACGGCACCTGGCTGGAGAAGAAGGTCCCCGGCGCCCCCGCTCCCATCCAGTATCTTTCCGGCCTGCGCATTGCCGACCTCGACGGGGACGGCCGCAACGATCTCGTGATGATCGGCCAGAAGGAACTCGCCGTGTTCCTCCAGCAGAAGGACGGCGAACTGGGCCCCCCCGACCGCTACGCCCTAGCGGAGGACAATTGTTTCGGACTTGAAATCTGCGACCTCAACGGCGACGGCCGCCCCGACCTCGTCTATCTCAGCACCGGCGATCGCGACATTGTCCATGTGCGACTCCAGTCGGCCAACCACCAGTTTGGTCCCGAACTGTCCTATCCGATCAAGTCCGCCAGCAGCACGCTGCAGATCCTGCCTCCCGCCACCGCGAAGGGGCCGCCCGGCTTCGTCTATGCATCGAACCGAACCGGACAGCTTGAGTTTTTCCGCCTCGAGACCGCTGCGCTGGACAAAACGGCTGCGCCCGGCCTGCGCCCACGCGTCTTCACCCCCTTTCCCGGCGGCAAGACCGCCGCCGCCTACGCCTTTGGCGATTTTGACGGCGACGGCCGCGAGGATGTCGCCGTGAGCGACCCCGACAGCGCCCAGGTTTACATCTATTTCCGCCAGCCCGATGGCGGCTTCACGGTCGCGCGCCGTTTTCCTTCGCTGGCCGACGCCCGCAGCCTCGCCGCCGGCGACTGGGAGGGCAACGGCCACGCCGACCTCTTCGTCGCCAGCCCCAAGGAACAGGTTCTCGGCGTGTCCGAGGTCAACGCCGACGGCCGCCTCGGTTATCCGCAGCCGCTGCCGGTCAAGGGCCGCCCCCTCGCGGTCGCCGCCGGCGACCTGCGGGGCGACAAGCACGTCAGCGTCGTCGTGCTGCTGGAGGACAAGGGCGATCGATCCATCTCTATTCTGCAGCGCAATCCGGACGGCACCGCCAAGGTCACCCGGAGCATTCCGCTCACCGGGCTCAAGACCGACCCGCGCAGCATTCGTCTTGTCGATGCCAACCAGGACGGTCTGCTCGACCTCGCGGTCTTCACGCCGCTCGATGTCATGCGCCTCTATGTGCAGGCCGCCGACGGCACCTTCAGCGATGCCGCCGCCAATCCGGCCTTCCGCAAGGGGCTGGTCGACAATCTCGAGGCGGGCGCCCTGTCGGTGGGCGACCTCAATGCCGATGGCAAATCCGAGTTGCTGGTGAGCTCCGGCGGCTTCGCCCGCGCGCTCAAGCTCGATGCCAGCGGTGCGCTGGTCGTCGTGGACCAGTTTAACGCCCGCGACCCGTCCGCCGAGGTGGACGCCGCCTTTGTGCTTCCGCCCGCCCCGGGTGCCCACCGTCCCGGAGTGCTGCTCTACGACCGCAAGGGCGAACAGTTCCAACGGCTCCAGGCGGACGCGCAGGGCGTTTACGAGGTCGCCGAGGTCACACCGGCTGGCAAGATTGACGTCGTCGGCACCGAGGCGCGCCCCGGCCGCGCGGGGGCCGGTCCCGAGATCTTTCTGCTTGGGAAGAATCGATTCTGGTGGCTGCCCCTTGGCGCCCCCGACCTCAGCGTGCATCCGTTTGAGACCTACACGTCCGATCTGCCCGACGTGAAGTACGAGGATGTTCTCGCCGGGCACCTCAACGCCGACGGTCAGCCTGAAATCGTCGGCATCGATCCCACGCTCAATCTGGTCGAGGTGCTTTCGCGCGACCCCGCGAACAAGACCCTCGTCAGCCGGCTCCACTTCAAGGTCTTCGAGGCGGATGAACACTATCAGGGCCGCAAGACCTCCCGGGCCGAACCGCGCGAATCGCTCATCGCCGACGTGACGGGCGACGGCAAGGACGACCTCATCCTCCTTGTCCACGATCGCATTTTGATCTACCCGCAGCAGTAGGCCTGAGGGCGGCGATTCTGCGACGTAGCATGGGCATCCTGCCCATGGGATTGGTCCTCCCTGCCTCCCCGCCGTTCGAAAACCCCCAGCGGCCTCCCGAAACGGAGGCCGCTTTTTCGTGTCCACACACCTCCACGCTTGCGCGCCGAGCCGGGCACGGCTCTGCTCTCCCCAATCCGTTGTTCGCCGGAGTGCCCCCCATGCCTGTCAAACCATCGATTACGCCCGGCCGCTTCGCGATCATGCTCACCGTCCTCGTCGTCGGCGTGCTGGTGGCGCTGGCGTGGCCCAAGTATCGGGCGCTCACCCGTGTGCGCGCCTAAGCCCAAGACAAGGCGGTCCTGAGCCGGCTGGAAGTGCTTTCCACCGGTGCTGATCAATATTTCAAGGACTACGGATACAGTTCCGTTGCCACCACGGTCCTCATGGGAACCAATTCCTCGCAATACGTCCGACCAATGCAGACCGTCGCCAACGAAACCTACCCCGTCGTTCTGGTGCAAGGCCAGCCCATCACCGCCAGCGGCATCGCCGGGGCGCGCACGGTGACCTTTGGGAATTGAACCAATCAGACGTTTCCGTCCTGGCATCGATCTCATTCGGAAAGAGAGCTGGGTTGGTTGGGTCGTTCGAGCTGGTTTTTCATTCGCAATGGGTCCGATACCCCGAACCTGGCTTCGGCTTGGTTGTAGCCGGGGTCGCGACGAGTGCGGCAGCCTCGGCGGCTGACCCCGGGGCTTTGGAATTCCGAACTTCGATCCCCGGGGTCAGCGACCCCGGCTACAGTGGATCTTAAATGCCCCGGGGCTTGCCCCGGGTTGCATGCTTCTTCGGCTTGAAGTTTCGGCAAATTTGGATGCGGTGAGGGGCTTCCAAAACCCGCCCCCCGCCGGACCGGCCCCGCCGGCTGGCGTCACCCCAAACCCCAAGCAGGAGTCAACCATGCCCCTCAGCCGCCGCGATTTTCTTTCCGCCTCCGCCTCATTCGCCGGTCTCGTCGCCACTTCCCGTCTCGGCCTGGGCCAGACCCCGCCCGCAGCTCCCGATGCACCGCCCGCGCCGGCGGCTCCGGCCTTCACGCCGAAATCACCCGCGACCGCCGACTTTCTCAAGGCCATCGGACCGGCCCAGGCGGCTGAACTCCTCACGCGGCTCCGGAAGACCAATGCGGACATCAAGCTCAAGGGTCTCAAAACCATCCGCGGCGTCGCCAACGCCGGGGGCAACTTTCTCACCGGCTACCCGTACACCGAATTCTATGACTGGGACCTGTATTTCGAAAATCTCTACCTCGGCTATTTCGGCGTTTTCCCGTATTGCTACACCAACCTCAAGCTGTTCCTCAGCCGCCAGCAGGCCGACGGCTACATCAACCGTTCGCTCAACAAGCAGCGCGACCGCCAGCACTTCAAACCGTTCCTCGCCCAGCTCGTCGTGCTCGGAGCCAAACAAGACAAAGACAACTACGCGTGGCTGAAGACCTCGCCGGAAACCGCGACCGTGCCGGAGAACGGCAGCTACTACAACCGGCTGAAAAAATACGTTGAGAAGTGGTTCAGCTACGACGGCGACGGCAACGGTCTGCCCACCTGGAATTCCGCCGATGCTGCTGGCACCGACAACCAGTGGAGCCGCGCCGGCCAGATCGGCGCGTTTGAGGTCGAGGGCGTGGACCTTGCGAGCTACCTCGTGCGCGAACTCCGCGCCATGGCCGTGATCGCCGGTCAGCTCGGCGAGGCGGAGGACCGCAAGAGCTTCACCGCCCACGCGGACAAGGTGTGCCAGCTCATCAACGACCTCTGCTGGGACGAGAAGGACGGCATCTATTACGACCGGAGCGAGAAGACCAAGGCGCTGGTCCGGGTGAAATCCGCGACCTGCTTCATGCCGCTGTTCTGCGGGGCCGCGACGCCGGAGCGCGCCAAGCGCACGATCACCGAGCGGCTGCTCAACGAGAACGAGTTCTGGCTGGCGTATCCTGTCGCCAGCTACGCCAAGACCGAGCCCGACTACTATCAGGGGACCAAGCGGCTGCCCAATGGCTCCAATGAGTGCAACTGGCGCGGTTCCACCTGGGCGCCGACGAACTACATGATCTTCCAGGGCCTGCGGCACTACGGCTACAATGACGCCGCCCGGGAGCTCGCGTCCCGCCTGTTCACGATGGCGGTGGTGAAGAACCCGGGGCTGCGGGAGTATTACAACGCGGAGGACGGCTCCGGACTCGGGCAGACGCAGTTCTGGGGTTTCACCGCGCTTTACTACGGGATGCTGCTGGAGAGCTACCTGAAGTATGACGTGTCGGATCTCGAGCAACCATTCCGCCCGATCATCCCCGAGGAGCTCGGGGTGAACTACGAGGCATGAGGCGTCGGACGGCGGCGGGCCGGGCCGACCATTTTCCCCGCGAATTACGCGAATGCCGCGAATTGGGAAACGGAGGGCGAAGGCCTCGCTTGCATGCCGGAGGGCTCGACCTTGCGTCGAGCCTTGGGCGGGGAAAGACAGCCAGACCTCACGCGAGGTGAGGCCCTACAATAGCGACCCGGGCGGCAGTCAGACGGCACTCTAAAGATCATCATCTGAATATTCGGAACAGGCAAGGAAGCCTGCGCTACTTTCGGATCCGAATTCGTCTGATTCGCGTGTTTCGCGGGCCACTCCGGTCCGGCCAGCCCAACTTCACAGCACCTGGAGCTTCTTGCGGTAGAAGGCGACGACCTCGTCGGGGTCGTCGGTGAAGAGGATGTAGTCGGCCATCCAGGCCGGGGCGCGCTTGGTGCGGATCATCTCGCGAATCTGCCGGCGGAGATCGCCCCAGAACTTGGCGTTGAAGAACACGTACGGCACGCGCGGTCGGATGCCGAGCTTGAGGTTGCACAACTCGATGCCGATCTCCTCGAGGGTGCCGACGCCGCCGACGTTGAAGATGCAAAAATCCGCCGCTTCAAACCACTTCTGCCGGAAGTGGCGCGACGATTCCTGGAAGGTGTTGAAAAAGTCCACGCCGAGTTCGGGGGGCTGCGCCTCGAGTTCGAGGAAACAGGCGCCGGTGAGGGCGCCCTTGCCGCGGGCCTGGTCGGTCGCCAGCCGCATCACGCCGCCCCCACCGCCCGTGAGCACGCCGAGGTTGGGGCCGATGAACTGCGCGAGCTTGTCCACGAGGGAGGAAATGCGGTCGGTGTCGGCCTGGTCGAGCCCGACAGCCGAGCCGTAGAAGGCGAGGATGGTGGTCTCCTGGAACTTGCGGGCTAGCTCCTCGCGGACGAAGAAGCCGTGGTCCTTCTTGTAGGTGTGCGAGTAGAGCTCGTGGGTGTTTTCGTCGTACCAGCAGATCTGGATGCCGATGGCGGAAAACGTATCGAGGCGGGCGTGGGCGTTGCTCGAGAGAAAGTAGCCATGTGTGCGCGAAGCGTGGCGGAAAATGATGCGCTTGAGCTTCACCTCGCCGACGCGGGTGAGCAGCTCGATGAGCTCAAGCAGGTCGGGAAAATAGTCGATGACCAGCGTATCGGCATCGGGCGGGGCGGCGTCGAGGGCCTGGATGAGGGTGCGGTTGCCGACGGGGCAGGTGTCGGACTCGACGAGCTTCTGGAGGTCCTCGGTGGCGCGGATGAGGACGGCGCGGTTTTCCATCGTGGCACTCTGGCCCTTGACGGTGATGCGGGTGCGCGGGCGGGCCTCGGCGGCCTCGCGGGCGGGGCGCTCGTCGAGGCACTTGTAGAGTCCGGTGGCGGTGGCGAGCAGGCGCTGGCGTTTTTTGGCCAGGGTCTTGACCTCGGGGTCGGTGACGACGGGGGCGCGGAAGATCTCGACGGAGACGAGCGGGTTGACGATGGGCTGGTCGCCGGGGTTGTAGATCTCGAGCATGACATTCGTGCCGAAGGTCTTGATCGGGTCGAGCAGGACGGCGCTGGTGTGGATGCCGAAGTTGCCCTCGCCCTGGTTGAGGACGACGTAGTGCTCCTTCAGATACATCGAGCAGCTGGTGAGGAGGCCGGAGCGGGGCGGGACGGTCAGCGGGGTGGCGTCGTGGCGCACCTGGACCTTGTCGAGGAAGCCGCGGCCGGCGTGGCCGCTGACGATGTGCTCGAAGTTGAGCCGCGAAAGCTTGGCGCTGAGGGTGTAGCTGACCTGGTGCGGGGTGAGGTAGACGCGGCCGAGGCGGTCGATGCTGATGGTGTTGGGGAGCTTGAGACGGTTGGCCTTGAGGGCGTCCCAGATCTCGGCGGTGGTGAGCTTGGCGGCGGGCGGGGCGAAAAAGAGCCGGCCCACGGGCGCGCCGAGACGGAGGAGCTTTTTCCAGAAGGCGGCGTTGGGGAAGCTCGGGTCGAACAGGAAGGCGTCGGCGGTGAGAACCAGCCGGTGGCCGTCGACGACGGGCGGCCCCTGAAGGAGCATCTCGATGCCGATGCGGGCGAGGGAGCTGCGCTCGGTGAACTTGAGGTCGGCGAGGCGGGACTGGAGAAACTCAAACTCCTCGGGGTGGCGCGGCCAGAAGGCGAGCGTGAGCGCGACGGTGCGCTCGTCCTTGTTTTTCACGCTCAGGATCTGGCCGTCCTGGCTGGTCCAAAAGGGTTCGGTGGGCATGGTGGGGTGAGGGGGCAAAACCGGGAGCGGGTAGGGTTCGTTGAGTTGGGGTAGGAACGCCACTCCGTGGCGTCCGCGGACGGCTCGGAGAGCCGTCCCTACCGGTCCGTTGCAAAATGTCTGTCAACCCCAACCTAGAGGCTGCTGGGGGGCGGACACAAGGAGCGAGTAAGTGTTTGCATTCCTGCCGGGGTCCGGCAGGTTCGGCACCCTTTCGGCGGGGCGACAACGCTGCGCTGCAAACCATCACCCACAACCCTCCCCGCATGAAACCCATCCTCACGATTCCCGCGTCCGTGCTTTTGCTGGGCGCCTTCACCGCGCTGCCCGCCGCCGACCAACCGGCCGCTCCCGCCGCTCCCGCCGCCGCCGCGGCCCCGGCCGTTCCCGCCAAAGTTTACACCGAGGACCAGATCCTCCAGACCCTCGGCTGGCTGGTTGGCAGCCGCCTGGCCGACTTCGAGCTGACGCCCGAGCAGACCGCCTCCGTCATCAAAGGTGTGACACTGGCCGCGTCCGGCAAGGAAGTCCCCTTCAAGGAAGAGGAGATCGGCGAGCAGTTCACCGCCTTCATGCAGGCGAAGCAGGCCAAGGCCCAGGAAAAGCAGGCCGCCGCCGCCACGGTGAAAGCCGCGGCCGGTCAGGCCGCGGCGGACAAGTTCCTCGCCGAGACCAAGGCAAAGGCGGGCGTCGTGGCGCTGCCCAGCGGCCTGCTCTACGAGATCGTGCAGCCCGGCCAGGGCGACTTCCCGAAGCCCACCGACACGGTGAAGGTCAACTACACCGGCACGCTCATCACCGGCGCCAAGTTCGACAGCTCGGCCGACCACGGTGAGCCGGCGACGTTTCCGCTCAACCAGGTCATCCCCGGCTGGACCGAGGGCATCCAGAAGATCAACAAGGGCGGCAAGATCAAACTCTACATTCCCCCGGCACTGGGCTACGGCGACCAGGGTGTGGGCGACGGCCTGATTCCGCCCGGATCTGCACTCGTGTTCGACGTTGAGCTGCTGGACATCAATCCGCCCCCGGCGGCACCGGTGTCCGCCACGACCCCCCCGGTCACGGCTCCGGCGGCGAAGTAAGCGGCGAATCACGAAGCCAGTTTTTGCGCACCCCGGCCGCCCCCTGTGGCGTCCGGGGTGTTTTGTTTTCCGCATCCGGAAGTCGGATCCCGGCTCTTCCGAGCCGGGCTACGCATGCTTTTGTAGCCCGCCGCGGGAGCGGCGGGATTCTTCAAAACTTTCTTTCGTCATTCTTCATTATCTTTCTCTTTCGTCAGGAGCAGCGGATTGGGTCCGGAGGAGAAAGATGAAGATAAAGACGAAAGAGAAAGAAGCGGACGCGGGACTCTACCGCGCCTGGGCGGAGTAGCGGCGGAGGTCGAGCGTGTGCCGGCCTTCGGGTGGAAAATCGATCTTCGGGATGAAGCGCGGCTGGCCGAGGGTGTGGGTCCAGGGCTCCCAGCGCTCGGCCGCCCTGGTCCGCGCCGCGGCGGAGTCGGCTGGCCGGCTGGTGTAGGGCACACCGGCGGGATTCCAGACATGCCAGCGGGCGGCGGCCACGACGGTGAACGTGGCCCGGTCCACCCATTCGAGCAGCAGCGGGGCGTGCACGGGGATGTGCGGGTGCAGTGCGGGCGTGAGGTAGAAGGCGCGGAAGCGGATGCCGGCCGCGGCGGCCGGAGCGGCCCCCGCCGCAGTGCCGCTCACCGGCATGAATTCGCACGGCAGGCCGTTGACCAGCAGCAGTCCCTTTTCCAACGCGATTGGGTCGCTCACGGAGGCCTCGATGCGGTCCATGCTGGCGTCGACGCTGCGGGCGGTGCCGGTGCCGGTGGGCTGTTCGCCGAGCAGGGGCCAAGCCTCGAGCGCCTGGCGGAAGTTGACGGTGAATATCGTACCCTTGGGCTCAGGCTCCTTGCTGGCCAGCGCGAATTCGCCGAGCGGCGGAAAGCGGAATTCCCAGAGCGGGCGCAGCCATTCCAGCTCGAACGGCAGACCGTGGGCGTTGAGGTCCGCGCAGATGGCCGCAAGATCCTGCCAGACGAACGCCGGGAGGAAAAACCGGTCGTGCAGTTCGCCGCTCCAGCGGATGAACGGCACCTTGAACGGGTCGGCGCAGAGGCGGGTGAAGATCGCCCGGATGAAGAGCGCGGTGACCGACTGCGCGGGTCGGTCGGGATGTGATTCGAAGGCGCGCAGCTCGACGAGCCCGAGGCGTCCGTTACCCGCAAAGGGATTCCAGAGCTTGTCCACGCTCAGCTCGGCCCGATGGGTGTTGCCCGAGCGGTCCATCAGCAGGTCGCGGAAGAGCAGGTCGAACAGCGCCAGGTTCTGCGGCGAGCCGAGTTGCTCTGCGCCGGCGCAGGCGATTTCCAGCTCGTAGAGCGCCTCAAACGTGGACTCGTCGATGCGCGGGGCCTGCGAGCTCGGTCCGAGATACTGGCCGGTGAACGCGTAGCTGAGCGCCGGGTGGTGCTGGAAGTAGCGGATGGCGGATGGCAGCAGGGCGGGAAACGCGAAGAACGGCGAGAGCAGCCCCTGCGGGCCGCCGAAGACCAGGTGGGCGCCGCCGCCGGTGCCCGTCTCGCGGCCGTTGAACTGGATCTTGCGCGCGATCAGGCCGGTCTTTTTCGCCACGGCGTAAAGCGACTCCAGCTGCCGGTCGTAGTCGGCCCAGGTGGCGCAGACCGCGAGGTTCACCTCGAGCACGCCCGGATCGGAGGCGAAGCCGATCGTGGGGAGCGCGGGGTCGGGCGGCGGCGCGTAGCCGGCGAGGACGACGTCGTGCAGCCCGGTTTCCTCGAGGACCGACTCGATGGCGGTGATAAGCAGAATGCAGGGTTGCAGGGCCAGCGGGGGAATGAACAGCGTGACGGCGCCGTCCTTGAGCTCGCAGGTGAGGGCGCGGCGGAGGTTTTTCTCCCCCAGCTGGCCGAGCGGCAGTCGCAGGCCCGCCAGGCTGTCACCCGGCAGCAGTTCGCCGGAGTCGGCCTTGAGGGCGGGACGCCAGTCGTCGCTGTGCCAGCCCTTGCCGTCGTGGTCGAGCGGCAGCACGTGGCCGATGGCGGCGGCGGGGGCGGCTTTTTCGTGGAGCGGCAGGATCAGGGCCTCGGCGACGGCGAGTTTCCGGGCCAGCGCGCGGATGACGCGGGCGGCGTCGGCCACCGTGTGGATGCCGGGGGTGGTGTCGCCGCGGAGCCGGGTGATGTCGCGCCAGAGCGGCTGGCCGTCGGCGCGCCACTGCACCAGGAGCGTCCAGCGCGGGAGCGGTTCGCCGGGATAGTGTTTGCCCGAGGTTTCAAGGACGACGGCCCCCGGGCAGGCGGTGCGGATGAGCTCGCGGGCGAAGCGGCGGGCGTAGCCGAGCTTGGTCGGGCCGAGCGCGGCGGTGTTCCATTCCGCCCCGGTGGGATCGAGCGGAATGAAGGTGGGCTCGCCGCCCATCGTGAGCAGCACGCGGCTGCGCGCGAGCGAGGCCTCGACGGCGGCGCCGCAGGAGGTGATCTTTTCCCAGACAGGTGCGGAATAGGGCGCGGACATGGACGGAATCAGTTGATGGGTTCGACCAGCACGGTGGTTTCGAGCTGGGCGGAAACGGGATGGGGGCTGTAAAGGCGGCCCTGGATGGGGTTGACGCTTTCGGCTTCGGCGGCGTGGGCGACCGGGATGAATGCGTCGTGGCAGAAGATCCCGTGCGTGGGGTCGAGCGCCCGCCAGCCGGCCCCCGGCAGGAAGACCTCGGTCCACGCGTGCATCGCCCCGTAGGAACGCTGGTCGTCATCGGGTGGTGCGTAGAGGTAGCCGCTGACGAAACGGGCGGCGATGCCGAGCATCCGGCAGAATTCGGCGAGCAGCACGGCGAAGTCGCGGCAGGAGCCCGAGCCGAGCTGGAGGGTGACGGCGGAGGGCTGGATGCCGTGTTCTTCGCGGCGCTGATAGCGAAGCGTCGCAAAGATCAGTTGGTTGAGCGCGGTGATCATGGGCACCGTTTCCGTGGGGCGGTTCGCGAAATGCTCGTCGAGCCACCGGCTGAGGGCGGTGCGGGTCTCCGCGAAAGGCGGCGCAAGGTAGGGCGCGAGCGCAAAATGGTCTGCGGGCCGGTAGGTAAACGGAAACCGGATAGCGGCGGTTTCGAGGATAAAGTCGAACGGGTTGCTCACCAGGCTTTCGACCTCGAATGCCGCGTGGATCATGAGTTCACGCGCCGCCTCCGGGAAGTGCGCCCAGGAGAGCGTGTTGTCATGGGCATCGCGGATTGGATAAACCTTGGCGGTCGGCGAGATGTTCAGGCTGAAGGTGTGGAGGCGCTGCTGGGGCGTTTCGCGCGGGCGCAGGTAGATCAGGTGCGGGGAAAAGGAGACGGGTTCGCTGTAGGCGTAATGGGTGAAATGGGAGACGCGGAGCTTCATGCGGGACGGGTGGACGATGGGCGGGATGGGCGGTGACGGACAGCCTAAAGCTTAGGGGATGCCGGATGGGCGGCGATTGCGGCGATGGGGCCGGGCTTATGATTGGGGCCGGGGCGCCCCCGCCCCGGATTCGGGCGGGTGGAATTCTCCAAGGCTTAAACGCGACGAGGGCGTCGCGTCCCCATAACGGAAAACGGCCGCGGGATGGCCGGCGCATGCTCCTCGCGCCCGCAGCCGGCGGTTTTCAGTTCTGGCAATTCCCGGGTCGCGCCGCCATGAGGATGGGGCAGATGCCAAAACCGCAGGCCAACCTTTATCTGGTGGGATTCATGGGCACGGGCAAGACGACCGTTGGCCGCACCGTGGCCCTGCGGCTGGGCTTTGACCTGCTCGACAGCGACCATGAGATCGAGCGGCGGCAGAAAAAGACGATTCCGCAGATTTTCGCCGATGAGAGCGAGGCGGCGTTCCGCGTTTTGGAACGGCAATTCATCGAAAACGGCCACCCGCCGGAGCGGCAGGTCGTCGCCTGCGGGGGCGGGCTCATCATCCCCCCTGGCATGCTGGAGCTGCTCAAGACCAAGGGCGTGGTCATCTGCCTGCATGCCTCGCTTGATACCATCCTGCGGCGGACGTCGGCCAACCGTCACCGACCGCTGCTGGATGTGTCCGACCCGATGGAACGCATCCGCACCCTCTACGCCCAGCGCGAGCCGATTTACAACCGCGCTGGCACGATCATCCTCACCGACGGCCGGACCCTCGGTGATGTCGTCCAACACGTGCTGCGGGCTTATCGCCGCGAGGCGGGGGACCGGCCGCGGGTCGCGGCAGCGGGCGCATGACGGTGGATCGCGAGGCTTTGCGCGCGCGGCTGCAGGCGCTCGGATTTGACGATGTGCGGTTCGCGTCCGCCGCGGCCGGCGTGAATCAGCGCCTGCGCCCCTGGCTGGACGCGGGCCACCAGGCCGATATGGCCTGGCTCGGGCGCACGGCGGAGAAGCGGGTGGACGCGGAGCGCGTGCTGCCCGGCGTGCGCACGGTGATCGCGCTCGGGGTGAATTACTGGGCCGGAGGTCAGGGGCCGGAAGGCAGAAGCCAGAGGCCGGAAGCCAGAGGCCAGAGATCAGAGGTCAGAGGTCAGAAGTCAGAGGATGGAGGGCAGAAGTTTGGCGCCGAGCTGGTGATGCCGGAGGTTTCAATCCAAACTCCAAAATCCAAATTCCAAAATCCCAATTGGGCGCGGTACGCGCAGTATTCGGACTACCACGACACGATGAAGCCCGCCCTCGTGGCGGCCGGCCGGGTGCTGGAGGAGCTGGCCGGCGTGGGCGGCACGGACTACCGCTACTACGTGGATACCGGCCCGGTGCTGGAGCGCGGCTGGGCGGAGCGCGCCGGGGTGGGGTTTGTCGGGAAGAACACCATGCTGATCTCCCGGCGGCACGGGAACTGGCTGCTGCTCGCCGCCATCCTCACCCGCGCGGAGATCGAGCCCGACGCGCCGCTGGCGCTGAAATCTCAAAGCGCCAGGATCCAGACACAAACCTCACTGGCGGGGGAATCGCCAAACCCCCAGCTTAGCTCGCCGGAGCCGCCGGCGTTGGAAATCCAAAATCCAAATTCCAAACTCCAAAATACCTTCGGTTTCTGCGGAAAATGCACGCGCTGTCTCGACGCGTGTCCCACGCAGGCGTTTCCGCAGGCCGGGGTGCTCGATGCCCGGCGGTGCATTTCGTACCAGACCATCGAGAATCGCGGGGTGATTCCGCGGGAGCTGCGGGCGGGCATCAGAAACCGGATTTACGGTTGCGATGTCTGCCTCGAGGTATGTCCGTGGAACCGATTCGCGCAGGCCGGCCGGCGGATGCTGCTGACCGTGCGCGGGGAGATTGCCGAACTGAGTCTGCGCGAGGTGCTGGAGCTGACGCCCGAGCGTTTCGCCGAGGTGTTTCGCCGGACGCCGATCAAGCGCATCAAGCTGGCCGGCTTGTTGCGGAATGCCTGTGTGGTGGCGGGAAATCAGAGGCCAGAGGCCAGAAGCCAGAAGTCAGAGGTCAGCGGGGAAAATGAGGTATTGCTGGGGCCGTTGGTGCGGCTGGCGGGGCATGTGTCGCCGGTGGTGCGTGCACATGCGGTGTGGGCGGTGTTCCGCCTCGGCGCCGGTGAGCGCCTCGCGGGGGTGCGCGCATCGGAAACCGATCCCGAGGTCCTGGCGGAATACACGGCGGAGGAAGGGTAGGCAGGTTTGATTGGCCGCTCGATCTTCGCGGGAATCGCACAGGCTACCGCCAAGCTGTATTTTCACCACTCGCTGAGGGATCAGCTACGGCCGGAGAAAAGGGGGCCTAATCCTTGACCGGGCCAGCCGGGTAGGAAAGCGATTTTCGGCCGGCCGGTCGGGGCGGTTGGGGGTTGTATTCCAACCGCCCGGAGTGATGGTCAGCCCTGTTCGAGTTCCAGGGTCTTGGTGGTGGCGTCGCAGACTTCGGCGGGGCCCCAATACTGGATCGGGCCGGGGTAGACGTATTCCTCGCCCTTCGCCCAGGCTTCGCGGTGGGCGGCGAGCTGGCGGAAGGGCGCGCCGTCGAGCTCGACCAGCGCCTTGCGGATCACCGGCTTGTCCTCGCCGTGGCGGCGCTCGATGTTGAAGAGCTGGGTCAGCGGGATGCCGCCGGGCACCCAGTGATCGTTGCCCTTGGTCAGGTGCGAGACCGAGGCGATGTAGCCGGTGCGTCCGCCCTGGACCAGCAGCGCGGCGACGTAACCCAGCGTATAGGTGTAGTCGGCGTCAAAGTTGGAAGGCGCGGCGCAGCGGCCCTCGTATCCGAAGAAATGGGTGAGGGCGCTGTATTTGGCCTTGGAGCCCATCCGGACGAGCTCGGCGCCGACGACCTCGGCGATCAGCTTCTCGGTTTCGATGCGCGAAACCTGCACGTTGCCGTGGGGATCGCGATCGAGCAGAAGCTGGCCGCGGATCGCCGCGGGCAGGGCGAAGAATGTGGCGGCGACCTCGGCGGCGAGATGCCGACGGAGGAGCGCCTCCTTGGCGGCCTGGTCAGGAGCGGCCTCGAAGGCGGGACCCTCGTGGGCGAGCAGGTCGTTGAGCGTCGCGATGAGTTTTTTGACATCGGGCAGAAACTCCACGAGGCCCTCGGGAATGACGGCGACGCCGAAGTTCTTGCCGGCGCGCGCGCGGGCATCGACGAGCTGGGCAATCTGGACGGTGAGCTGGGCGAGGGTGGTGCCCTGCTGGGCGATCTCCTCGGACACCAGGACGAGGTTGGGCTGCGTCTGCAGGGCGGCTTCCAGCGCGAGGTGCGAGGCGGAACGGCCCATGATTTTGATGAAGTGCCAGTATTTCTTGGCGGAGCGGGCATCGCGCTCGATGTTGCCGATCAGCTCGGCGTAGGTCTTGGCGGCGGTGTCGAAGCCGAAGGACGTCGGGATCTGCGGGGTCTTGAGATCGCCGTCGATCGTTTTGGGCGCGCCGACCACGACCAGCATGGAGCCCTGCGCCTTGAACCATTCGGCGAGCACGGCACCGTTGGTGTTGGAGTCGTCGCCCCCGATGATGACCACGGCACCGGCACCGTTCTTTTCGAGAACCGCGCGGGCCTTTTGGAACTGCTCGGCCTTTTCAAGCTTGGTGCGGCCGGAACCGATGAGATCGAAGCCGCCGGTGTTGCGGAAGCCACTGAGGAGGCTCGCGGTGATCTCGATGAACTTGCCCTCGACCAGACCGGAGGGGCCGCCGAGGAAACCCAGCACCCGGCTGTCGGGATGGATGGCCTTGAGGGCGTCGAAGAGCCCCGCGATCACGTTGTGTCCGCCGGGAGCCTGGCCGCCGGAGAGGACGACGCCCACGGTGAGCGGGCCGCCGGACGCGGTGGCACCGGCGACGAATTCCGCAACGGGCTGGCCGTAGGTGAGCGGAAAGAGCGCCCTGACCTTCTGCGAGTCGGCGATCGACTCGGTGGGGGCGCCGAGTTGGAGCTTCACGGCGCCCGGCCCCTGGCGGAGCACGGGCGGCAATTTGGGTTGGTAGGCCTTGCGGGCCGTCTGGAGGGCGGAGGTGATCATGGGAGGACGGCCCCGGGGTTGGAAATCGGGGCCGAAAGAGTGGGGCGGCGGCCTAGGGCTGGACGCCGGTGAATTCCTTGACGATACGCAGGGTCTCGCCGGTGTCTTCGATTTCAAAAATATGCGGTCGCCGCGGGCCGGTGCCGCCGCCGTCGGGCGAGTGGAGCACCAGCATGAGTTTTCCCTCGAACGTGTTGAAAATCATGCCGTGACCGCCGTAGTCACCGAAGAGGGGTTGGTCCTCCTGCCGCCAGGGACCGGCGAGTTTGCCCGAGTCGGAGATGGCGACGCCGAGCTCATAGCGCTGGTCATGGGCGCGACTGGACCAGATGACGTAGAGTTTGCCGGTCTTGCCCCGCCAGACATAGGGACCGTCGGTGACATGGCCGCCCTCCTCGATCAATTCGCTCCACTTGGCGGAACTGCCGCGGAACATCCGTTTCGGGGGACCAGCGGCCTCCGAGAGATCATCCTTGAGCGGCATGAATTCGACCGTGCCATCCGAAACCTGCACCCATTCGTTGCAGAAGACCATGTACGGCACGCCGTCCTCGACCCAGAACGTGCCGTCGAGGGTCATCATGTTGGTCGGCGTGGTGGCGTGGTTGGCGAAGGTGTGGAAGGGGCCGTCCGGCGAGTCGCCCCAGAGGATCTGCGAGCCGCGGAAGACGCGTGGACGCCAGTCGTGCCACTGTTCCGGTCCGAGCGGTGTGCGGGAGTCGAAGGTGAGAAACAGGTAGTATTTGCCTTTGTAATAGTGCATCTCGGGCGCCCAGATGCCGGCGGTGCGGATGTCGCCCCAGACGTCGGTCGCCGGACGGTAGACGGTTTTCGGCCCCTGCCAGCTGGCGAGGTCCTGGCTGGTCCAGGTGCGGACACCGCCTCCTCCGGACGCCACCATGTAGTAGGTTTTGGATACCGGATCGGGAAGGATGCAGACATCCTGGGCGCGAATGCTGGCGAGCGGAGAGATGGCGTTGGAGTCCGCTTGCAGGCCCCGGCCGAAGCCACTTCCGCGCGGGGCTCCAGGGACCGGAGGGGTGGTGGCCGGTGAGGCCGGGATGGCTGGCGTAGTGACGGTGGCGTTGGAAGTGGCCGGGACCGACTGGGCAGCGGCGGCGGTGAACGAAAGGAGGCTGGAGGCAACCAGAACGGCCCAGGCCGAACTTGGGGAGGTGGCGAGGGCCTGAGCCTGCGGGCGGATTTTGGGGATCATCATTGAAGTGGGGTGTTGGCTCGGGTGACTTGGTCGACTGGGAGGCGTCATTCCCTGCGATGATTAAATATTGATGCAGTTAATCTTAAACAATATCGACCGAAGGAGAAAGCGCGGCGGCAATGATCTGGCCGGGAGCCGATGCCCGGAGCGGCGAAATGCGTCCATGACAGGTAAAATCCTAAGATTCCCGCCGCAGGCGGGCAAGGCTAATTCGGTCCCTTCGGGGGAAGCCAAATCCGCAGGATTCCGCCCAGGCCTGCCGGGGATTGGGCGCGTCTCAGTTCGGGCAAGTCTCACCATCGGTCTAACAGGGAAGCGAAATGCCTTTTGACGCATTCCATGGTCTGATGTAGGCGGGGTGCCCTCACCCCGCGGGGACG
>CAIQQB010000077.1 GCA_903873805.1 uncultured Opitutia bacterium | reverse complement strand
GGCGCGGCCCGTGGCGGCGGTGCCGCGGCTGGCGGTGGCGGCGGTGGCGGCGGTGGCGGAGGTGGCGGCCGTGGCGGCGGCGGCGGCTGAGTCCGGGAGCGGCCGGCGGGGCTTGTAGTTGTTTACTAACTACAAAATCGGCGGGGCTCCAGGCGGCCCGCGGGAGCGGATTCCGGCGGAAATTGTCGGCGGGCCGACTTTTGGTCCGAAGCCGCCGTGCGATTTTCCCTCTAAAAATGCGTTGCAATGCATTCCGGCCGCCCTAAGAAAGTTTTTGTTATGGCCAAACGCAAACCCAACGCAGCATTCATGAAACCGGTTCAGCCTGACGACGTCCTCGCGGCCGTCGTTGGATCGAAACCTCTCCCCCGCACGGAGCTTACCAAGAAACTCTGGGACTACATCAAGAAGAACGGTCTCCAGGACAAGAAAGTGAGAACCCAAATCAATGCCGATGACAAACTGAAGGCCGTCTTTGGCGGCAAGAAGTCGGTCAGCATGTTCGAGATGACCAAACTCGTCTCGGGCCACGTCAAAGCCTGATTTTCGTTCTGCTCCGTCAGACATTGCGCCGCTGCGGTTTTGGCCGCAGCGGCTTTTTTGTGTCTGGCCCGCGCCCGCGGTCAGGTGCCGCGCCGGTGCCCGTAGAGCTCGATCTGCAGCCGGGAAGCAAAGCGGTAGCCGCGCTCCCGGCAGATTTCGGCCAGCCAGGCGGACCGCTGACGCAGCCCCGCTGCATCGACGCCCTCGGGCATGAGCAGCACCTGGTGGCGTGGGACGTCGCGTCCCAGTTTCGCCAGCATGGCTTCCAGCTCATCCACATCGTCCGGCTGGGCGACGACAAACTTGAGCTGCCACGGTCCCTGGTCCAGCCAGGCGCGCACGACGTCCGGCTGCCAGCGGGTGGCCTCGTGCCGGCGACGCCACGCCGCATGTTCTCCGGCGGCGGGGGCGGAGTTGAGCAGTTTGGGCGAGAGCGAAGCGAGGTCGCAGGCGATGCCGGCCGGCGCGATCGTCGCGGCGGTTTCGATGGTGATGTGCCGGCCAAGCTGGCGGAGTTCCGCCGCCAGCGCATGGATGTCCGGGGCAATCATTGGTTCGCCGCCGGTGAGGACGACATGGCGGGTCGGATGGCGGAGCACCTCTGCGACGATGGCGGCCACCGAGCGGACCGTCCCCTCCGGGGTCCATGAGGCGTAGGAGGTGTCGCACCAGACGCAGCGGAGGTTGCAGCCGCTGGTGCGAACGAACACCGAGGGCACGCCCGCCAGCGTGCCCTCGCCTTGGAGAGAATGGAAGATTTCGGCAATCAGCATCGGAGTCTGTCCGGCAGGTTGCACGGCCGGACGGCGGATGGGAACACTTCTTCGGCGGGGTCGCCGGGGCGGTCAGCGCCGGGGCGGCTTTGGCGGCAGCGGGCCTGTGTCGGTGTAGACCGTGGGGTCGGGCAGGCCGGCTTGGAGGAAGGCCTCGCGCCGCTCGACGCAGGTGCCACAGGTGCCGCAGTGCACGGGGCCGCCTTTGTAACAGGACCAGGTGAGGGCGAAATCAACGCCCAGTCGCGCCCCCTCGGCGGCGATCTGCCCCTTGTTCATCGCGATGAACGGGCGCAGCAGGACGAGGCCGGCGTCGGTCCCCAGTCGCATGGCCTCGCCCATCGCCTGCATGAATTCCTCGCGGCAGTCCGGGTAGATCGCATGGTCCCCGCCGTGCGCGGCGATGACCAGGCCCTGCGCGCCCGCGCTCTCCGCCATCCCGGTGGCGATGGCCAGCATGATGGCGTTGCGGAACGGCACGACCGTTTGCCGCATGCTCGCCGCCTCGTAATGGCCGTCGGGGATGGCGCCGCCGGTCGTGAGCAGGGCGGAGGCGAAGAGCCGCCCGACAAAATCCAGCCGCACCACTTCGTGGCGCACGCCGAGGGCCGCGGCGTGCGCGGCTGCCAGCGGCAGTTCGCGGGCATGGTGTTTCGCGCCGTAGTCAAAGCTGGCCGCCATGACGACCTCGTATCGTGCCCGCGCCCAATGGAGCGCGGTCACGGAGTCCATGCCGCCGGAACAGAGCACAACCACTTTCATCAGCCGCTTGCATGGTCGGCTGCGGCCGATTTGCCAACTTTTTCTCCGGCCACCCCGCCAGCCCCGCCGCAATTGGGCATTGAAAGCCCGCCAAAATCTGCGGGATGTTCCTGTCCCGTCCGCATGATTTCCCGCTTCCTTCCCGCCGCCGTTCGCCGTTTACTGGGCCATACAGTGAACGCCCGCCCGCCAACCTACCGCCTGATCGACCGTCCCGACCAGCTCGACCCGCTGCTGGCGGCGCTCGACCGCGTGGATGAGGTCGCGCTCGATACGGAGGCGGACAACATGTTCCACTACCACACCCGGATGTGCCTGATGCAGTTTTTGCTCGACGGCCAGGTGTTCCTGCTGGACGTGGTTTCACCGCTGCCCCTCGAGCCCCTCTGGGCCCGCCTGGCCACCAAGCACCTGCTCATGCACGGCAGCGATTTTGACCTGCGCCTGTTGCACGATCTGTGCGGCTTCCGCGCCCGCAGCCTGTTCGACACCATGCTGGCCGCTCAGCTGCTGAACCGCCAGCGCGTCGGTCTGGCGGGCCTGCTGGAGGAGCATTTCGGGGTTCTGCTCGACAAGGAGGGCCAGCGGGCCAACTGGTCCAAGCGGCCCCTCGTGCCCAAGCTTCTGGACTATGCCGCCTTGGATGTCTGGCATCTGCCGGCCCTCCGCGACCTGCTGACCCGCGAACTGGCCGGGCTGGACCGGCTGGCCTGGCTCGACCAGCAGTGCCGACGCCAGATTGAGTCCGCCCTCAGCGGCTTCCCCCGGGATGAGCAGACGGCCTGGCGCATCGGCCGGTCCGAAAAACTCCGGGGCCGCGGGCTTGGGGTGCTCCACGCAGTCTGGCATTGGCGTGAGGAATGGGCGCGCAAGCTCGATGTTCCGCCCTTCAAGGTTTGCAGCCAGGAGCTGTTGCTCAAGCTGGCCTTTGCCGCCGAGGAGGGGGAATCGGCCGCCACCATTCTCGCCGCCGTCAACCTCGGCAAGCGCCACTCCCGCCTGGCCCCATCCCTTGAGTCCGCCCTCGGCACCGGTCTCGCCCGCGACCCGCAGACCCTGCCGCGTCGCCCGCGGGTCGAACGCCACGCCTTCTCCGTCGATGAGCTCTCCCGCCAGGACCGGCTCAAGGCGGAACGCGACCGGGTGGCCTCCGCCCTGGCCCTCGACCCCACCCTGATCGCGAACCGTTCGCAGCTGGCGTTGCTGGCCCGTGCGCCGGAGAAAATCGACGAAATCCTGCTGCCCTGGCAGGCCGGGCTGCTCCGGGAAAAAGTGCTGGTGCCCCAGGCGTGAAATTTGTTTGATTCTCAGGCTTGCCAAACGTCCATCCACCTCCCAACTTCGCTCCCCCTACCCATGAAATCCAAGCTTCTGTTTCCCCTCGCCCTTTGCGCCATTGCGGCCCTGCTTTCATCCGGTTGCGCCACGCAGCCAACCCACAACGGAAAGATCACCAAGGTTCTCGGCGGTTTGGTGACCGTCGAGACGGGTGATTTTAGCGATCCCGCACAATATGCCATCGGCATTGACGGGAAAGCGTTCTCCTCCGCCACTCCGTCCGGCACGAGCGTCTCGACCTTCTGGGGTCTTACCAAGTACACCAACTACTGAGCCGTCCGCCCAAGTTATTTCACCCCGCGACGGCCCTGTGCCCCGCGGGGTTTTTCGTTTCCTCGCCGCGACTTTGTGTGAATGTCGATCCGCTTGCCGACCGACAATCCCAACATCGCCTGCCATCTCGGACGGATGGCCCGGAGCCAGCCGCTCACCCCCGCCCTGAAGATCCCGCGGGGCCGCACGCTCACCGGGGATATCGATTACCTGACGCTCACCTTTGCCGGGCTCGCTGCGGAGGTGGACGCCTGGCACGCCCACCTTGCCGCCCGCGGCGTCCGGCGGGGCGACCGGGTGCTGGTGATGGTCCGGCAGGGTCTGCCCCTCCTCGCCGCCGCCTTTGCGCTTTTCCAGCTTGGCGCGGTGCCCGTGCTGATCGACCCCGGCATGGGCCGGGCCAGTTTTCTGGCCTGTGTCGCCCGCACAAGGCCCCGTGTGCTGCTCGGCATCCTGCCGGCCTGGATCATCAGCCAGTTCTTCCGGCCGACGTTTCGCAGCGTCGAGGTGCGCGTGCTCGTCAGCCGCCGGCCCACCGCCCGGCTCGCCGCGCCGGCAACCACCGGCGCCAGCGGCCCGGTGAACGCCGTGGTGAGTGCACCGGATGATCTGGCCGCCATTCTCTTCACCTCCGGCTCGACCGGCGCCCCGAAGGGGGTCTGTTACACCCACGGCATGTTTGACGCCCAAGTCCGCCTCGTACGCGAGGCCTATGGCATCCTGCCGGGCGAGATCGATCTCCCGCTGCTGCCGCTGTTCGCTCTCTTCAACCCGGCGCTCGGACTGACCACCATCGTGCCGGAGTTCGACCCGCGGCACCCGGCGCGCCTCGACCCCGCCCGCATTGTGCAGGCCATCCGCCAGGAAAACGTCACCAACTCCTTCGGCTCCCCCACGCTCTGGCGCATCCTCGCCCTCCACTGTCAGCGCGAACGGCTCCAGCTGCCCACCTTGCGCCGTGTGCTCTGCGCCGGGGCGCCGGTCCCGCCCGACCTCTGGGCCCTCATGGCCGGAATCCTGCCCAACGGGGAGCTGCACAGCCCCTATGGCGCCACCGAGGTCCTGCCGGTGAGCACCATCAGCGGGCCGGATGTCACCGCCAAGGTGACCGCAACCACGCTGGCCGGCGGCGGCACCTGCGTGGGCCGCGTCCTGCCCGCCAACCGGGTGAAGATCATCGCCCTGACCGACGGCCCCCTCGCCACCCTGGCCGCGGCGCGCGAACTGCCACCCGGGGAAATCGGTGAAATCATCGTGTCCGGTCCGAGCGTCACCCGCGAATACGACGGCCTGCCCGCCGCCACCGCAGCGGCGAAGATTGCCGCCCTCAACATTCAACCGTCAACATCCAACGCCCAACTTTCACCGCAACCCTCTGTCGCCTTGAATGTTGAGTGTTCAATGTTGGAGGTTGGACGTTCCTCCGGCTCCGCATCCTCGCCATGGCACCGGATGGGCGATTGCGGCTACCTGGATGCGTCCGGCTACCTCTGGTTCTGCGGACGCAAGGCCGAACTGGTCCGGACTCCGGCCGGGCCCCTTTTCACCGGTCAGGTGGAACCTTTCTTCAACACCTGTGCCGGGGTACGCCGTTCCGCTCTGATCGGCCTCGGCGCGGCCGGCCGCCAGCAGGCGGCCATGGTCATCGAGCCGGACGAGCCGGGCTTGATCAAGGATAGCGACGCCTGCCGTCATTTTGCCCGTGCTCTGCGGGCGGCGGCGGCGGGCCACCCCTATGCGGGTCGCATGGAGATCTTTTACTTTCACCCGGCCTTTCCGGTTGACGTGCGGCACAACGCCAAAATCCACCGGCTCGCCCTGGCCCGCTGGGCGGCGGGCTCCAAGGGTTACCGCAGCAATCCCAAACGATGAGCACTCTTGTCACGGGCGGCACCGGCTTTCTCGGCCGGCACCTGGTCGAACGACTCCTCGCTTCCGGCCGGATCGTCACCGTGCTGGCCCGCACTCCGGCCCCAGACCTGGAGGCCCGCGGGGTGCGTTTCATCCGCGCCGCCCTCGACGACGCGACCGCCGTCCGCGCCGCCTGCGCCCGCATGGAAACCGTTTTCCATGTCGCCGCCAAGGTCGGCGTCTGGGGCCGCTACGACGATTTTTTCCGCGCCAACGTTCTCGGCACCCGCGCCGTGATCGCGGGCTGCCGCGAGCACGGCGTGCGGCGGCTCGTTTACACCAGCACGCCGAGCGTGGTGTACAACGGCCGCGACCTCGCCGGGGCCGACGAGTCGCTTCCGCTCACCACCGACTGCCCCAGCCCCTATCCGCTGACCAAGGCTCAGGCCGAGCGCGAGGTGCTCGCCGCCAGCGGCCCGGAGTTGCTCACGGTTGCCCTGCGCCCGCACCTGATCTGGGGCCCGGGCGACCCGCACCTTGTGCCGCGTCTGCTCGCGCGCGCCCGCGCCGGCCGGCTGCGCATCGTTGGCGCCGGCAAGAACCGCGTGGACCTGGTCCATGTTGAAAACGCCGTGGACGCCCACCTCCTCGCCGAACAAGCCCTCGCCCGCGAAACCGCGGCCTCGGGCAACGTTCAACACTCAACCTCCAACATTCAACCCTCAGCCAGCCTCGCTCCGCCCCGAGACGGGATTGCCCACTTGGACGTTGAACGTTCAATGTTGAATGTTGAACGTTCCACCCCGATAGCGGGGCGCCCCTTTTTTATCACCAACGGCGAGCCGGTCGTGCTCTGGGACTGGATCAACGGGCTGCTTCACGCGCTCGGCGAACCGCCCGTGAGGAAGAGGGTTCCGCTCCCCGCTGCAACCGCCCTCGGGGCGCTGTGCGAGGGCGCGTGGCGGCTGCTGCCGCTGCGGGGGGATCCGCCGATGACGCGTTTTGTCGCCGCCGAACTGGCCAAGGACCACTGGTTCTCGATCGCCGCCGCCCGTCGCGACCTTGGCTACTCCCCCCGCATCAGCATGGCCGCCGGCATGGCGGAACTGGTGGGTTTGCTAAAAAATACTTAGCGCAGGCTTCCCGCCTGCCTCCGATAGGTTTGCAGGCAAGGAGGCCTGCGCTACCCCGGGCTCCGCTGTCGCACCGCCTCGAACAGCGTGATGATCGCGGCCATCGCCACATTCAGCGAGTCGGCCTGGCCCGCCATCGGGATGCGCACCTGCGCATCACTCTCCCGCAGCCAGAAATCGCTGAGCCCGTATTGTTCGCTGCCCATCACCAGGGCCAGCGGGCCGCGCAGGTCGGTCCCGGTGTAAAGCGCCTGCGCCGCGGGTGTGGTCGCCACCGCCCGGATGCCCTGCGCCCGCAGCCAGGTGCGCACCGCCGCGCTCTCCTCCACCACCACCGGCACCGAGAACAGCACGCCCGTCGAGGCCCGCACCACGTTGGGATTGAACAGGTCCGTCACCGGGTCGCAGACAATCACCGCGTGGCATCCGGCGGCGTCGGCGCTGCGCAAGATCGTGCCGAGATTGCCCGGCTTCTCAATCGCCTCGACCACGAGCAGAAAGGGAACGGCCGCCGGTCGGGCGGGGTTCGGCGACTCCGCCGAAGTCGATGGCGGGGTTCGGCGACCCCGTCCGACAATATTCTCCAAATCGGCCAGCGACTTTTTCCACTGCGGAGCCACCGCCAGCAGCCCGTCGGGCCGCTCGCGGTAGGCGACCTTGGCGAAGGCGTCCTTCGTCAGTTCGAACACCTGCGCCCCCGCCGCTTCCGCCTCGGCGATCAGCGCTGGCTCGTTGGCGCCGAGAAACCAGTCCGGCGCGACATAGAGCTCGGCGGGCCGGATGCCTTTGTCGAGCGCGCGGCGCAGCTCGCGGTAGCCCTCGATGAGGAACACCCCGGCCTCGTCGCGCGGCCGCCGGTCGCGCAGCCGCACCAGCTGCTTCACGCGCGGATTCTGGAGGCTGGTGATCTTTTCGGCCGGCATCAGCAGGAGATCACCACGAAAAACACGAAAAACACGAAATAAAAATCCCGGGCCTTCGCCGGATGCGGGGCGGTGCGGATCATCGCCCCGCCCAGTCTTACGGCCGGGGCACAGTCCAGCCGCCCTGCGCACCTGCTCCGCCCTTTCCGCAAAAATAAAACCATTCCGCTTCCGGCCTTTTCGTGTATTTCGTGGGTGACGTGGGCAAAAACAAAAAATTCAACGACCAGCCGTTTCCCTATCATGCGGAGATCGAACTGGAGATAACCACCCTCACCAACCTCGGCCTCGGCCTGGGCCGCGTGCCGCTGCCCGGTGCCGCACCCAAAACCGAAAACCCAAAACCCGAAACCCCGCCGCCCAGCGGCGGTTGGGTTGTGATGGTCCCGTTCACGCTGCCCGGCGAACGCGTGCGGGCCCGGGTGTTCCGCAACCACAAGAACTTCTCCGAAGCCGACCTCGTCGCGGTGCTCACACCGTCGCCCCACCGCGTCGCCCCCCGCTGCACCCTCTACGGCCGCTGCGGCGGCTGCCAGTATCAGCACCTCGCCTATGCGGAACAGCTCGCCTGGAAACGCCGCCAGGTCGCGGAGCTGCTCGAGCACATGGTGGAGGTCTCGTTTCCCGTCGCTCCGGTCCTCGGCTCGCCCCGGGAGTTCGGCTACCGGTCGAAAATCACCCCGCATTTTGCCGCGCCGCGCACCGCCACGGCGGCGCCGAGTTTTGGGTTTGGGGTTCAGGGTTCTGAGTCTGGCCCAACCCAAAACTCCGAACCCAAAACCCAAAACCCCGGCGCGGCCGCCGCGCCGGTTCCCATTGGCTTTCTCCGCCAAGGGACACGGTTCGACATCGTGGACGTGCCGCATTGCGACATCGCGACCGACGCCATCAATGCCAGGCTTACCGAGGTGCGCGCGGCCACGCGGAAAAGGTTCGCCGCCGGGGATTACGAACGTGGCGCCACGCTGCTGCTGCGCGACGCCGGCGGTGCCGTGACCACGGATTACGATGCTGTCATCACGGAGGAGATCCTTGTCGCCGGGGGTGCTGACCCCGGGCCGGACACCCCGGAACCGGGGTCGGCGACCCCGGCTACAGTCCAATCCGATGCGGCGGGGGCACCGCATCCCCACTCCGGCCTTCCGCAGTCTGCGGTCCGCACTCCGCATGTGCTCCGGCTGCGCTTTCTCGCCCGGGATTTCTTCCAGAATAACCCGTTCATCCTGCCGGCATTCACCGGTTATGTCCGCGACCAGGCGGCCGCCAGCGGGGCACGTTTTCTCGTGGACGCCTACTGCGGCAGCGGGCTGTTCGCCCTCGCCAGCGCGCCTGCGTTCGAACGCGTGGCCGGGGTCGAGCTCAGCGAAAGCTCCGTGCGCTTCGCCCGCGAAAACGCCGCCGCGAACGGACTGGCCAACGCCGCGTTCCAGACCGGGGACGCCGCCGCGATTTTTGCCGGGCTGACGTTTCCCGCCGCCGACACGGCCGTCGTGATCGATCCGCCGCGCAAGGGCTGCGACGCGGGCTTTCTCGCGCAGCTTTTTACCTTCGGCCCGCGGGCGGTGGTTTATGTTTCATGCGATCCGGCGACGCAGATGCGCGACCTGAAGCAATTCCTCGCCGCCGGCTATGCGCTCACGGCCGTGCAACCGTTCGACCTCTTCCCGCAGACCCGCCACCTCGAGTGCGTCATCACGCTGCGGAGGCAGTAAACTCCCTGCGCTTCCGCGCCGGGCAATATTTCCGTCGAAGCCCTTCAGGGCGCGGCGGGATCTGAGGCAAATTAAGGCCTTTTCTTGGTGGCCTTGTAGCCCGGCTCGGGAGAGCCGGGATAGATAGGGCATCGTCCCGCCTCTCCCGCGGCGGGCTGCGCGAGCCAATCCTTCACCGGAATTCCAGCCATTCCGGGGCGCAGTAGCCCTGGGTGAGCGCGTCGAGCGCGTCCTCACCGATCTCCTCGGGCCAGGGTGCCGGCGTGGCTTCGGCTCCGAGGGTGATCGCGAGCCCGGCGGCGAAATCATCGCCAAACCGGTCCCAGTCCACCGTCGGGCCGGCGGCGGGCCGCCAGACCGAACCTTGAAAGAGCATCCCCTGCTTGGCGCGTTTCTGTGCGGCGCCGGCGATCTTTTCCCCGCTGGTCGCGTGGCAGACGTCAAAGACCTCGGCCCGCTGGAAGCACACCCCCGCAGGGGCGCCGCCCTCGGGCGCGGTGACGGGCACGGGCTTCAGCACCGCGGGTACGCCCTGCGCGACCAGGGCGGCGGCCAGCGCCTCGTGCACCAGCCGGTAGCTTTGCGGCGCGCCCATTTCCTCGAGCGCGTGACCGCGCGGGATGACGAGCGCGTAGGTCCAGTCCTCACGGTGGTCCACCAACCCGCCGCCCGTCGCGCGGCGGCAGAGGTCGATCGCCACCCCGGGCGGCAGTTGCGTGCGGACGAACGCAACCTGCTGGCTGTAGCCGAAGGTGAACGCCGGCGAGCGCCAGCCGTAGTGCCGGAACCGGGCGCGGTCGGCCGGGGCGCGTTTCAGCAGCAGGAAATCCGCCGCCATGTTCTCGGCGGCTCCGGCGGTGCGGAAAGGGAGAAGATCGAGGCGCATCAGAAATTGAAGCAGGAAGCCATGAAGCCAGGAATCAGAATCTGGAAACGATGCCGAGGATGGTTGCTTGGTTTCCAGGCTTCCCGCTTCCAAATCATTGCGCGAGATACCACGCGCGGCAGGAGGGCGGAATCACCAGCTGGTCGAGCAGGGTCCCGAACGATTCGGGCACGGTCTTGAGCAGGCCGGCCAGCGGCGTGAGTTCAAGCGCGAGACTCGCGGGCCGTTTCGCGGCCTCCGCGGGATGGTCGGCCCGTGTGATGGACGCGAGCGGGGCGGTGGATTCGCTGAGCTTGAAATGCTCGCGGAGGCGACGGGCGATTTCATGCCGGGTCAGGGGGGCGGCCCCGGCCCAATGGAAAAGACCCGCTAGGTCGGTGCGTTCGCACAGCTCCAGCAGCACCTCGGCCAGATTGCCGGCGGAGCACGGCTGGCGGATTTCGTCGGTGTAGAACCGGGGCGTGCGGCCGGCCGCCCAGTCGGCAAACAGCTTTTCGTGCAAACTGCGGCTCCCGGAGAGGCTGTTGCCCAGAAGCAGCGGCGCGCGAACGATCACGGCGAAAGTGGGAGCGGCGGCCCGGACGGCCAGCTCGCTCGCCAGCTTCTGCCGGCCGTAGAGGTTCAGCGGATTGGGCTGGGCGCCGACGGCGTAGGGTGCGGCCGTGCCGTCAAACACCTGTTCGGAGGAAATGTGCACGAACCGGGCGCTCATGTGGTGGGCGAGCCGGGCAAGCTGGGTGGGCAGCTCGACATTCAGGGCCTGGGCGCGCCCGGGGTCGGCATCGCACTGGGCCGGGTCGGCCACCGCGGCCGCGTTCACAATGACGTCGGGGAAATGATCCAGGACGGTCTGGGTGAGCGCACTGGCGTCGGTGAGATCGAGCGGCAGCTTCTCGCGCAGGCCCGCCACGGAGCCGGCATACCGGCCGACGGTGCCGATGACATGATGGCCGCGCCGGTGGGCGGCCTGGGCGAGGGCGCTCCCGACAAGGCCGGAGGCGCCGGTGAGGAATATCTTCATGGGGACAGAGGCACCAGAGCGTAGCACCGATCTCGCGGAGTCAATGTCCGGTTCAGGTTAGTGCAGGCATTCCTGCCTGCTCCGGTGGGCTGGTCCGTTATCATTCTCGTTCTCTTACTCATTCTCGTTCTCTGCTTTGAAAGTCTGGGTTGCTGAGGGCCGTGGATCTGGAAGCCGGACAGAACAGAGACCGGAACGGGGAGGAGAAAGAGAACGAGAAAGATGGGAGCAGCGCAGGCATCCCTGTCTGCTGCTTATTCGTGAATATGCCTCGGATGCAGGCAGGGATGCCGGCGCGACCGCCTACTTGGCGGCGGGAGGAGGGGCGTACTGGTCGCGCACTTCCCAGCGCGCAAAGCCCGAGGCGGCGTGGGTGCCTGCGGCGGGCTCCAAGGTGAGCACGCCGGCCTTCTCCAGTGCGAATTTGACGGGGGTGGCCGCGCCGGTGACCAGCAGTGTGGCAAGCAAGCCGAGGTGCGGCTCGTGGCCGACAATGGCCAGGTCGGCGTTCGGCGGCAGCTCGGCGAGCAGGCGGGCGATCTTCTCCGGGTCGGCCTCGGGCGTGAGATAGGACTTCCCCACCAGCATGACCTGCCGGCCGGAGTGCTGCGCGAGCAGGCTGGCGGTTTCCCGCGCCCGGCGAAACGGGCTGTACCAGATGAGCCCCGGCGCCGCATATCCGGAAGTGCGCAAAAACGCCGCCAGTTTCACCACATCATCGCGGCCCTGGGCGCTGAGCGGGCGGGCGGAATCCTCGTCGGCGGAAAGGGCGTGGCCGTGGCGGATGAGGCGGAGGAGCATGGGGGTGGGTGATTGGGGCTGGCGGAATAATCTTTCCGCTTTATCTTTCTCTTTCGTCGTTCTCGATCTGATCCGGTTTCAGCTCCATGATTGGGGAAAGATAAAGAGGAACGAGAAAGATAAAGTTCAGCCTGGCGGCTGGAAGTGGGGCGGGGTGGTGGGGACGCCCTTGCCGTCGAGCAGGGAGCGGACGGCGCGGAGGAGTTCGCTCAGGGCAAAGGGCTTGGCCAGGGCACCCTGCGCGTCAGGGGCGATCCAGTCGAGGCGGCGGGGCTCCGCGCTGCCGGTCGCCAGCACCCGCAGTCCACCGTGGCCCGCGTGGAGGGCGCGGGCGAGTTTTTCCCCGTCGCCGCCGGGCAGACCGAGGTCCACCGCCACCAGATGAACGGGCCGGCCGTGGGCGCGGGCGGTCCGGAGACCCTCGCCGGGTGAACGCGCATCGAGCACCCGGTAGCCGTCGGCCGTCAGGATGCCCGCGACCATCTTGCGCACCACGGTGTCGTCCTCGACCACGAGGATGGTTTCGGAGCCGTTGGTGGCCGGCAGCGCGCCGAGGGCGGCGGCGGGGGGGGGCAGCGCCTCGAGCACTTCCGGCAGAAAGATCTCAAATGTCGCGCCCTGGCCGGGGGCGCTTTGGACGAGAATGTGGCCGCCGCTCTGCTGCACCACCCCGTAGACCAGGGCCAGGCCGAGGCCGGTGCCCTTGCCCGGGTCCTTCGTGGTGAAGAACGGTTCGAAGAGGTGGGAGCGCGTCGCTTCGTCCATGCCGACGCCGTCGTCGCGGATCGCCAGCACGACATAGCGGCCGGCCGGCATGTCGTTGAGGCGACGGTTCTGGCCGGGCGGCACGATTTGGTGGCGGGTCTGGATGACGGCGACGCCCCCGGGGCGGAGCGCGTCGCGGGCGTTGAGGGCGAGGTTAAGGAGAACCTGCTGGAGCTGGGCGGGGTCGACCCGCACGCGGTCGTGCGCGGCGGCGAGCTCGAGCGAGAGGTTTTTGTCGGGCCGCAGCAGCTTGGCCAGGATGTCCGCGTTATCCCGCACGAGCTGGTTGAGGCTGACGACCTTGGGATCGAGGGCCTGGCGGCGGCTGAAGGCGAGGAGCTGACGCACGAGGCCGGCGGCCTGGCGGCCGGCGCGGTGGATCTCGCCGATCTCCCGCGCGGCCTGCCGGCGCACAGCCGGCTTGCTGCCGAGGATTTCGCAGTAGCCGTTGATGACCGAGAGCAGGTTGTTGAAATCATGGGCGACGCCGCCCGCCAGCCGGCCGACGGCGTCGAGCCGCTGCGAGTGCACCAGCTCGTCCTGCAGCCGGCGTTTGGCGGCCATGTCGCGGTAGGTGGCGGCGAGGTGGGTGACCTTGCCGTGCGCGCCCACGACGGGGCTGAAGGTCCACGCGGCGTAGAGCTGGCCGCCATCCTGGCAGGCGAGGTAGCCCTCGCCGGAAAACACCTGGCCCGGCAACAGGCGGCGGTGCCAGCGGTGCAGGTCGGCGAGGTGGCTCTGGTCGGCATGCAGCCGGCCGAGCGGCTGGCCGGCGAGTTCGCCGGGGGAGTGGCCGGTCATGGCGCACAGGCTGTCGTTGGCGTAGAGAATTCGCGGTCCGCCGCGGGGCCAGCCGATCCCGGCCAACAGCACCCCCTCGCCGAGCGCGGCCAGCGCGTCGGCCAGCAGCCGGACCGGAGCGGCAGGCACCGCCGGGCGACGGGAGCGTTTGGGCGTGGGGCGCGCGGGTTTCTTCACAGGCGGAACGGGTCAGGGCGACAGCCGCTCGACGACCCAGTCACCGCTCGCTTCGCGGCGGTAGCGCAGCCGGTCGTGCAGGCGGCTGCGGCGGCCCTGCCAGAATTCCACGGCCTCCGGCGCCAGCCGCCAGCCGCCCCAGGTTGGGGGCAGGGGCACCTCGGTGCCGGCATATTTCTTTTCCACCGCCTTCATGCTCGCCTCCAGCATCGCCCGGTTGGCGATAATGGTGCTCTGCTGCGAGGCCCAGGCACCGAGCTGGCTGGCCTGGGGCCGCGAATGGAAATACGCCGCGCTCTCCTCGCGCGAAATGCGGGTGACCGCGCCCTCCACGATCACCTGCCGCTCCAGGGCCAGCCAGGGAAACAGCATGGTGCCGCGCGGATTGACCGCGAGTTCGCGGCCCTTGCGGCTCTCATAGTTGCCAAAAAAAAGGAACCCGCGTCCGTCCAGGCCCTTCAGCAGCAGCGTACGGGCGGAAGGCCGGCCGTCGGCCCCGGCGGTCGAGAAGATCATGGCGTTCGGTTCGGGCAGCTTGGCGGCCTCGGCCTCCTGGAACCATTTCTCAAACTGGCGGAAGGGGTCGCGGGCCAAGTCCTTTTCCAGGAGCCCGGCGAGGGCGTAGTCTTTGCGGAGATCGGCGAGGGACATGTCGGTTCAGGCAGGATGGGGTGCAACGGGAACACTGTCAAAAGACAAACGGGACCCAAGCCGGCGCCAGAACCGGGAAACCGCAAATGGACACGAATGCACGCGATTCCCTGAGGGAGTTGGAACGCAGGGGGAAATCGAATCATCAAAGGCACTTCCGCACCAGCCACCCGGTCATGTTGGTCTGCCATTCGCGTTCCTTTGCGTCCATTCGCGGTTCAAAGGCCGTGTTCAGGCTCAGGCGGAATTGCGGTTGCGCCAGCCGCCGCTCATGGCGTTAAATCGTTCTCGTTCTCTTTCTCCTGCGCGTTCTCCATCTTTCCCAATCCGGAGAACGAGAATGAGTAGGAGAACGAGAACGATTTGGAACCATGACGCCCGCCGCCTACCTCGATGCCCATGCCGGCGACCTCACCGCGCTGCTCCGGCAGCTGGTGCGCCTGCCTACGGTCAATCCGCCCGGCGAACACTACGCTGCGATCACGGCATTGCTCACGCGCGAGCTGCAGGCGGCCGGCCTGCGGGCGCAGCGGCTCCCCATTCCGCCGGCCCTCCTGCGGAAACGGCTGCCGAAGGACCAGCACGGCTACCCGCGTTTCAACGTCCTCGGCAAACTCGCCGCGCCCGGCGCGACCAGGACCATCCATTTCAACGCCCACTACGACGTCGTCCCCGCCGGCGGCGGCTGGCGCCACGACAGCCCGTTCAGCGGCGCCGTCGAGGGCGGCTGGATCTACGGCCGCGGCACCGCCGACATGAAGGGCTCGATCGCCTCCCTCCTGCTCGCGTTGCGCGCCCTCCGGGCCACCCGCACCGCGCCCCGGCTGAACGTCGAGGTGTCATTCACGGCCGACGAGGAAACCGACTCCGCGCTCGGCGCCGGCTGGCTCGTGGAACACGCGCCCATCGCGCCCGACTACGCAGTCGTGATGGAGGGCGGCGAGGGCAACGCGATCTGCTGCGGCCACAACGGTGTCGTGTGGCTCAACGTCACCGTCCACGGCCGCGCCGCGCACGGCAGCCTGCCCGGCCTCGGCATCAACGCGCTCGAGAAGATGTCCGCGCTGGTTCGCGCGCTCGACGACCACAAGCGCACGCTCGCCCGCCGCACGCTGCGCACGCCCGCAGGGAAGCTCATGCGCCCCACGCTCAACGTCGGCGGGGTCTTCGCCCCCGGCCCCGGCGGCAAGATCAACACCGTGCCCGCCCTCGCGAGCTTCTCCATCGACCGGCGCGTGCTGCCCGGCGAGACGGTCGCGTCGGCCGAGCGCGAGCTGCGCGCCTTTCTCCGGGCCGCGGCCAAAAAGATTCCGCAGTGCCGCATCACGGTGGACAAGGTGTCCGACAACCACCCGTGCTACACGCCGCCGACGCATCCGTTTTTCGCGGCGATGGCCGGCTGCGTGCGCCGCGTGCGGGGCGGGCGGACGGTCTTCAACGTCTCGACCGGATTCAACGACATGCACTTTTTCGCGGCGCACCGGAAGATCCCGACGCTCGGCTACGGCCCCGGTGGCGAGCACGAACACGGTGCCGACGAGCGCGCCTCGCTCCGGGAGCTCCTCCGCAGCGCGAAGATCTACGCGGAGCTGCTCACGACGTTCGGCGGCTGATATATCGATGCAGGCGGGGTGCCCCCCGCGCTTTCGCCCTTGTTTCGCGCCGTGGCGTTTTTCATTCTCACTCCGCCGCCATGAAGATAGACGCCCGCCTCACCCCGCCACGGCTCCAGCCCAAGGTGGACCGCGTCTTCGAACTCGCCGGCCGGAAGATCCGCGCCCTCGACGCCGCCTGGGACCCCGCCAAAGGCACGCCCGTCTTCACCGTCCGCGGCCGCTACACTTCGCGCGGCTGGACCGAGTGGACGCAGGGCTTCCAGTTCGGGATGGCGTTTCTCCATTTCGATGCGACCGGCGATCCCGCCATGCTCCGGCTCGGCCGCGAGAAGACGGTGAAGTTCATGGCGTCGCATGTCTCGCACACCGGCGTCCACGACCACGGCTTCAACAACCTCTCCACCTACGGCAACCTCCGCCGCCTCATCCTCGAGGGCCGCGCCGACGGCGGCCGCGACGAGCTCAACTTTTGCGAGCTCGCCCTCAAGGTTTCCGGCGCCGTCCAGGCCGCGCGCTGGAGCTCCACCGCTCACGGCACGGGCTACATCTATTCCTTCAACGGTCCGCATTCGCTCTTCGCCGACACGATCCGCTCGCTGCGCTCGCTCGTCGTGGCGCACCAGCTCGGCCACGTGCTGATGGGCGAGGGTGACCGCCGGATCAACCTGCTCGACCGCGCGCTGGAACACCTCGCCACCACCGCCCGGTTCAACGTTTACCACGGCCACGGGCGCGATGCCTATGACGTGCGCGGCCGCGTCGCCCACGAGAGTCTTTTCAACCCCACCGACGGCCAGTATCGCTGCCCGTCGAGCCAGCAGGGTTATTCGCCGTTCACCACCTGGACGCGCGGCGCCGCCTGGGTCATCTGCGGCTGCGCCGAGCTGCTCGAGTTTATCGACGTGGTGCCCGGCCACCAACTTGACCACGGCGGCGGCCGTCGCGCTGTGACCGACCTGCTGCTGCAGACCGCCCGCGCCACCTGCGATTACTACCTCGAGGGTTACTCGGCGCGTGACGGCGTGCCCTACTGGGACAGCGGCGCGCCCAATCTCGGCCGCCTCGGCGACTGGCGGAACAAGAAGGCCAACCCATTCAACGTCTGGGAGCCGGTGGACAGTTCCGCCGCCGCCATTGCCGCGCAGGGTTTCATCCGCCTCGGCCGCTGGCTCATGGCCAACGGCTCGCCGCTGGCCGGCAAGACCTACTTCCAGGCCGGACTCACCATCGCTGACACGCTGTTTGCCGAACCGTATCTCGCAACCGACGCCAAACACCAGGGCCTGTTGCTGCACAGTGTCTATCACCGGCCCAACGGCTGGGACCACCTTCCCAGGGGCCAAAAGGTTCCCTGCGGCGAGTCCTCGATGTGGGGCGACTACCATGCCCTGGAGCTCGCCCTCCTCATCCGCCGGCTCGCCGAGGGGAATTATTACACGTTCTTCTGAGATGGGGCCGTTCGCCGCGCCGGGGCCTCCGCTTCATCATTAATCCTTCATCCTTTCCGCGCCCATGCTCTACCGCACCCTCGGCCGCACCGGCCTGAAAGTCTCCGTCGTCGGCGTCGGCACCTGGCAGTTTGGCGGCGAATGGGGGATGGATTTCACCCCCGCCGCAGTGGCCGCCATCTTTGACGCGGCGGACGACTGCGGCATCAACTTTCTGGATACCGCAGAATGCTACGGCGACCACCTGTCCGAGAGCCTGGTCGGCGGCGCGCTCGCCAGCCGGCGCGACCGCTGGATCATCGCCACCAAGTTCGGCCACCACTTCCACCGGCCGTTCGAGCGGTCGATGCATTTTGATCCCACCGACGTGTCCCGCCAGCTCGACGCCTCGCTCAAGGCCCTGCGCACGGACTACGTCGACCTGCTGCAATGCCATTCCGCCAATGACGTGGAGTTCGAGACCGGCGGCCTCTGGGCCGCGTTGCAACAGGAGCAGGCCCGGGGCCGGGTGCGCCACCTCGGCCTCTCCATCAGCCCACCTACCAACCTGCACCAGACCGACCGCGCCATCGCCGTTGGCGCGAGCACGATCCAGGTCGTTTACAACCGCCTCCAGCGCGAGGCGGAGGAAAACGTCCTCCCGTCTTGCCGCCGCCAAAACCTTGGCGTGTTCGCCCGCGTACCGCTGGCCAGCGGATATCTCTCGGGTAAATACAAGCCCGGCGCGGTGTTTCCGGCGACCGACGTGCGCGAGGCCCTGATGAAAGAGGGCCGGGATCTGAAGCTCGCGGAGGTGGAGCGCATCGCCGCCACAGAGCTTCCAGTGGGCGTGCCGATGGCGCAGTGGGCGCTGGCGTGGTGTCTCCGGAATCCCGCGGTGACGGCGGTCATCCCCGGCTGCAAGTCCCCGGAGCAGGTCCGGGCCAACGCTGCCGCCGCGAGCCTCGAGATCGGCCAGCCCGACCACCCGCAGGCCGTCGAGTGAGGCCACCAAGCAAGGCCACGCATGAGACCAAGCTTCCCACTAACATGTCAACTATTAGTAGACATGTTAGTGGGAGCCCGGGATGAAAGGCAGCGGGCGAAGGGGAAGACGGGTTGATCCCGCGCGGCAATGCCGGGATGCGGCTACTCGGCGAGCGCGTCGCGCAAGGCGGGGCCCAGCTCGGGAAACTGGAACTGATAGCCCTCTTCCAACAGCCGGCGCGGCACGCAGCGCCGGCCGGTGAGGGCGAGATCCGCATCGGTCCGCATGAAGTAATGGGCGCCAAATCGCACCGCCCACTCCGGGGCCGGCGGGCTCCAGGGCCGACCGACGGCGTGCCGGAGCGCGCGCATGAACTCGGCGTTGGTGACGGGATTCGGCGCACAGGCGTTGTAGGCCCCGGCCATTTCGGGTTGGGACAGCGCGCGAAGAATAATCCCGTTCATGTCGGCCAGGTGCAGCCAGCTGAAATACTGCCGCCCGCTGCCGACCGTGCCGCCGAGAAACCGTCGCGCCAGTTTGGCGAGCGGGGTCAGGCCACCGCCGCCGGGCCCAAGCACGATGCCGATGCGCAGCACGACCTGGCGCAACCCTGGGGCGGCTACGGCGGCGAAGGCGGCCTCCCATTGGCGGCTGACCTGGGCCGAAAAATCATCCGCAAGCGGCGCCTGCTCGTCGCACACCCGGTCGCCGGCATTCCCATAGAGCGCCAGCGTGGCGCATTGCACCCAGACCGGTGGCGGCCGGTGGCAGCGGGCGACCGCTGCGCCGAGCACGCGCACGGAGTTCACCCGGGACTCGAGGATCAGCCGCTTGTTTTCCGGCGTGTGGATGCAGTTGACGCTGCGGCCGGTGAAATTCACGATCGCGGCGGCGCCCTCCAGCTCGTCGGCCCACGGTCCCAGGGTGGTGGCATCCCAGGCGACGTCTCCCGGTTCCTGCGGGGTGCGGGTGAGGACCACGACCTGCCAGCCACCCCGCACCAGCTCGCGGGCCAGAGCCCGGCCGAGAAAACCGCTGCCGCCCGCCAGGATTGCTTTGTTGGCCATCCCGGCATGTTAGGGCTTGCCACCGCGGAATCAAAGCGCGGATTCGCAGGGTTCCACCATGCCGCCGCCACCGATCAATCTCTACGACCTCACCCGCGGGGAGCTGGGTCAGCTGCTCGGGCGCTGGGGGTTCAGTTCGGTGCATGCGGCGCGGCTGTGGAACTACCTCTATCTGGAGCTGGCCGACTCGCTGGCCGCCATGCCGGAGGTGCCCGCGAAGGTGCGCGCGCGGCTCGCCGCCGAAACCCTGATCGGCCGGCTGCCCACGGCGCTCGAGACCGATTCGGCCGACGGCTTCACCCGCAAATATCTCCTCGCGCTGGCCGACGGCGAACGCATTGAGACCGTCCTGATGCGCTTCACCGGCCGGGTGACGGCGTGCGTGTCGAGCCAGGTCGGCTGCGCGATGGGCTGCGTATTCTGCGCTACGGGCCAGATGGGCTACACCCGCCATCTGACCCCCGGCGAGATCGTCGCCCAGGCCGTGCACGTCGCGCGGGCGCTGCGAACTGTAGCCGGGGTCGCTGACCCCGGTGTGCAACGGAAACCGGGGTCGGCGACCCCGGCTACAACAATCCCCCGCCTGCGCAACGTGGTCCTGATGGGCATGGGCGAGCCGTTGCACAACTACGATGCGGTGATGCAGGCGGTGGACATTCTGCGCGATTCCAACGGCCTCGCGCTCGGTGCGGAACGCATTACCGTCAGCACCGTTGGCGTGGTTCCGGGCATCCTGCGCCTCGCGGCGGAAAAGCGCCCGATGCATCTCGCCGTCTCGCTGCATGCCGCCACTCAGGAGGAGCGCGCCGCGCTGGTGCCGGCGGCAAAAAAGTGGCCGCTCGACGAACTGATGGCGGCCTGCCGCACCTACAGCACCGCGACGGGCCGGCGCATTTTCTACGAGTGGACGCTGATCGAGGGAAAGAACGACTCCGTGGAGAACGCCCGCGCTGTAGGCCGGCTGCTGCAGGATCTGCCCGCCCAGGTGAACCTGATCCCGCTCAATCCCACCGCGGGCTACGGCGGCGCCCCGACCCGGAGCGAGGCCGCGAAACGGTTTCAGCAGATCCTCGCCCACGAGTTTGCGCTGCCGAGTACGGTGCGCCAGCGGCGCGGAATCGACATCGCCGCCGGCTGCGGCCAGCTTGCGGTGGCGGGGGGCTGACAAATGTCGCGCCAGCGCGGGCCGGCGATCGGATCCCGGCTCTCCCGCGCCGGGCTACGTTCTTTAGTGGCCCGCTTCGGGAGAAGCCGGAGCGCAAATCAAACTGCCGGCCGCATTTCCATCGGCGACGACCGGCACGCTCTGATCCTTGCGCTCACGCGCAGGGCTACACGGTGAATGTGGCCCGCCGCGTGAGTGGCGGGATCAGGCGCCGACGCACCTTACCCTAAAATCTGCCGGGCCTGTTCGACCAACGGGGTCTTTGCGAGGTGGAGTTCGCCCGGGGCCGCGAAGCCGAGCCGTGCGCCCCGGGCGCGCAGCGTGAGGCAGGCGAGCGAGGCGGCCTCGCCGGCCGCTGCACTCTGGGCCGCCCGGGCGAGCGCCCCCGCCGGGTCGGCGAGGCGGTCCTTCGGCAGCAGGTTCTTGTCGCTGAGAAAAAACGCCAGCGACGCCCCCAGGTTGTCGAGCCAGGCGCGCGGCTGCGCCGGCGGCGCATGGGCGAGCCCGCGGGTTTCGGGCGCCCACTCCATGAAGGTCCGGACCTGGCCGAGTAGCTTGGTCAGTTCGGCGTCCGCGGTGGCGGGTGTCCAGCACGCGGTGAAAGTCTTGCGCTCGCGGAATTTTTTCACCTCCCACACCCGCAGCAGCAGCTCGTAATCGGCGGCCCGCTGGCTCAGCGCCCCGGTGACAATGTAGTCGATCCCCTGGCCGGCCGTGTCCACCAGCTGGCGGAGATTCTCGGTCGTCCACTCGACCCCGAACAGGGCGGGGTGTTTGCCGGTCTCGGGATCGTCGAACAGGCCGATGGCGGCGATGGGATCGTAATGCGGCGAAAAGTAGAAATCCTCCGCGAGCCACAGCGGCAGCGCGCGCGAGAGCCGGCCCAGTTCGTCCTCGGGCAGCCGGATGGCGGCGGCGAGGTCGGGGTGGGCGCCGGGCAGGGCGAGTTGCGCAAAGGCGATGCGGCGGACCGAACGGTCCTTCGGCGGCAGCAGCGCGGCAGCCAGCGGCTCGAGGCCGTAAAACCAGATTGGTTTGCTGAGGCTGACAAGCGCGATGGTGGGCCGGCGCGCCGGATCCGCCCCGACGGCTTCGGGCAGCGGCAGCTGGCCGCGCCGCTCGGCCTCGATCAGTTCGGCCAGGGCGTTCGAAAAGCCGTGGAGCCGCTCCTCGAGCTCGGGACGCGCCAGGCCGAAGAGCACATCGAGCACATGCTGTGCCGGGGCAGTCTGGCGCAGGGCGAGGTAAGCCTGGAGCACATTGAGACCGGTGGCGGGGCCGTGGCGCTGGGCATCGTAGCGCGGCGCAATCAACTCCACGATCTCGGCCACGTGTCCGGCGGAGCCGAGGTCGCCCGAAATGGCGACGAGGACGTCGGCGCGCTCGCCGGCAAGCGCGAGCACCTCGTCGTAGATGGCGACGGCCCCGGCGAGATCGCGGGCCGCGAGCTTTTCGCGGGCGGCGGCGAGGCGCGGCCCGACGGTGGAACCGCCGGCGGACGGGGTGGGCGGCACCGGGCTGGGGGCGGACGGAGAAGGTGGCGCGGGCTTTTTGCCGGCCAGACGGTCGAAGAATCCCATGCGGCCAAACAAAACGCCGGGCCGGCGGCTGGCGACGCTAAATCGGGCGAGGTCGCCGGGTGAAGCACACCACCGCGGCCCCCGCCACGCCCGCGAGATGGGCCAGCGGAACCGGGCGGATATCGGTCCCAGCGAAATGTGCAAAGAGGGCGCGACCCAGAAAAGCCTCGGCACCGATTTTCACCGCCAGCAGCGCCAGGACGCCGCACCAGAAAAGACGGTCGGCATTTCGGGCGCGAAGCTGCAGGAATACCAGCAGCGCCAGCGTGCCCGCGGCCATACCGGACAGTCCGGCATAGCGCGCGAGCGCGGGCTCAAATGCGAGCAGCGCGATCCCGATCAAACCGGGGGTCAATGCAAGCATCAGACGGGTGCGGCCGGGTGCAATCCGTTCGGCCCAGATCCCCGTCGGAACGAAAACCAGCAGGTTCCAGCCGAGGTGGCTCCCGCCAAAGTGAACAAGGTTGGCCGTCCACAACCGCCACCATTCGCCGGCGACCACGCGGTCGCGTTCATACACGAGCAGCCCCGCCGCATCCGGCCACACGAATGCGGCCAGCGCGACGCCGGCGAGCACGAGCGTGGCCCAGGGCACCGTCTCCCGGGCGGCCCGGACGGAAGGCGGGCTCAGGTCCGCCGCCACGGTTTGCGCACCAAAGACAGCAGTGCCAGCGCGGCCAGAAAGGCGCCGCCGAAGGCGCCACTACCGGTGTAGCCGGGCTTGTGCTCGATGTGCGCCACGGCGTCGGGCGACTGTTTCACGCGCTCGCGGAATTCCTCGAGCTGCGTCTTGAGGTTGCCAATCAGCACAGTCGTGCCGGCGTCAAAGCCCTTGGCGCTGTCAGTGCGGAGGTTTTCAGCCAAGTTGACGGCGGCGGAGCCGCCTTGCACGCTGCTGGTGCCTGGAGCCCGGAAGAGCAGGTGCCGGCTGGCGATGTCATAGACCGCGGCTTCCAGCAGCGTCTGGGTGTCGTTTTTGTTACCGTGGAATAGATAGGCGCCGACGATCGTCCAGTACGAGAGGGAGAGCAGGTTCTCGTCGGTGAACTGCACCTGATCATAGGCGACGAGCGCGATGACGTCCACGCCGAGCAGATTGCGCACCTGATCCAGGTTCGTGAAGCCGCCCCCGGGCCGGAGATAGGAGGTCGGCACGATCTCAATGTGTTCGATGTAGTCGCGGCCCTTGAACTCATCGGCCACCCGTTGGAGCAGCACCGCTTTCTGCGCCTCGGTGATGCCGTTGGGCGGGATATAACCGGAATTCCGCTGGTTGCCGGATGGCACGAAGGCGACGCCGACGCGCAGCGGCAGCCGGAGCACCGGCAGGCCGGGCGGCGGCAGCGGGTCGGTCTGGTTCGGATAGAGATACCCGACGACGCTGCTGGCCTGATGGTGCTGGTTTTGGCCGTCCCAGAGGGAGAAACAGCCGCCGGTCGTGAGCAGGAGGGCGCCGCCGAGAGCCAGTAGCGCAGGGAACAACAGGCGCGGTTTGAGGTGGTTCATGATCTGATGAAAGACACGTAAGCGACGGGTGCAACCTGATTTAAACCGCAGTGTCGATGGTTGAGATTCCGGTCATCGACGCGGAGTGATGCGGCTGAAGGGTGCAATGTTTGAATCTGAGGGCGGGGAGCCCACATCCCGCATCGGCCGGATCGCGAAGGGCGGTCACTCCGCCCACATCAAGCAAGGCATCCCGGTCGCGGCATAAATGAGACCTTCCAATCTCATGCAGGCTCCGGGTTTTTATGGCGCCGCCGGGATTCGGCCGGGCGCGGGCAGACCGCTGGGATCGACACCCTCGCGCAGGGCCAGCGTGGCGAGCACCTTGGGCACATAGAGACGCGTTTCAGCGGGCAGCGTGCCGGCGATTTCGGCGTAGGTGGTGGCGTGGCCCTTTTCCAGGGCGCGGTCGATGCGGCCCTCGCCGGCGTTGTAGGCGGCGAGGGCGAGGGGCCAGGACCCAAAATGCTCGCGGAGGCGGCGGAGGAGCTGCGCGGAAGCGCGGGCGCTTTTGTACGGATCGGTGCGGTCGTCGGGCAGGAAGGTGCTGAGGCCGAGCAAGCGCGCGGTCTCGGGCATGAGTTGGTAGAGCCCGCGGGCGCCGGCCGGGCTGCGCGCCTTCGGGTTGAGGCTGGACTCGACCTCGGCCAGCCAGGCAAAGGCGGCGGGCAGCCCTTGGGCGATGAAGGCGGCCTTGAGCCCGGGCATGTAGGCGGCGGCGTTGGCGGGCACCGGCCGGCCCTTGAGGCGTCGGAGCCAGAGGTCGTACAGCGGCACGCCGGGCGCCGCGGGTGGCGGCGGAACCGGCACGCCGGGCACCGGCGGCGGGGGCGGCTTGGCCGCTTCCTTGGCAGCCTCGATGTCATCCAGGCGGGCGGCCAGCCAATCGGCGTAGTCCTCGTTGCCGGGTGCGAGGCGCAAGGCCGCGATAGTGTCCTTCACCTGCTGCTCATAGGCGGCCAGTTCGTCAAACGAACCCGTTGCAAACGCCTTTTGCAGGCCGCCGACCAGCCCGTCGAATTGCTCGCGCGAGACAAACTCATACTGCGCCTTCACTTCGGGCGGCGCATAGGCGTCAAACAGCGACTTGCCAATGTCATAGAGGTCCGGCGGCGGCGCGGCCGGGGTGGGGGCGGTTGTGTTGCCGGATGGCGGTTCGGCGGCACGAACGGGTGCGGCCAGGAGGAGCACCGGCAGGCAAACGATGAGGGTGAAACGGGGCACGGGGTGGGTTTGACCCGTCGGCACGATAAGAGTTCGCCGTCCCCGTGCGAGCCGGGAGTGCGCTTTCCCGTTTGACCCGCCGGGGCCACCGGGTAACTAGACCCGTCCCGCCGGATGAACCGCGTCCATATCAAAACCTACGGCTGCCAGATGAACGAACGCGACAGCGAGGCCGTCGCGGCGATGCTGCGCGCCCGCGGCTACCGCATCGTGGGTTCCGAGCACGACTGCGACATCCTGCTGCTCAACACCTGCTCCGTGCGCGACGCCGCCGAGCAGAAGGCCATCGGCAAGGCCGCCAACGTGATGGCCCGCAAGAAGCGCCGCCCCGACTTCATCCTCGGCATCCTCGGCTGCATGGCGCAGAACCGCGGCGCGGCGCTGCTGGACCAGCTGCCCGACGTGGATCTCATCGTCGGCACGCAGAAGTTCCACCAGGTGCCCGGCTACCTCGACAACCTGCGCGCCGCCCGCGCGGCCGGCGTGCCTGTCGGGGAGTCCATCGTGGACATCGCAGCGGAGGCCGGTTCGCAGAACACCATCCGCGACCACTTGGAAACGGACGGCGCGATGCCGCCGGTCAGCGCCTTTGTCTCGATCCAGCAGGGGTGCGACATGGACTGTGCGTTCTGCATCGTGCCGAAGACCCGGGGTGACGAGCGCTCGCGGCCGATGGCCGACATCGTGGCCGAATGCCGCGAGCTTGCGGAGCGCGGGGTGCGTGAAATCACGCTGCTCGGCCAGATCGTGACCAGCTACGGGCGGCGCGACTACCCGGCGACAAACGGGTTGTCGGCCTTCGTGCAGCTGCTGGAACAGGTCCATGCCATCGAGGGAATCGGGCGCATCCGTTTCACTTCGCCGCACCCGCGTGGTTTCCGGGAGGATCTGGTCGCCGCCTACGGCCGGCTGCCCAAGCTCTGCGAATACGTTCACCTGCCGATGCAGTCCGGCAGCAACCGCATCCTCCGCGCGATGAACCGGCCCTACAGCCGCGAACGCTACCGGGAGATCGTGGAGGCGCTCCGCGCCGTGCGGCCGGGGATGTATTTTTCGACCGATGTCATCGTGGGCTTCCCGGGTGAGACCGAGGAGGATTTTGCGCAGACCCGGGAGCTGTTCGTGTGGGCGAACTACGACATGGCGTATGTGTTCAAATACAGCGTCCGCTCCGGCACGCCCGCGGCGTCGATGCCGGACCAGGTGCCCGAGGCGGTGAAGGAGGAGCGCAACCAGATTCTCCTCCGGCTGCTCGAGGCGAACTCATTGCGCCGGAACGAGGCGCTGGTCGGCACGGTGGAAGAGGTTCTGGTCGAGGGCCCGGACCAGACGGGCCGGCGCTACACCGGCCGCACGCGTGGCAACCGGGTGTGCGTGTTCGAGGCCGAGCCGCGGCTGGTGGGCCAGCTGGTGCCCCTGAGAATCGAGCGGGCATCCGTGAGCACCCTGTACGGCGAGCTGGTGCTCGCGGGGGTCGGATTATAATCGTTCTCCTACTCATTCTCGTTCTCGTTCCAAGCTGACCATGCCCACGCCGAAATTCGACCACGAAAAACTCCGTGCCTACCAGGAGGCACTGCGCTTCGCCGCCTGGGCCGGACCGGTCATCGAAAATCTTCCCGCCAAGCTCGCTGCACGCGATCAGCTCGACCGTGCTTCGACCAGCACGGTGCTGCATCTGGCCGAGGGAAACGGCAAACGGTCCCATGCCGACCGCTGCCGCTTCCTTGACATTGCTCGCGGATCGGCGGTCGAGTGTGCGGCTTGCCTGGATGTGCTTGTTGCCCGCCAAAAGCTCGATGCCATCACGGCTGACCAAGGGAAAGAAATCCTGCTGGCTGCTGTTGCGCTCGTTTCGGGGCTCATTGCCCGATTCTCACCCGAGCCCATATCCGGCATGGTGCGTGAGGAAGAGGTCACCTATGAAGGTGGGGCTGGCTTTGAGAACGAGAACGAATAGGAGAACGAGAACGATTTTCAACATGTCCCTCACCCTCGCCACCCTCATTCCCGGCCTGCTGCTCCTCGTTCTCGGCGGGGCGCTGCTGAGCGGGCACGCCACCGTCGCCACCGTGCTCAAGGCGCTGCCCCGGTCCCAGGACGCGGCCTACGTCTTCTTCGGCACCGGCGCCGCCTGGTTTCTTTACAAGGTGCTGGACCTCTCGCCGGCTGACTTCGGCGAATACCGCACGTGGCTCTTCATCGGCTTCACCGTGGTGGCGGTCCTCTCGTTCAAGTTCGTGCCCGATTTCCTCGCGGTACGCGGGCTGTGCGTGCTCACCCTGCTGAGCGCCTCACCGCTGCTGGCGGCCGGCTACATGAACTTCGAGCACTGGCAGATCAACTTCTACAAGGTGGCCGTTTACGTCGCGATCGCCCTCGCGATCTGGCTCGGCGCCCAACCCTACTGGCTCCGCGACTTTTTCCAGTGGCTGTTCGCCTCCCGGGCGCGGCCGCGCGTGGTCGGCGGCGTGCTTGCGGCCTACGGACTGCTCTTGGCGGTGGTCGCGTTCACCTACTGACGGCGCCCGGCCATGACCGCCGCCGCGCCGCCGTCCGTCTTCCTCGTCCTCGCCGGCCCGGCGGGCTCGGGCAAGACGACGCTCTGCGAACGCTTCGTCGCCGAGGTGCCGGGCTTCGAACGCGTCGTCACCGCCACGACCCGTCCGCCGCGTCCGGGGGAGGCCGACGGCCGCGACTACCATTTTCTCACGCCGGAGCAGTTCGACGCGAAACTGGCCGCGGGCGAGTTCCTCGAGTGGGCCTGCGTCCACGGCCGTCACCGCTACGGCACGCTGGCGACCGCGGTGCTCGGGCCGCTGGCGGCCGGCCGCAGCCTGATCATCAACGTGGACGTGCAGGGCGTGGCCAGCCTGCGCCGCGCCGCCGCGGAGCGCCCGCTCCTCGCGCAGCGGATGGGCACGGTGTTTGTCACCGTCGCGCCGCCCGACGAACTGCGCCGGCGGCTCATTGCGCGCGGCGATGGCGCCGCCGAGATCGAGCGCCGCATGCAGACTGCCGCGCACGAGCTGCTCGAGATGGGGAAATTCGACCACGTGATCGAAAGCCGCGACCGCGAGGCCGATTTCCAGGCCCTGCGGAAGATAGGCAAAGCGGTGCAGCAAAGGGTGGCCGCGGAGTGAGGCCGGCCGTGATGCGAGTCTTCCAGTAGGGCTCGACCTTGCGTCGAGCCAGGTTTGGGGCTCAGCGAGCCGGCGGCGTTTTCGCGGGGTCGGCGGCGGGCAGGGGTTGCAGCCAGAGGTTGCGGAAATCGACCGGGTAACCCTCCATCTGCAGACCGATGCCGCCGGACTTCACCGAGACTTTTTCGACGCGGTTCTGCCGCACGCCGTTGACGGACACCTCAATGACGTCGCCCCGGCAAATGATGTCGTAGGTGTTCCACTCGCCAAACGGCTTTTCGGACGCCGCCGCGAGCTTGGGCGCGCGCGGCTTTTTGTTGCTGACGGGTGCACCTGGCAGGTCGACGCCGGTGCCGACCAACTGGCCGGCATTGCCCGCCTGGAGCTGGCACTCCACGCCGGGCGGCCAGATCGCGTCGGGTCCGCCGACATGCACGAAGACCCCGCTGTTGCTCCGCGGGTCCGCGCCGGCCGGCCAGCGCCACTCGACATGGAGGAGGTAGTTGGAAAAAGTCTGCTCGGTGTGCAGGTAGCCGTTGGGTTTGCCGACGAGATGCAGCACCCCGTCGGCCACGCTCCAGATGGTGTGCGGTTCCACGGCCGGATCGCTGAGGAAGATCTTCCAGCCCGTGACGTCGCGACCGTTCCAGAGCACGACGCTGTCCTTCGGCGGGGGGCTCGCGAGGCTGGTCGCCGGAGCCGCGGCCGGGGTAGCGTCGGCGGCCGGACAGGAGATCGGGGTGCAGACGCCGATGGCACAGGTGCTGAGGACGGCCGGCAGAAGGTGCCGGACAAATCCCGGGGTGGAGCGAGTGGCGGGGGTGAGCCTGTTCATCCGTGGGGTGGGCGGCATTCACGTCCGACCGGGCGGACATTTCAATGCTATTTGCGCTCCGCCGCCTCGGCCCCGTCGGGGCCCGGCCGGCAGGGAGGCGGCGAGGATCGGAGCTGAGGATGGCGAACATACGCCGGACGAGCGGCTTGCCCAGAAAGTGCACTTTCCATTTGCACGTACGGGATGGTTACGGCAGCGTGACCTTCCCGATGAGCGTCCTGTCCAAAGTCCTCACCAAGCCCTTGGTGGCCTCGCCGGAGCGACGGCAGGAGGCGGACGCCGACTCGGTGATTGTGCAACGGGTGCAGGCCGGCGAAGTCGCGGCGTTTGACCAGCTCATCCGCCGCTATCGGGAGCGCGTATACGGCCTGATCTACCACATGACCTCCAACCGGGAGGATGCGGCCGACCTGACCCAGGACGTTTTCATCAAGGCCTTCCAGTCCATCCACCGTTTTGCCGGGCAGGCTTCGTTTTTTACCTGGCTTTACCGCATCGCCGTCAACTCCTCCCTGACCCACCTGCGGCGGAACCGGCTGCGGACATTTTTCAGCTTTGACCAGCTGGCGGCGGAGGGCAAAGCCGCCGAGGTGCTTGACCGGCTGACGGATGCCGGGGGGGCCGACCGGGAGACTTTCGCCAAGGAACTTCAGGAAAAATTGAACGAGGCTCTGCAAAAGCTGTCTATCAAGCACAGAACCGTGGTCACACTATTCGAAATTGATGGCCTCAGCCATGAGGAGATCGCCGAGATCATGCATTGCTCGGTGGGCACCGTCCGTTCGCGCCTTCACTATGCCAAGCAGCTGCTTCAGTCCGAGCTGCAGGACTACATCCGTCCCTGACTATGTCTGACCGCAAATCCGAAAAAGTCACCTTGGAGGACCTGCTGCAGCTGAAGCGCGCAGAGCGGCCGCCGGCTGAATTTTGGACGCGTTTCGAACAGGAGCTGCGGGCGAAGCAGCTGGCGGCGATTGTGGAGAAGCGGCCGTGGTGGCAGGGATTGTCCCGGACTTGGGTGCGTTTCTCCCTGCCGGTGGGGGCGGCGGCGGCCTTGGCTTTTGTGCTGGTGCAGGAGCATAGTTTCGCCCCGCAGACGGCCCGGCAATCGCAGCCGGTTGCGGGACCCGCGGTCGCGGCCGTATCCGCCGCGCCGGCCGATTCCTTGCGGCCCGCTGTGGCTGCGATTCGCCCGGCGACGACGCTTCCGGCGGTCGCGGTCACCATGGATCATCCGACGGCGACCACCCCGGCGGTGCCGGCCCCGGCGGTTTCCCAGCCTCCCGCGGCGCTGGTGTCGTGGGCGTCCACGGCTTCACCCCAGGAACTTTCGATCGCCAACTATTTAAACGCGACTGGCGGAGTTGACCCGACCCGTTTCCTGCCGCCCACGCCGGCCAAGGCCGAGACGGGAGCGGCCAACGACGCTCCGGCGGATCCGCTGGCCCTGACGGCCCGCGACCAGAAGCTCGCGCGGTACCTGCCCCGCACGGATGATACCGCCTCGGTGGAGACGGCGAGTGCCGCTCAGGTGCATGAACGCATCAGCCGGCGCCTGAGTGAGGATTTGCTGTACGCCTCGGTGCACCGGATCGGCCTCAATGGCGACCGCGTGACCGTGAAATTTTGAACCGGCCGGCGGATGCCGCCGGGACGGTTCAGACGATCTTCAGCTTGGGCAGATCCTGCCCGTCGACCAACCCGACCGGCTGACCGCGGGCGTTGAGCACGATCAGGTCGTCGATCTTGTGCTGCTCAAACATGCGCAGCGCGTCCACCCCGAGCGCCGTTTCCAGGATGGTCCGCGGGGTGCGCGTCATGAAGGTGGCGACGGGTTTTTGCAGGAAGTCCGGTCCGGACAGCGCGCTGCGGCGGAAATCGCCGTCGGTGAGGATGCCGGTGAGTTTCCGCGTGCGCGGATGCACCAGAGCGATGCTGCCGCTGCGGGCCTTGGTCATGGCAAGGATCGCATCCTGGGTTGTGACGGTGTCAGCCGCGACGGGCAGGCGGTCGCCGGTGCGCATGATGTCCCTGACGCGGAGGAGGAGCACGCGGCCGAGGTTGCCGGCGGGGTGGAACTTGGCGAAGTCGTCGCGGGTGAGGCCGCGCGCCTTGAGCAGCACCATCGCGAGCGCGTCGCCGAGCGCGAGCGCGGCGGTGGTGCTGGCGGTGGGCGCGAGCTCAAGCGGGCAGGCTTCGCGCGGCACGCGGTACAGCAGCCGCAGGTCGGCGTTCTTCGCGAGGTCGGAGTCCGGGCTGCCGGTGAACGCCACGATGCGCACGCCGAAGCGCCGCAGCACGGGCACGAGGCGGAGCACCTCCTCGGTCTGACCGCTGTTGCTGAGCAGGAACGCGAGGTCGCCCTCGGCGCAGACCCCGAGGTCGCCGTGCAGCGCCTGGGTGGCGTCGAGGAAACCCGAGGCGACGCCGGTGCTGTTGAACGTGCCGACGAGCTTCTGGGCGATGTGCGCGGACTTTCCCACGCCGGAAAAGATCAGCCGGGCGCCCGCAGCCGTCGCGGTCTCGACGGCGCGCGCCACGTCCACGAACTCCCGGCCCAGCGCCCGGGCGGTGGCGGCGAGCGCGGCCTGCTCGAGTTTGATGCAGGCCCGGGCCTGGGTGAGGACGGTTTTGGAGGCGGACGCCATTTAGGGTTTGAGTTGGATGCCGAACGGCGAGACTTAGGAGCAACCGTTTTCCGTTCAACCCATTTCCTCCGTCCATGCTGGCCTGTTTTCCCTCCCTGCCCCGGCTTTTGCTGATCGGCGTGCTGCTTGGCACCGCGGGTTGCGGCCGCACCGACGCCCCGTTTGGCGGGGCGGAAACCGACGACGAGAACTTCCGCCACGGCAAGGAGCTTGAGCGCCTGGGCCAGCCCCAGGAGGCGCTGGCGGCGTTTCTCAAGGTCATCGGCGAACGCGGCGACGATGCGCCGGAGGCGTATCTCGAGGCGGGCATCCTGTACCAGACGCAGGTCCGTGATCCGGTCGAGGCGATCCATTTTTACCGCAAGTACCGGACGCTCCGGCCCAGCAGTCCGCAGGCCGATCTCGTGAAGCAGCGCATCGACTCCGCGATGCGCGAGTTCGCCCGCACCCTCCCCGGCCAGCCGCTGGAGAACGGCCGGCTGGGCGCGAACGACCAGCAGGACGCACTCGACCGGTTGGAACGCGAAAACACGTTGCTGCGCGAACAGCTCGCCGCCGCCCGCGGCGGCCTGCCCGTGTCGCGGGCCGACAGCAATGCCGCCAGTCCGTTGGCGGCGCTGGCCGGCGCCTGGCCTCCTCCCGCCCCGCCGGCCGCCGTGTCGCCGGTGATTCCGGCCACCCCGGCCAATGTCAGTCCGGTGGTCCGCCCGTCCGCCCCGGTCCCGCCGTCCAAACCGGCCGCCGCCGCCGGCAAGAAACATGTCGTGGCGAGCGGTGAGACGCTCTCTACCATCGCGCAGCGGTATCTGGGGGCGAGGAACCGCTGGCCGGAGATTCTTGCCGCCAATAAGGACATCCTGCCCAGCGATATGACTAAGCTGCCGGTCGGCATGGAGCTGAAGATTCCCTGACCGGCCCCCGGAACTGTCCGCAGTTTTGAGTTTTGGGTTCAAAGTTCCGGGTTGCTGATCGCACCCAGCACCCAGAACCCAGACCTTGGAACCGAAATTACCCCATGCCCCGCACCTCCCGCCGCACCGCCGCCTTCACCGAGTCGGTCATCCGCGAGATGACGCGCATCGCGAACGAATGTGGCGCGATCAACCTGGCCCAGGGTTTTCCCGACGGCGACCCGCCGGCCGCCCTTGTGCAGGCAGCCAAGGACGCGATGGATGCGGGTCGCCACCAGTACGCCGTCACCTGGGGCGCGCCCGAACTGCGCACCGCGCTCGCCGCCAAGCTGACGCGGGACACCGGCCGGCCGGTGGATGCACAGCGCGAGCTCGTGGTCACCTGCGGCGCGACGGAGGCGATGATCGTCGCGATGATGACCGTGTGCGACCCCGGGGACCGGGTCGGCCTCTTCTCGCCGTTCTATGAAAACTACAACGCCGACGCGATCCTCACCGGCGCAACGCCCGTGCATGTGCCGCTCCATCCGCCGGATTACCGGTTTGATCCGGCGGAATTGCGCGCCGCGTTTGCGGGCGGGCTGAAGGCCTTCGTGCTCTGCAACCCCTCCAATCCCTGCGGCCGCGTCTTCACGCCGGCTGAGCTCGGGCAGATCGCCGCGCTGGCGGAGGAGTTCGACACGTTTGTCATCACCGACGAAGTCTACGAGCACATCGTCTTTCCACCGCACCGGCACACCTATTTTGCGACGCTGCCCGGCATGGCGGCGCGCACCCTCAGCTGCTCATCGCTCTCCAAGACCTTTGCGATCACCGGCTGGCGGCTGGGCCATGTGCTGGCCGCGCCGGAGCTGATCGCGCAGGCGCGCAAGGTGCACGACTTCCTCACCGTCGGCGCCGCCGCGCCGCTGCAGCACGCCGTGGTCACCGCGCTTAACTTCCCCCCCGCCTACTACGCCGGGCTGGCCGCCGGCTACGCCGCGCAGCGCGAGATCCTCTGCGGCTATCTGGACCGCACCGGGCTGGCCTACACGAAACCGGAGGGCGCGTATTTCGTGATGGTCGATGTGTCGCCGCTCGGCTGGGCGGACGACGTGGCGTTGGCCAAGTGGATGGCGCGGGAGATCGGGGTCGCGCCCGTGCCGGGCTCCAGTTTCTTTCCCGCCCCGGAGCACCGGTTTGTGCGGCTCAACTTCGCGAAACAGTCCGCCACCCTCCACACCGCCGGCGAACGGCTGCTCCGGCTGCGGCGTGGCTGAGCGGGGGACCGGGTGGGCGCCCGCAAATTTGTTCTGGAGCTTTACCGGTTTTGAGACAGTTTCCGCCATCCTTCACTCTGATGGTTCTACATGAGCTGCTGGCGCTGGCCGCCGTCCTGATGATCGCCACAGGCACGTGGCTGCGCTGGCGGCTGCCGTCTTACTGCTCCGACGCCGAGGAGGACGCCAAGGACGGCAAAATCACTGGCCTGCAGGCCCGCAGCCGGATCACGCTCATCACCTACGCCAGTCCGGTTCTTACCGTCACGGGCCTAGTGCTTCTGGTGGTCACGCTGGCCCCCGTGCTCGGTCGCTGACCGCGTTCTTCCCGGAGCGCAGCAGCGCTTCCAGCGCATCGCAGGCGGCCGCGGTACCGGTTTCGGCCCGGATGCGTTCCCCGAGCCGGGCGGAACGGGCCGCCGCGGCGGGATCGGCCAGCAAAGCCGCGAGTTCGCGTGCCACCCGCGGGGCGGTATAGCGGTGGCGGGGCAGCGTGCGAGCCGCCCCGAGCCGGGTGACGCGGGCGGCATTGTCCGGCTGATCATGGGCGAAGGGGACGACGAGCATGGGCCGGCCGGCGCGCAGCGCCTGCGCGGTCGTGCCAACGCCGCCCTGATGGATGATGGCGGCCGCCAGTGGAAAAATCTGCGCATACGGCAGGTAGTCCCAGGCGAGGACCGTGGGCGGGCATCCGGGCGGCGGCGGATTGGATCCGAGCAACAGAAGCGCGCGCCGGCCGAGCGCTTGGGCGGCGCGGGCGCTTTCCACATAGAAATCGCCGGCGAGGTGCACCGCTGCCGAACCCAGGGTGAAAACAAGGAGCGGATCCCCGGCGGCGAGAAAGTCGGTGACCGGGGTTGGCAGCGCCGGCACGCCGGCGCCGGGCGTCGTCTCGTCATGGAACGCAAAGCCGGTCTGTTGCATCCGGGCGGGCCAGTCGGGCTGGGGCGCCTGCAGCACCGGGGAAAACAGGGCGAGGTTGAGGTGGGGCGACCATTTGCCGGCGAACAGCGGGTTATCCCCGGGCGGCAGGCCCTGGGCGCGGCGCAGGGCGCGGACGGGTTTCCACCAGCCGCGGGTGTAGAGGCGGGCGGCCGCCAGCAGCAACCGGTTGGCGGCGGGGCCGAGCGACTGCAGCCGGTGGGTCCCCCACGGGCCGGGCAGCAGGGACGGATCGTGGACGGAAAAGATCGAGATCGGGGCGAGGGCGTAGGTCACCCAAGGCAGCCCGGTTTTGGCGGCGAGGATTGGGGCGGCGTAGACGAGTTCGCTGGCGACCAGCAGGTCGGCATCGGCGGCGGCGGCCGCCAGCGCGGCATACATGGTCGCCGTGGCGGGAAGCATCAGGTCGCGCAGCAGCCACGTCGAGCCCCGGCGACCGTCCATGAGGCGCCGCACCAGGGTTTCGTCCGCCGGTGAAATGTCGGGTGGGAGCGGATGAAAGCCGAGGCCGAACGCCAGGATCTTGTCCCGATAGAACTCCGAGGTGGCGATTGCCACACGGTGGCCGCGGCCCCGCAGCTCAAGGGCCAGCGCGAGCACCGGGTGGAGGTCACCCAGCGAGCCGAGGGTGGCAAACAGGATGCGGGCCATGGACGGGAGAAGAAGCGAACCGGGGTGGCTTGACCATGCCGGAATGCGCGGCGGCCGCGGTCGGCCCCGCTGCACCGGGCTCCCGGCCCCGGATTTTTGCTGGCGAATTTCACTCCAGCACGCAATATTGGCGGCGGCTATCGCCATTTTCGCACCCATCTTTCCAATCCGCATGCAATCCACCGACAATCCCTTCGTCATCGTTTCCGAGTCCGGCGCGTCCGACCGCGCCCTCTTCATCCGGCGCACTTACCTGCACCTGGCCGGCGCCATCCTGACGTTTGTGCTGCTTGAGACCATTCTGCTGCACACTCCCGGCATCATCGGCCTCGTGCGCCTGATGACCGGCGGCATGGGCTGGCTGGTCACGCTGGGCCTGTTCATGGGCGTCTCCTGGTTGGCGGACAACTGGGCGCGCTCCAACGCCTCCCAAGGCATGCAGTATGTCGGGCTCGGCCTCTACGTGATGGCGGAAACCGTGATCTTCCTGCCGCTCCTGGTCATTGCCACCTATTACAGCTCCGCCGATGTCATCCCGATGGCGGGCATCATCACCGGGCTGCTGTTCGCCGGGCTGACCGCCACGGCCTTCATTACCCGGTCGGATTTTTCATTCCTCGGCAGCATCCTCACGGTCTGCGGTTTTGTCGCGCTTGGCGTGATCATCTGCAGCCTCGTGTTCGGCTTCACCCTCGGGCTGTTGTTCGCGGCCGTCATGGTGTTCTTCGCCGGCGGCTCCATTCTCTACACGACCTCCAACGTCATCCATCACTACCGGACGGACCAGTATGTGGCGGCTTCGCTGGCGCTGTTCTCGGGTGTCATGCTGATGCTCTGGTATGTGCTGCGGATTTTGATGGGTTCGCGCAAGTAACCGCCGCCGGCGCGCGGTCGCGCCGACCTTCGCCGGACGCGGGGCTTCGCCTTGCGCCCGGCTTTTTTTGGGCAACACTTCGCGGCCATGTCAGCCTCACCCACCTTCCGCGAGGCGCTGCGCTTCTGGCTCCGGCTGGGGTTCATCAGTTTTGGCGGACCGGCGGGTCAGATTGCGATCATGCAGACCGAGCTGGTGGAGCGGAGGAAGTGGATCGGGCCGGAGCGGTTCCTGCATGCGCTCAACTTCTGCATGCTGCTGCCCGGCCCCGAGGCGACGCAGCTGGCGATCTACTGCGGCTGGCTGCTGCACCGCACCCGGGGCGGCATCGCCGCGGGCGTGTTGTTCGTGCTGCCGTCGGCGGTGATCCTTTGGGGGCTGAGCCTGGCGTATGTCACCTGGGGCCAGCTGCCCTGGCTCGCGGCGGTCTTCCACGGGCTCAAACCGGCGGTGGTCGCGCTGGTGGCGGCGGCGGTGCTGCGACTCGGGCGCAAGGCGCTCCGGCACCGTACCGGATGGGTGCTCGCGGCACTGGCGTTCGGGCTGATCTATTTCTGGCACCTTCCGTTTCCCCTGATCGTGTTCGGCGCTGCGGCGGTGGGGATGGCAGGCGGGCGGTTCTGGCCGGAGTCATTCGGCGTTGCGCCGGCCGCCCTGCCGCCGCCCGAGGACGGTCCGCCCGGCGGCGCCAGCCGCCGGGAGCCGCTCCGCTCCCCCTGGATTCGTACCGGCAAGATCATTGGCATCTGCGGGGCGCTCTGGGCTGCGCCCATTCTGGTGGCCGGCTGGTGGCAGGGCTGGCACGGCACGCTGGCGCAGGAGGGACTGTTCTTCAGCCAGGCCGCGGTGGTCACGTTTGGCGGGGCCTACGCGGTGCTGCCTTTTGTCGCCCAACAGGCGGTGGACAGCTACCACTGGCTGGCGGGGCCCCAGATGTTGGACGGACTCGGGCTGGCCGAAACCACCCCGGGGCCGCTCATCATGGTACTCCAGTTCGTCGGTTTTCTGGGCGCTTGGAATCATCCCGGCGGGCTCCCGCCGCTGGTGGCGGCGACGCTGGGCGCCGCGATCACCACCTGGTCCACCTTCGTGCCCTGTTTCCTGTGGATCTTTCTCGGCGCCCCGTGGATCGAGCGGCTGCGCCGCCTCCGGCCGCTGAATGCGGCGCTCGGCGCCGTGACGGCCGCGGTGGTCGGTGTGGTGCTGAGCCTGGCCGTCTGGTTTGCCGGGCAAACGCTGTTTCCAGTTGCGGGGAGTGTGGATTGGTTTGCCGCAATTGTTGCGCTGGCGGCGTTTGTGGCGCTACACCGATTCCGGGCCGGCCTCATCCCGGTGATCGCCGCCAGCGGCTTGCTCGGCCTGGCGGCCGGCTGGATTGGGTGACCTCGGGTGCGTGCGCGGGCGGGCCGGCCGACCGGGGCCGGCAAGATTGTGCTTGCGTTCCCGTCCGAAGGCCCTGTGCTTTGCGGCGTTATCGTCAGAGCTACGTTAGGTGACAGGAACTGGTGGGTCGTCAGTGGGGTTCTCCCAGGATGATTTGAAACCCGACAATCGGGAACGGACTGGCAGCGGACGGGATCAAGACGAATCATCACACATCATGAGCTCCAAACTATACGTTGGAAACATGTCCTTCAAGACCTCCGAAGACGAGCTGCGCTCGGCCTTCAGCCAGTTCGGCACCGTGACCGACGTTTACGTCGCCATGGACAAAATGACCGGCCGCCCCCGCGGTTTCGCGTTCGTCACCATGGGTTCGGCCGAAGAGGCCAAGCTCGCCACTGAGAAGCTGAACGGCGCCGACCTCGGCGGCCGCGCGCTCACGGTCAACGAAGCCCGTCCGAAAGAGGACCGTCCTTCCGGCGGCTTTGGCGGCGGCGGCGGCGGTCGCGGCTTCGGCGGCGGCGGCGGTCGCGGCTTCGGCGGCGGCGGCGGTGGCGGCGGCCGCGATCGCGGCGAGCGCCGTTACTAATCCTGTCGTCTTCACGACCTGATTTTCGAGGG
>CAIQQB010000076.1 GCA_903873805.1 uncultured Opitutia bacterium | reverse complement strand
TCCGAACCCCGCCGTGCCGGACCTGCGGCGGGGTTCGGAGACCCCGCCCTACACCGGCTTGGTGGTGGTTACCGAGACCGAGCTGTTCGGCCGGCAGCGTCCGCGCCGGGCGGCGGGCGGCCGCCGGACCGTCGCGCCCGCCCGGGCCCAGGTCGACCAGCTCCTCGATTTTGCGGAACTGGTCGAGGGCGATTATGTGGTGCATCTCCAGCACGGCATCGCCGTTTACCGCGGGCTCAAGACCTTGGAAACGCGCGACGGCGGCCGCGAGGTCATCTCGCTGGAGTTCGACCAGGAGGTCACGCTGCACGTGCCGCTGCCGGAATCGCATCTGGTCTCGCGCTATGTCGGGCTCGGCCGCACGCGCCCGCAGCTCGGCCGGATCGGCTCCGGTCGCTGGGAGAAGACCCGCCAGGCCGCCGAGCGCGCCACCATCGACCTGGCCGCGGAGCTGCTGCGCATTCAGGCGGCGCGGGAGGCGCAACCGGGACACGCGTTTCCGCCGGACAACGACTGGCAGCGGGAGTTTGAAGCGGCCTTTCCGTTCACCGAGACCCGCGACCAGCTGCGCGCCATCAACGAGGCCAAGGCGGATCTGGAGCGGGAGCGCCCGATGGACCGGCTGATCTGCGGTGATGTCGGCTTTGGCAAAACCGAGGTCGCGATCCGGGCTGCGTTCAAGGCGGTGCAGGGGGGCCGGCAGGTCGCGGTGCTCGTACCCACCACGGTGCTCGCCCAGCAGCACCTCAATACCTTCCGAGAACGCATGGCGGGCTACCCGGTCGCGGTCGAGATGCTCAGCCGGTTCCGTACACCCGCCGAACAAAAGAAGATCCTCGCGGCGACTGCGGCCGGGCAGGTGGACATCCTGATCGGCACCCACCGCCTGCTCCAGGCCGACGTGCAGTTCCGCGCGCTCGGCCTCGTGGTGGTCGACGAGGAGCAGCGGTTCGGCGTGAAGCACAAGGAGCGTTTCAAGGCGATGCGCGCGACCGTGGATCTGCTCTCGATGAGCGCCACGCCCATCCCGCGCACGCTCTCGATGGCCCTGACCGGCGCCCGCGACCTGAGCGTGATCGAGACCGCACCGGTGAACCGGCTCCCGATCCAGACCATCGTCAAGACCTACGATGAAAAACTGGTGATGGATGCCATCCGCCAGGAGATGCGCCGCGGCGGCCAGGTGTTCTACCTTCACAACCGCGTCCAGACCATCGAGGGCGTGGCCGCCCGCCTGCGCGAGCTGCTGCCCGGCCTCACCATCGGTGTCGGCCACGGGCGGATGGACGCCGACGAACTCGAGCGCATGATGACCGACTTCGTCGCGGGCAGCTACCAGGTGCTGGTCTGCACCACGATCATCGAGAGCGGCCTGGATATCCCCAACTGCAACACGATCATCATTGAGGGTGCGGATCGCTTCGGCCTGTCGCAGCTCTACCAACTCCGCGGGCGGGTCGGGCGTTTCCGGCACCAGGCTTACGCCTACCTGCTGCTCCACCGGCACATCCGGATCGTCGAACTGGCCCGCGAACGACTGAGCGCGCTGCGCACCCACAACCAGCTCGGCGCCGGCTTCCGTATCGCGATGCGCGACCTCGAACTGCGCGGCGCGGGCAATTTGCTCGGCGCGGAGCAGAGCGGCCATATCGTCGGCGTCGGCTTCGAGCTCTACTGCCAGCTCCTCCGCCAATCGGTCGCCCGGCTGAAGGGTGCAACCCAGGCCGCGGCCATCCGGGCCAACGTGAAGCTCGACTTTGTCACTGTCGGCGACGCCGCACCGCCGGGGGGCGCCCCCGGGGCCGGCGGTCCGCCCCCACCCCGCGCGCGCGGCCGGCATGAGGACGGATACACCGCGCTCCGCGACGCCGAGACGGCGGAGAGCGGGGCCGTCCCCGTGGCCGGCATCCAGGCCCGGCTGCCCCCCGCCTACTTGGCCGAAACGCGGCTCCGCATCGACTTTTACCGACAATTGGCGCTGGCCGGCACCCTGGCCGAGCTCCGCCAGATCGAGGCGGGGCTGCGCGACCGCTTCGGACCGTTTGGGGACGAGGTCCGCGCCCTGCTGCTGGTCACCGAAATCCGCCTGCAGGCGGAACAAAAGGGCGTCGTAAACGTCGAAACCGAAGGTTCCCGCCTGAAATGCCGGCTCCACCGCGGCCGCCGCGACGACTTTGTGATGGTCGGCACGCGGTTTCCGAGGTTGACCGCCCCGAAGCCGCTTCTACGGTTGCGGGAAATCGTCCGCTTCCTCAACCATCTGCCTCCCTCATGACGCTTCTCCGTCGCTGGTCCGTCGCCCTTTTCGCCGCCGCCGTCCCGCTGATGCTCCCCGCCCAGCCGCCCGTGCCAGTCGAGCCTGCGGCCGCGACGGCCCGGCCATCCAATAATCCCCGTCAGGACAGCAACGCCGTGGTGGCCGCCGTCGAGGACAAGATCATCACCGTCGAGGATCTGCGCCGGGAAATCGGCCCGCAAATCCCCGGGCTCCAGCGCGACTCCACCAGTGAGAAGGACTTTTTCGACAAACTGGACGCGCTGCAAAACGAGGTGCTGCAGGAGATGATCAACCGCGTGCTGATCGTAAAGGAATTCCACAAGGACGAGAAACGCCATGTGCCCGACAGCTACATTGACAACGCGATCTCGGAGACGCTGCTCAACGCGCCCTTCAGCGGGGACCGGTCGAAGTTCCTCGCTTACCTCAAGGCGAGCGGGCTGAACGCCCGGGACTACCGCAAGCAGATCGAGGAGGATTTGATCTACAGATTCATGCGCGACCAGCAGCGGAAAAGCCAGAACGTGGTCAGCCCGGTCAGAGTCGAGGCCTACTACCAGGAGCACAAGGACAAGTTCTATCAGGACGACCAGGTCCACCTGCGGCTGATCGCCTTCAACCGGGCGCCCGGCGAAACCGACGCCCAGCTCCTCGCCAAGGCCCAGCCGGTGCTCGCCCGCCTCAAGGCCGGGGATAAATTCGCCGATCTCGCCCACGAGTTCAGCCAGGACGCCAAGAGCACCAAGGGCGGCGACTGGGGCTGGCAGAAACGCGCCGACCTGAAGGCGGAGTTTGCTGACCCCCTGTTCAAACTCGCCAAGGGGCAGGCGAGCGACCCGGTCGTCACGCCGGACGGCTGCTTCGTGCTCTACGTCGAGGAACGCAAGTTCGCCGGCGTCCAGCCGCTCTCCGAGGTCGGCGCCGACATCGAGAAAATTCTCGCCGACCAGATGGCCCGCGAATCCGAGGAGCGCTGGATCCAGCGCCTCCGCCAGAACGCCTATATCCGGATCTACTGACGCCCTTGCGCGACAGCCCTCCCCTCTCTCCATGAAAACCCCCAAGCTCCTCCTATCCTTCCTGTGCGCCGGCCTGCTGTCGGCCGGCGCCTCCCTGTCCGCCGCCGACAAGCCGCTTTCCGTGGGCTTCTCGCAAATCGGCGCCGAAAGCGGCTGGCGCACCGCCAACACCGACTCCATCAAGGCCGAGGCGGCCAAGCGCGGCATCGACCTCAAGTTCGCCGACGCCCAGCAGAAGCAGGAGAACCAGATCAAGGCGCTCCGCTCCTTCATCGCCCAGGGCGTCGACGTCATCGCCTTTTCCCCCGTCGTCGAGACCGGCTGGGAACCCGTGCTCAAGGAGATCAAGTCCGCCGGCATCCCGGTGGTGCTCTCCGACCGCGCTGTCAAGGTCTCCGACCCCAGCCTCTTCGTCACCTTCATCGGCTCCGACTTTGTCGAGGAGGGCCGCCGGGCCGGGGAATGGCTCGCCAAGAAGACCGGGGGCAAGGCCGTGATCGCCGAGCTCGTCGGCACCCCCGGGTCCGCCCCCGCCATCGACCGCAAGAAGGGCTTCGAGGAGGTTCTCGCCAAGAATCCGGGCATGAAGATCGTCAAGTCCCAGAGCGGCAATTTCACCCGCGCCGAAGGGAAACAGGTCATGGAGGCCTTCCTGAAATCGCCCGACGCCAAGCAAATCACCGCCCTGTTCGCCCACAACGACGACATGGCCCTCGGCGCCATCCAGGCGATCGAGGAGGCCGGCCTCAAGCCCGGCAAGGACATCATCATCGTCTCGATCGACGGCGTGAAGGGCGCCTTCGAGGCCATGGCCGCGGGCAAGCTCAACTGCACCGTCGAGTGCAATCCGCAGATCGGGCCCCAGCTCTTCGATCTGATCGCCAAGGTCGCGGCGGGCCAGAAGGTTCCCGCCCGGGTCGCCGTGCAGGAAGGGGTCTTTGACGAGACCCAGGCCGCCGCCGAACTACCCAATCGCAAATACTGAGCGGGCCGCGGCCCGCCCATCGGCGGGGTGCGCGCACCCCGCCTTCCCCACCCGACACGATGCCCGAATCGATCCTGGAGGCCCGGGGCCTGACCAAGCGGTTTCCGGGCGTCGTCGCGCTGAGCAACGTCAGCTTCAGCGCCCGGGCCGGCGAGGTGCATGCCCTGATGGGCGAAAACGGCGCCGGCAAGAGCACCCTGATCAAGTGCCTCACCGGCGTCTATCCGCGTGACGAGGGCACGGTCACGCTAGCCGGAAAGATCATCCACCCGCGCTCGCCGCGCGAAGCCGAGGCGGTCGGCATCAGCACCGTCTATCAGGAGGTCAACCTCATCCCCGACCTCTCCATCGCGGAGAACATTTGCCTCGGCCGCCAGTCCACCGTCTGCGGCCTCCTCCGCTGGGGCGCCATGCGCGCCCGCGCCCGCGCCGCGCTCGCCCGCCTCGGTCTCAACCTCGACGTCTCCCAGCCGCTCACCAGCTGCTCCATCGCCATCCAGCAGCTGGTCGCCCTCGCCCGGGCCATCGATGTCGACGCCAAGGTGCTCATCCTCGACGAGCCGACGTCCTCGCTCGATGAACGCGAAGTCGCCGAGCTCTTCACCATCGTGCGCCGGCTGCGCAGCGAGGGCATGGCGGTCATCTTCGTCACCCATTTCCTCGACCAGGTCTACCAGATCACCGACCGCATCACAGTCCTGCGCAACGGCCAGTTGGTGGGCGAGTTTCTGGCCGCCGAACTGCCGCGCCTCCAGCTCGTCGCCCACATGATGGGCCGGGACGTGAAGGAAATCGAGGCCATGCACCATCGCCCGGCGCCCGCCCCGCGCACGGGCAACCAGCCGCCCGTCCTCGCCGTCCGCGGCTTCGGCCGGCGCGCCAGCGTCAACCCGACCGACCTCGCCGTCCACGCCGGCGAGGTGCTCGGCTTCGCCGGCCTTCTCGGCTCCGGCCGCACCGAACTGGCCCGGCTCCTTTTCGGCATCGACCAGCCCGACTCCGGCACCATGGAGATCGACGGCCAGCCCGCGTCCGTCCGCTCGCCCCAGGCCGCGCTCGCCCGGCGGTTCGCCTTCACCCCCGAGGACCGCAAAACCTCCGGCATCCTGCCCAACCTCACCGTCCGCGAAAACCTGATCGTCGCCCTCCAGGTCCACCGCGGCCTGTGGAAACGGGTCCCGCGCGCCGAGCAGGACGCCCTCGTCGCCAAATTCATCGCCGCCCTCGGCATCAAGACCAGCGGCCCCGAGCAGCTGATCAGGAACCTCTCCGGCGGCAACCAGCAGAAGGTCATCCTCTCCCGCTGGCTGGCCACCGCGCCGCGCCTGCTCATCCTCGACGAGCCGACACGCGGCATCGACGTGGGCGCCCAGGCCGACATTGAGCGCCTCATCGCCAAATTTCGCGACGAGGGCCTGGCCGTCGTCCTGATCTGCTCCGAAACCGCCGAGCTGGCCCGCAACAGCCAGCGCATTCTCGTCCTCCGCGACCGCGCCAAGGTCGCTGAATTGTCCGGCTCCGAGGTCAACGAGCATGCGATCATCCACGCCATCGCCGGGCAGCACGCCGCAGTGGCCTCCGGGGACGCGACGCCCCCGTCGCGTTCTTCCGCCACCCCATGAGCGTCGCCTTTCCCCTCGTCTTCTGGTCTGCGCTGGCCGGCGGGCTCTGGTTCAGCCGGAAGCAGCCCGTCTTCTGGCCCCTGCTCGCGCTCGCCCTGCTGCTCCTGTTCAACCAGGTCTTCACGGAAGGCTTCTTCCACGTCGAGGTGCGCGACGGGCACCTCTACGGCACGCTGATCGACATCCTCAACCAGGGCGCGAAGGTCATGCTGCTCGCCCTCGGCATGACGCTTGTGATCGCCACCGGCGGGGTCGACCTCTCCGTCGGCGCCATCATGGCCATCGCCGGCGCGGTCCTCGCCCAGCGCTTTGTCGGCGCCGGATGGTCGCCCGGTCTCGCCGTCCTCGCCGCGCTCGCCCTGGCGGTCCTGGCCGGCGCCTGGAATGGGCTCCTTGTCGCCTACCTCCGCATCCAGCCCATCGTCGCCACCCTGATCCTGATGGTCGCCGGCCGCGGCATCGCCCAGCTCATCACCGACGGACAGATCATCACGTTTGAAAACCCGACCCTGGTCTATCTCGGCAACGGCTTCTTCCTGGGCCTGCCTTTCACCCTGACGCTCGTGCTGGTGATGTTCGGGCTCACCGCCCTACTCACGCGGCGCACCGCCCTCGGGCTGTTCATCGAGGCGGTCGGCGACAACGAGACCGCCAGCCACTTCACCGGCCTGCCGGCGCGCCAGGTCAAGTTTCTCGCCTATGTCTTCGCCGGCCTCTGCGCCGGGCTCGCCGGTCTTGTCGCCGCCTCCAACATCAAGTGCGCCGACGCCAACCACGCCGGCCTCTACCTCGAGCTCGACGCCATCCTCGCCGCCGTCATCGGCGGCACGGCGCTCACCGGCGGCCGCTTCTATCTCGCCGGCTCGATGATCGGCGCGCTGCTTATCCAGACGCTCACGCAGACGCTGTACATGCGCAACGTGAGCGCCGACATCGCCCCGGTGCCCAAGGCGGTCGTGATCCTCGCCGTCTGCCTGCTGCAGTCGCCCAAGCTCCGCGAGCGCCTCGCCCGGTTCGGGAAAAGGAGGCCCGCATGAAGCCCCGCCTGCCCGCCCAGCTCATCCCGCTCGCCGCCTCCGCCGCCGTGCTCGTCGCACTCTACGTGGGCGGTTGTTTGTCGTTCCACGGATTCAGCTCGCCTCGCGTCATCATCAGCCTGTTTGGCGACAACGCCTTTCTCGGGGTCGTCGCCGTCGGCGCCACCTTCGTCATCCTCTCCGGCGGCATTGACCTGTCGGTCGGCGCCGTCGTCGCCCTCACCACCATTTCGGTCGCCGTCCTGCTCGACCACGGGTGGTCGCCCCCCGCCGCGATCGCGCTGGTGCTCGCGGGCGGCGCGGCCTATGGCGCCTTCATGGGGCTGCTCATCCACTGGTTCGAACTGCCGCCGTTCCTGATCACGCTTGGCGGCATGTTCCTCGCCCGCGGCCTCGGCTTTATCGTGCATCCAGAATCGCTCGGCATCACCCACCCGTTCTACGGCGACACCATCGGCAGCCTCGCGCTGCCCGTCGCGCACGTCACGACCGCGAGCGGACGCCTCCAGACGCTCACCCTGCCGTTCACCGCGCAATGCCTGCTGGCCGTGGTCATCATCGCCGCCGTCGCCGCCAAGTGGACGCGTTTCGGCCGCAACGTCTATGCCATCGGCTCCAGCGAAAGCTCCGCGCGCCTGATGGGCGTGCCCATCGGCCGGACCAAGGTTCTCGTCTATACGCTCGCCGGCTTCCTCTCGGCGCTCGGCGGGGTGGTGGCGACGTTTTACATGCAGTCGGGCAACCCGGCGTCGTTTGTCGGGCTCGAGCTCGACGCCATCGCGGCCGTGGTCATCGGCGGCACGCTGCTGCGCGGCGGGGTCGGATTCATCCCCGGCACGCTGGTCGGCGTGCTCATCCTCGGGATCATCCAGACGCTGATCAATTTCAAGGGCGACCTAAACACCTGGTGGACGAAGATCGCGATCGGCGGCCTGCTGCTCGTCTTCATCATGCTCCAGCAGGCCATCTCCCGCCGCGGCGCCAAGTAACAACAAGGGCGGCAAGGCTTGAAGTAGCACAGGCATCCCTGCCTGCCTCTGGTGGGCTGGTCCGAAATCTTTCTCGTTCTCTTACTCATTCTCGTTCTCTGGCTAGAAATTCTGGGTTTCTGAGGGCTGTGAATCTGGGGTCGGATACATCAGCGACCGGAACAGGCAGGAGAAAGAGAACGAGAAAGATAGGGAGTAACGCAGGCATCCCTGCCTGCGCTACTCTCGGAAGCCCAATCTCCAAGCGGTCGCGCGGCGGAGCGCACGGCCCCACCCCGTCGGCCCGCTCAGAACGTGTGCACGAACAGCCCGGAGCGGAGCTTGGGCTCGAACCAGGTGCTCTTCGGCGGCATGATCTGGCCCGCGTCGGCGATATCCATCAGCTGCGCCAGCGTCGTCGGATACATCGAAAACGCCACCCCGCCATGCGCGTCCACCCGCTTCACCAGCTCGCTCGGGCCGCGGATGCCGCCCACAAAATCAATCCGTTTGCTCGTGCGCGGATCGTCCACACCCAGCAGCGGCGCCAGCAGCTTGTCCTGCAGCACGCTCACATCGAGGCGCGTCACCGGGTCGGCCTGGGCGTCCGCCGGACACCGCAGCCCATGCCATTTTCCATCCAGATACATGCTGATTTCCCCGACCGCACCCGGTGACGGTGCGGCGTTGGCAGTGAGCCCGAAGGTTGCCTTGACCTGTTCCAGAAAGGCGGCGGGTGTGTGGCCGTTCAGGTTGAACACGTGCCGGTTGTAGGGCAGGATTTTCAGCTCGCTCGCGGGAAACAGGACGCAGAGGAACCAGTTGTAATCCTCGTCACCCCGGTGCGCGGGGTTGCGTTCGCGGCGGAGCCGTGCGACGCGGGCCGCGCTGGCCGCGCGGTGGTGGCCATCGGCGATGTAGGTCACCGGCACCTGGCCGAAGGCATTGACCCACGCCGCGCCGCCGGGGATGCGCCAGGCGGTGTGGCGGATGCCATCGGGGGCGGTGAAATCATGCTGCGGCGCGGTGAGGATGAGCTGGGCCACGAGGGCGTTGACGGCCGCCTCGTCGCGGTAGGTCAGGAACACCGGGCCGGTGTCGGCCCCGAGCGTGTCGATCAGCCGCGTGCGGTCGTCCTCCTTGTCCTTGCGAGTCTTCTCGTGCTTCTTGATCAGGTTGGCGTCGTAGTCCTCAACGTGGCAGACGGCGACGAGGCCGCGCTGCCGGTGCGCGCCCATCTGCTGCTGGTAGAGATAGAGGCACGGCTCGGATTCGCGCACGAGCGCGCCCTCGTGCTGGAGCTTCAGGAAGTTGTCCCGGGCCTTCGCATAGACGGCGTCGGAGTACGGGTTGGTGCCGGCCGGCAGGTCGATCTCGGCGCGGTCGACGTGGAGGAGGCTGTGCGGCCGGCCGACGACCAGGGCGGCGGACTCGGCGGCGTCGACGACGTCATAGGGCACGCACGCCACCTCGGGCGCGAGCGCGGGCACGGGGACCAGACCTTGGAAAGCGCGGATTCGCATAGTGATTTCAGACGGAGAGTGGCCCACGGAACCCACGGAAGACACGGAAAAAATTTGGCCAATTCAATTTCCGCCTGTTGCCCTGGCTCGGCCCTTCCGTGTGATTGGTGTGTTCCGTGGGCAATAAAAAGCCCCCCGGAATCCGGAGGGCGGGAGATGGACGGGGGAACGGGAAGCTTACTTCGCGCCCTTGGTCGTGACGCGCTTGAACTTCGTGGTGAACTTCTCGACGCGGCCGGCCGTGTCCACGAGGCGCTTCTCGCCGGTGTAGGCGGGATGCGAGTCCATGGTCACGTCGCGCACGACGATGAAATGTTCGACGCCGTCGATGACTTCCTTGCGGGCGGACTTCATCGTCGACTTGGTCAGGAAACGCCTGCCGGTCGCGACATCGAGGAAGCAGACGTGGTTGAGAGTGGGATGGCCTTCGGCTTTCACAGGGTGGGTTCTCCTTTAAAAATCAGCCTTGGCGAGCCTTGTAACGGGGCTCGACCTTGTTGATGACGTAAATTTTTCCACGGCGGCGCACCACCTGGCAGGCCGGGTGACGCTTCTTGGCGGACTTGATGGAGGAAACAACTTTCATAAAAGGTCTAAAACACCGTTATCCGCCGACCCTGTCAAACAGAAATAAAACCGTTCGCCCCGGCGGGCGTGGAAGGACCGACCCGCGGGGGCCAACCCCGGCAGTTTTGCTTTGCCACTGAGGCGGTGCGGGGGTTGCATCCTTCTGAATCTTATTTGCATGGACACCGACGCGCTGCACGCCGCCTTCCGGGACGACCTCCTCTCGCGCGACACGATTTCAACCCTGTCGCCCGAGCAGCTTTCCGCCCACAACGCGGCGGGCAACACAATCCTGCATCTGGCCGCCAAATATGGCCGGCTGGGCGACCTGCCGCCCGCCGCCATGACCGCCCGGCACCTGCTCCTGAAGAACGAGGCTGGTTACACCCCGCTGCATCAGGCCGCGTACGGCGGGCACCTCGCCCAGATTCCGCCCGCGTTGCTCACGCGCGAGGCGCTGCTCACCCGCAGCAATTCCGGCTACACCGTCCTCCATTCGGCGGCCGCCGAGGGTCACCTCGACCAACTGCCCGCCGGCTTCCTCACCGAGGAGCTGCTGCTGCTGCGCACCGATGCCGGGAACACCCTGGTGCATGAGGCTGCGGAGAACGGCACCCTCGACCGGCTGCCCCCCGCTCTGCTGACCGCCCGGCTCGCCAGCCTCCGCAATGCGGGTGGCGAAACCGTCCTGCATGTCGCCGCCCTCAACGGCCACCTTGACCAGGTTCCTCCCCCGCTGCTCACGGCCGATGCGCTGCTCGTGAAGACCAACAGCGGCGACACCGTCCTCCATGCCGCGGCCATCGCCGGCCATTTGCAGCAGATTCCCGCGGCGCTGCTCGAGCACGACCACCTGATCATCCCCAGCAAGAATGGGTTCACCGTAATCCACGCCGCCGCTGAAACCGGTCAGATCTCCAAGCTGCCCCACGAGGTGCTCACCGCCGATCTGCTGCTCACCCGCAACGACAACGGCGACACCCCCGTCCATGCCGCCGCCTCGGAGGGCCACCTCCGGCAGATTCCGCTCAGCCTCCTCACCCCGGAGCTCCTCGCGACGCGCAACTATTCCGGCGTCACCCCTCTGGCTATCGCCAGCCGCAACGGCTCCCTCGCGCACCTCCCGCCGCAGCTGCACCCCAAGCCCCCGGGGCCGCTGCAGCAGGTCCTGATCAAGTTCGGCCTGAGCAAGCCCCCGTTCTGAGCCGTCGTGCCGGTCGCTGGCTTCCAGCATTGGTCACTGTCCATTGTCCATTGGTCCTTGGTCCTTGGTCCTTGGTCCTTGGTCATTCCGGCTCTTCCCCTCCGGCGTGGTGGTCATCACCCCCCTCCGGACCAGACTCCAACCACCGAAACCGTCGCTCCCTTCCCAGCCCGTTTCTGCTTCCCACGCCGCCGCGGATTTGGTTCACTCCATGCTCCACGCGCCCATTTTCCCGCATGAACACCACCATCACCGCCATCACCGCCCGCGAGATCATCGACTCCCGCGGCAATCCCACTGTCGAGGTTGACGTCCGCCTCGCCTCCGGCCACCTCGGCCGCGCCGCCGTGCCCTCGGGCGCGAGCACCGGCGAACGCGAGGCCATCGAGCTTCGCGACGGCGATAAAAACCGCTTCGGCGGCAAGGGCACCCAGAAAGCCGTCGGCAATGTGAAGGCCAAGCTCGCCCCCGCCCTGATCGGCTTCGACGCCTGCGACCAGGTCGGCATTGACCGCGCCATGATCAAACTCGACGGCACCAGCACCAAGTCGAAGCTCGGCGCCAACGCCATCCTCGGCGTCTCCCTGGCCACCGCCAAGGCCGCCGCCGCCGCCCTTAACCAGCCCCTTTACAAATACCTCGGCGGCCCGAACGCCAAGGTCCTGCCGGTCCCGATGATGAACATCATGAACGGCGGCGCCCACTCCGACGCCCCGATCGACTTCCAGGAATTCATGATCATGCCCACCGGCGCGAAGTCCTTCGCCGAAGCCCTGCGCATGGGCTGCGAGATCTTCCACGCACTGAAGAAGGTCCTGAAGGAAAAGGGCCTCGCCACCGCCGTCGGCGACGAGGGCGGCTTTGCCCCCAAGCTCGCCTCCACCGAGGCCGCGCTCGACACCATCGCCCTCGCCGTGAAAAGTGCTGGCTACAAGCTCGGCAAGGACATCAACCTCGCCCTCGACGTCGCCGCCTCCGAATTCTACGTGAAGGAGAAAAAACACTACGTCTTCAAGAAATCCACCGGCGAGATCCTCTCGGGCGACGACATGGTCGCATTTTACCAGAAGCTCGTCGCGAAATACCCCATCATCTCGATCGAGGACGGCTGCTCCGAGGGCGACTGGGAAACGTGGAAGAAGCTCACCGTCGCGCTCGGCGGTGGGACCCAGCTGGTGGGTGACGACATTTTCGTCACCAACACCGAGATTCTCAAACGCGGCATCGACACCGGAGTCGCCAACTCGATCCTCGTGAAGGTGAACCAGATCGGCACGCTCACCGAGACGCTCGACGCCATCGAGATGGCCAAGGAGGCGAACTACACCGCCGTCATCAGCCACCGCTCCGGCGAAACGGAGGACGTGACGATCGCCGACATCGCCGTCGCGACGAACGCGGGCCAGATCAAGACCGGCTCGCTCTGCCGCACCGACCGTGTGGCGAAGTACAACCAGCTCCTCCGCATTGAGGAGGAACTTGGCGCCAGCGCGATCTACGGCGGGAAGATGTAATTCGAGATCTTTCTCTTTCGTTTTTCTCGTTATCTTTCTCCCAGGCCGGGCCGCAAGCCCGGCCTTTTCGTTTCCATGCAGCATGGCATGGGCATCCTGCCGTTAGTTTGCCGACCATGGCGCGGAGCCCCGCTTCTCCCGAAGCGGGCTACCTACAAATTGTAGCCCGGCTCGGGAGAGCCGGGATCGCAGGTGGGAACCCGTGGGCTGGGTGTCCAGACTCCGCTTCTGAGAAATGGGGCGGGGCGCCCCCGCCCCGGTTTTGACCGGAATCAAACCCGCAGGGTGAGGGCACCCGCCCACATCAGCAAAGGCCATGCGCCTGAAAACAGCGCTGCGCCCACCCGGCCCGCCCGCCACCGCTTTGCCGTTGCCCTCAGCCTTCCGATAATCCCATCGTATGGGGGTCGAGCAGGTCACCCTGAGGTGGTCCCCGTCCGTTGGACAGCGGATCGGGTAAAATAAGTTAATATGGGAGGGGGTGCAGGGGGA
>CAIQQB010000075.1 GCA_903873805.1 uncultured Opitutia bacterium | reverse complement strand
CTAGTATCTCGTAACACTAAACTTTTCGTATTGTGATGAACGGCCCTCTAGGCTGTGCTCGGGGATGGCCAACCGATATAAAGTCACCCTGACGAAGACGGAACGCGCGCAGCTCACCGAGCTGACGCGCAGCGGCAAATCCCCGGCGGCGAAATTTATCCATGCGCGCGCGCTGTTGTTGTGCGATGCGGGCGAGTGGGGCGAGCCGTGGAAGGTGGTGGATGTGGCGGCGGCGCTGGGCGTGACCTCGCGCACGATCGAGCACCTCAAGGAGCGGTTTGTGAAGGAGGGGCTGGCGGCGGCGCTGACGCGCAAGCCGCCGCGCCAACCGCGGGAGGCCGTCTTCGACGGCGCGTTTGACGCGCGCCTCACCGCCCTGGCCTGCTCGCCGGCCCCGGCCGGGTTCCAGCGCTGGACGGTGCGGCTGCTGGCCGACCGGCTCGTCGAGCTGAAGATCGTGGACCAAGTCTCGGCGATGACCGTGCAGCGGTCGCTAAAAAAAACGCGCTGCGTCCTCACCTGAGCAAATACTGGAAGATCCCGCCCGACGGAGACGCGGCGTTTGTCGCCGCGATGGAGGACGTGCTGGCCGTCTATTGTCTGGCGCACGATCCGCGCTTTCCGGTGGTCTGCATGGACGAGTCGAGCAAGCAGTTGGTCGGCGAGGTCCACGCGCCGATTCCGGCCGCCCCCGGCCACGGGCAGATCATCGATCACGAATACGTGCGCCACGGCGTCGCCACGCTGTTTGTGGAGGTCGAACCGCTGGCCGGACGCCGGCATGTCGAGGTCACCGAGCGCCGCACCCGGCAGGACTGGGCGCGCTTCGTCAAAGCGATGCTCGACGAGCGTTATCCCGCCGCGCTCAAAGTGCGGCTGGTCATGGACAACCTCAACACCCACGGCCTGGCCTCGCTCTATGAAACCTTCCCCCCCGCCGAAGCCCGGCGTCTGGCCGAGCGGCTGGAAATCCATTACACGCCCAAGCACGGCAGCTGGCTCAACATCGCCGAGATCGAACTGAGCGCGCTCACGGGCCAGTGTCTCGGCCGCCGCATCCCCGACCTCATGACCATGCGTCGCGAAATCGCGGCGTGGCAGCAACACCGCAATACCCGGGGCGCCCCCATCCACTGGCACTTCACCACCGACGACGCCCGCATCAAACTCCACAGGCTCTACCCGAAATTATAGCCGTTACGGGATACTAGCCTACAGCCGAACCCCATGCGCCGCCGCTTCCGCGGTCGGCCGTGGCTGGCCGGCATCCTTTGCGGTGGCCCAAAAGGCTAAAGTCGGGCGGTTTTGAACCGTTGGTAGGCATTTGAACGCATGGCTTTGCCGCCATGCGCAAGATCGTCGTCGGCCACAGACCCCGCCTTGGCCTGAAACCGGCTCATAGAGTAAACACCCTAGGCCAATTATGACTACGTCAACCCTCTACCCTCCCCCCGGTGCGGGCGATCTAGCCCTGGCCCGGGTCCTCGCCACCGCCGTCATTCTCCTCAGTGTCCTCACGGGGTCCGGCCAGACCCCGGCCGTCACCGGCAACACCGCGCTGACCGATCTTTCGATTGAGCAACTCCTGAACACCACGGTCGTGACCTCGGTTTCCAAGCACTCCGAAAAGCTACTCGCCGCGCCCGCCGCCGTCTCCGTGATCACTGCCGACGACATCGCGCAGGCCGGCGCGGTCAACCTGCCCGAGGCGTTGCGGCTCGCGCCGGGTCTGGATGTGGCCCGCCTGGACGCGCACGACTGGGCCATCAGCGCCCGCGGTTTCAATGACCTCTCCTCCAACAAGCTCCTGGTGCTGCGCGACGGTCGCAGCGTTTACACCCCGCTTTTTGGCGGCGTCTTGTGGGACGCGCAGGACGCTTTGATGCAGGACATCGAGCGGATCGAGGTCGTGCGCGGGCCGGGCGCGACACTCTGGGGGGACAACGCGGTCAACGGCGTCATCAACATCATCACCAAGCCGGCCGACGAAACCCAGGGCCTGATGACCTCGGCCATCGGCGGCAGCGATCCAGAGGGCAGCCTGGCGCTGCGCTACGGCGGCGCGGTCAGCGCGACCACGCACTACCGGATTTACGGGAAATACACGGAATACGACGACTCGAAGCTCGCCTCCGGCGCCGACGCGAATGACGCGTGGAACACCGGCCTCGTCGGTTTCCGGATCGATTCGACCGGCGGCGACGGCAACCTCGTCACCCTCCAGGGTGAGGGCTATGGCGCCAACGAGCACCAGATTTTTGTGGTGCCGACCGCCGCCCCCCCTTCACGGCCTCGCTGGTGGACAATGGCCGGCTGGCCGGGGGCAATCTTCTCGGCCGTCTCACCCACACCACCGGCGCTTCTGAACTCACGCTGCAGACCTATGTGGATTATACCGAGCGCAAGGCCGCCATTTTTGACGAGGACCGCCGGACGTTTGATTTTGAGGCGGAGGACCGGTTTGCGTTGGGCGGGTGGCAGGAGCTCACCCTTGGCGCGGGCT
>CAIQQB010000074.1 GCA_903873805.1 uncultured Opitutia bacterium | reverse complement strand
CGGGTTGGGCACTGAGAACCGGCGCAGGCATGGCGTTCCGGCGGCGACGGAGACGGCGAGATCGAGGGCCAGGACTGATTTACAGCATTTTGGCTCACCGCCGATGATCCCGACGGCTTGATCGGACCACAATCCGGTCACCAGCCAGCTCTGCTCCTCGGCGCGATCAGCGAGGCGATAGGCGGGTTCGAATGGCAGTGCGCTCATCGTTGCCTCCTGGCTGCGCCCTTGGTCTCAGGGCCCGAGGCTATGGCGCAGGCATCGAAGAACAGGGCCTCGTCGATCTGCCGGGCATTGCGCTCGGCCGCGGCGGCGAGCAACTCGTCAGCCATGATCATGAGGGCGCGCAGGTTGCCCTGGGCATGGTCGGCCAGGGCGGCGATCACCGCCGAGGCCATGAGTGTCGGGGCCCCTGCCTGGTGGAGAGCATGGCGGAGGCAGCCCTGGAGTATCTCTGGTGTCGCGCGCTCCATCGTCAGGCGGACGCGCATGCGGCTTTCGAGAGGGAGGAACTCATCAGACCGCAGCCGCTCGACGAACCGTCCATCGCCAGCCAAGACGACTGTGAGCAAGGTGTGGGAGTCGAGCCGGGTGGACGACAGCAAGCGCAGCTCGGCGAGCACGGCCGATGCCATCTCCTGAGCTTCGTCGATGATGAGCACCGGCGTCATCAGCGCGCTGTCGATATGTGTTTGCCAGCGTTGACGCAGCACCTTGGCGCCGCCCCATCGGTTGTGGGGGTGAAGCTCAATGCCGAATAGATCGCCCATCTCACGATAGAAGTCGGCGAGGCCGGCTTGCGGCCGGCTGATCACGGCGACCTTGACGTCCCGCTGCGCCGCCAGTTGGTTGGCCAGGATGCGCAAGGCGACCGACTTGCCGGTGCCGGGAGCGCCGGTGATGCTGGCGAATCCGCCGTCGGCGGTCAGCAACTGAACCCGGCGGCAGAATGAATCGATGCGTGGCGTGACGTGGAGCGCCTCGGCCGGCACGCTGGGCGAAAAGGGGTTCCACTTCAGTCCATACAGGGCGAGCAGCTTCTTGTTCATCGGTCGTCGCCTTCGTCCTTGGGAAGATAGGGGGGAGGCAGCCGGGTCGAGGCTTGCCGCTCAATCAGCTTGGCCAGCAGAGGCGCCATCCCGTGAGCCGGTGGAACGTCGGTCGGGGCATCCGACACCGCGTCCAGCGTCCGCCGTAGGCCGGTCGCATTCTTGGCCTTGTCCTGCGGAAACAGCCGACAGAGGATTTTGCCGGTGCGGTCGTCGGCGAGGTGGACCAGAGAGAGATCCCAGCTGGCGAAGCGGACCTCGAGACGGCGAAGGTGCCGATAACGATTGGGCACCTCGAAGCGATGCCCTTCGATGACGATGGTGCCGTCGCTCTTGCGTTGGACCCTCTGCTCGGTTCTGGTGAAGGCCAGCTTGAGGGCCGTGCTGTCCAGGCAGCTCCGCGTTACATCGGGGCCGGCCAGGAAGCGCTCAAGAGGGGTCGAGCCGATCTCGGAGTGGACACTCCTATTATACTCGTACTCCACCCATGCTTGGGTTGCCTCATTGAGCAATGACAGGCTGAGGTCATCAACATCCTCAAGCATGGCCAGCAGTCGTCCTTCAACAGGCCCCCAGAATGCTTCCTGCTTGGCGTTCTGATAGGGGCTGTAGGGAAGCGTCGTCTCGTGAAGGACGCCCAGTCTGCTCAATCCATCGTTGATCTCCGTCGCGGTCATTGCCGCGCCATTGTCGCTCATGGCGGCGCGGGGCATGCCGCGCTTCTGCATGGCCTGGGAAAGCCCATGTGCTACGTTCTCAGCTGTCTCTTCAAAGTACCACTGCAGG
>CAIQQB010000073.1 GCA_903873805.1 uncultured Opitutia bacterium | reverse complement strand
GGTTCTTCCGGTTTCTTAGTGGGTGGATGAGGGCTGAAGGTGAGGCAGCATCTTGAGCTTCCCACAGTGAAACAGAATCCGGGTGCGGTAGTTGGTGAAGGAGCGGAAGCCACGGGCATCGGCCTTGAGGGCTTGGATGCGGGAGTTGAACCCCTCGCTGATCGCGTTGGTGATCGGATGCATGAAATAGGTCAGCAGGTTGGTCAGGTGGCGGTGCAGGGTTTTGGCCACGGCCTTCACCTTGCTGAGGCGGCTGCGCATGACGCTGCGTTGCCAGTGGGCGAAGAACGCCGCGCCCTGCGCGGCATCGGGCTGGCCCCAAAACTCGGTGAACTGTTCCTTGTAGGCCCAGGCGCGGGCCGTCTTGAGATTGATCTCCAGCAACTCGGCGAAGCCGGCCTGCCTGGCCGCCGGCAGCTGGCCCTGCAGCCAGAGGTAACGGGTGTGCTTGAGCGTGTCATCGCCCTCGGCCTGCAGCTGCTGATGTTCGGCCCGCCGGGTCTGATCGACGGCGTCGTTGAGCAGCTTCGCGACATGGAACTTGTCATGCACGATGGCGGCCTGCGGGGCCTGCGCCCGGGTCGCCGCGACGAACCCCGCGCTCATGTCCATGGCCGCCGCCTCCACCCGCGCCCGTTGCCCGGCCGGCAAAGCCTGCCACAGCGCCTCGCCGGCGGCTTGATCGTTGCCCGGCACGACCTCCAGCACTCGCGCGCCTTTGATGTCGGTGGCCAGCGAAACGTAGCGTTGTCCCCGGCCAAAGCTCTTTTCGTCGAGTCCGAGGTAAAGGATCCCCTCGGTCGACCGGCGGGCGAGCCCGCGTTCCACCGCCCGGTCCACCACGCGTTGCACGCCGTCCCAGCCCAATTCCAGCAACTCGGTCGCCTGCGTCAGCGAACGGCAGGCGGCGATCACCTGCACCGCAAACGCCTCGAAGTGCAGGGTGAAATGCGACCCCGGCTCGGCCCACGGCGTCCGCACCGTCTTGACTCCGTGGGCCGGACACGCACAGCGGGGCACCCGTGCCCGAATGATCGTCAAAAACTGCATCACGTTCAGATGTCGCCACTCCCGCTCTGGTGCATGGTCGTGGCGGGCGCAGGCCTGCCCGCATTCCGGGCAGCTGACGGGACCGGACTCATCCCAGCCGACCTCGATCACCACCTGGCCGCGCAGCAAATCCAGCTCCGCTGACACCACTTTCCAAGGGGCTCCAATCCCCAAAAGCCGGCCATAATGGGCGGCGACCGTCTCCTCGTTCTTGGTTGTCTTCACCTCCCCAGCCTGCTTGGTTTTCCTCAGCCTAAGCCACTAAAAAACCGGAAGAACCCAAATTGAGCTTGGGGGTCACGCGGACGATATTTTCGATGTCGAGCGGTTTGACAATATAGTTCAGGACGCCGAGCCGGCCGCACTCTATAATCGTGCGGTCGTTCTTGGAGACGGTCAGCGCGACGACGGGGATATCCCGGGTCTGCTGTTCCTGCTTGATCCGGCGCAGGAAATCCAGGCCCGACATGCCGGGAAGGTTGAGGTCGAGAAAGATCAGCCGCGGGCGGGTCGGCCGCGGGCTCGCGTAGCGGCCCGCGCCAAAGAGAAACTCCAGACCCTCCTCGGCGTCGCGGACAATGCGGAGCGGATTGGCCACCCGGGCCCGGATGAAGGCGCGCTCCGCCAGCGCGGCGTCGGTCGCGCTGTCCTCCACCAGCAGGATTTCGCCGGCCTCGGGGCTCGCCGCGGTTCCCGCCGGAGTGCTGGCGAAGGACACCAGATTGCCGACGGTGATCTGCAGGGCCTTGGCGAGGTTCACAATGCTGCGCAGCGTCACATTGCGGGCGCCCCGCTCGATGTCCGCTATATAGGTGCGGTGCATATTGGACCGCCACGCCAGTTCGTCCTGGGTCAGTCCGAGCTGCCGACGGTGCGTGCGTACCACCATCCCAAGCCTCGTCTGGAGATCCGCCTCGGACTTGGGGGTGTCGTTCTTTTTGGGCACGTCTTTGATCATACCACAGGGCGCAACAGACTATGAGAGACAATCAGCCGGTTGCAAATTGTGGTTGGAATAATCTCGCCGGCCTGTGCCCCGGGGCCGGCGGGAGCGGTGGCCCGCCAGCCGCCAACCCCGGGGTTCTGGGCCGGGCGCCGCCGGCGGTGTTTTAGGCGCCGCCGGGGGCCCCGATCAGACCCGCCCGGACCGTTCAGGGACGGGAACGCTGCCAAGAACTGCAGCGCCCCCGGCCGCCGGCCCAAACACGGACGGGAAGATGTATCCGACAGTCACCTACAAGCCCGGCGGCGGCCCGCCGCCCCCAAACAGGGGGAGCCTGCCAAGATCCGGTGACTCCCTGGTGACGGAACGGTGACGAAATGGTGAAATCGGGCGGTCGGCCGCCATTAGGGTGCAGTCGGCACACTGGCGGGGCGGTAGTGCCAGCCGGCGGCCTCGAGCGCCGCGGCGGTCACCGGCGAGGCGCTCGGCGGGATGAAGGGACCGGTGGTGGCCGCACCGCCGGTGTTGCTGCCGACGATCGAACCGTCGGGGGCGAGGTGCGTGCCGGCGGTGGTGACCCGGCCCCCGTCGGGCAGGATGACCGAGCCGTCGGCCGCGGTGCTGGTGCCGGCGGACGAGATGGTGGTGCCGTCGGGGGTCGTAAGGCTGACGGCCGGGGTGTCGCGGCGTAACACCAGGCCGGCATAGCTTTCACCGGCCACCGGGGTGAGGGCCGGGAGGAGCAGACCGGGGCCCACGAGGTCGTTGACCGTGGCGGTGTCGAGCCCGGTCTCCGCGAAATGCTGCTGCGCGGCCGCAGCCAAAAGGCGCAGGTTCTCAACCACCGCCGCCCGCTGTTCATTGGAGGGCTGGCTCCATGGCGCCTGGGGAGCCGCCACCTGGATCACGGCGTTCTTCAGCCGCAGGCCGGCGGCCGGCCGGCCCTGGCGGGTCAGCGCGAGGCTGTCCTGCACCGGATCGTAGGCGCTAACCACATAGCCGGCAAACTCGCCGCCGACGACGACCCATTGGGCGGCTCCGGTCCGGAGGTCGAGCAGCGAGACCTGCGTCTGGCCGCCGGCGATCAGCACCCCGTTCCATTCCACCTCGTCGGCGGGCGCAGCGGACAGCACGCCCCACGGCAGCAGGAGTAGGAGCGGCAAGGTCGGGCGAAATTTCATCGTGGAAAAAGGTGCGGTGACAATAGGTCCGGATCGTTCAGCTGCCGGTCTTCGGGCCTGGGTCGGTGTTATCGTCGGAACCACCGCCGTAGCCGAGGACCTCGACGGTGATGAGCGAGGGCAGGCTCTCGGCGCCGAGGGACGAGCGCTCCTCATTTCGGGCGGCTTCGGCGGCCGCGCCCGAGGTGGCCGCGCTGCTCGAGCTGACGGCGGCGGCCAGCCCGCCGAGGCTCGGCGCCGCGGCGGGGACGGGGACGCCGGTGCTGGCGCCGCCGGACTGGATGTTGGAGGCATTGAGCACCTGCACGGCGGAAACGTTGAGCCGGCCGGAGGAGCGGATGCCGGCGTCGCCGGCGTCGATCGTGCCGGTGGGGGCGACGAGGTCGACGTCACCGGGCGCCACGCCCGCCACGGAGGCGAGCACGCCGATGCCGCCGCCGGTGGCGAGACCGGCGAGATCGGTCTTCACGTCGCCGCTCTGGGGGTCGATGAGCACGCGGGTGGGCGGCGCGGCCTGGACGGTTTTGGAGGCCGCGCCGGCGGCGATGTTGCCGGCGGAGGCCCAGATGATCTCGTTGCCCCCGCGCAGGGTGAAGATGCGGGAGGTGCCGACATTCACGCCGGTGCCGGTGAAGATCGAAATGTCGCCGCCGTGTTCGGTGAGGATGCCCTGGTCGGCGGACTGCCCGCCGGCGACGTTGAGTCCAACGGTGAGCTGGCCCCCGGGGGCGAACAGGCTGATGTCGCCGCCGCTGGTGGTCTTGATCGCCCGCGAAGTCAGCGTGAGATCGCCGGTCCGCGTTCCGGGAAACAGCGCGGTGATGGCGGCAAAGCCGGACTGAAACTTGTAGGCGGGGCTGGTCGGGTCGAGGTGGTTGCGGCCGGCGTCGCGCAGCACGAGGTAGAAGATGCCGAGAGAGAGCTGGTCGCGGCGGGCCGCCGGAAGGGCGTTGAACGCCGTCCAGAGCTGCGGGAGGCCGGTGCCCGCCGGCAGGCCGAGCGCCGAACCAAGGGTGGGCAGGTAGAGCGCGGCCTCGGCGCCGGCGGTGGCGGGGTTGAGAAACTCGGCGTTGAAGGCGGTGAAATCGGGCAGCGCGGTCCCGCCCATGCCCGCGCCGGCGATGATGCTGGCGCCGGCAAAGGGCAGGTTCGGATTGCGGGTGTTGCCGATGGTGGCAAGGCCGGCCCCCGTGCCGTCGGCCGCCGGGGTGCCGACGCCGAGATTGAAATCGCGACCCGCCAGCACCTCGAAGGTGCCGGGTCCGCCAAGCTGGAGATCGCCGGCGGTGGGGTTGCCGGTGCCGGGTCCCGGGGTGCTGCCGCTGGAGGGGAGGAGCTGGTTGCCCGCAGCCTGCGCGGCGAGCCGCAACGGCGAATTGGGGTCGTAGGCGATGAGGTCGCGGCCGGCCGCGACCAGGGAAATAGCCGCCGCCCGGTTGTTTTGCAGGTAGAGCGAAAGATCGGTCAGATCGAGCGCGGCGACGACATCGGCGGACTTGCCCGCATACAGCGTCAGGCCGGAGATGTCACCACCCGCCGAATACAGCCGCACCGGGCTGGGATCGGTGGCGTGCAGCGGGCCGGCGGCGTGCAGGGCCTGCTGCGTCTGAATCAGCACATTGGTCCCCTGGGTCGCGCCGGATTCGGCAAACAGGCTGTTGAGGCTGTCGAGCAGGCCCTGCGCCGGGGTGATGGACCAGGAGCCGGCCAGGCCGCCGGTGTTGCTCCGGCTGGTGGAGACCGAGGCCAGCGAAAGGGGCGAGGCGATTCCGGGCAGCCTGGCTGGGTCGGCATCAGAGAGGTCGATCGTGGCCGAGCCCCACTCATAGAGGTTGGTGACCGACGCGGCCGCGAGCAAGCTCGTCAAGCTGTTGACCTGCGTGCCGTTCACCGAACCGGCGGCGGCGAGTTCGACCGTGCCGAGGGGGGCGGGGGCGAACGTCAGACTGCCGACCAGGTTGACGTCGCCGGCAAAGGCGGTCGCCTGCAGGGTCGGGGGCAGGAGCGCCGTGACGGTGGCGAAGGGTGTCACCTTCGTCTCGGCCAGCCGGAGCCAGGGCTGCGAGACCGAGAACGCCTTCGGATTGCCGGTGAACAGCAGCACGTTCTGATACCAGGATTGCAGCGAGCCCGCGCCGCCGTCGGCGTTGTCCTTGAGCGTCACGGAGCCGACGAGCGCAACGGCCGCGACGGTGTCGGTGGGCGCGTAAGTGGAGAAATAGGTCTTCTCGTAGAAGCTGTTGTTGATGCCCTGCGGGAGCAGGAACGGATTTGCCACCGGACCGAGCAGCAGGTCGCCGTGCGCGGTCACGTCGAAGGCGCCCTGGCCCAGAAACAGCGTGGTGGGCAACCAGGTGACCGGATCGGGCGTGACCTTGGCGAGCTGCATGGCGGCAAGGTCGCTCTGCGTGAGGGCGGCGCGCGTACTGTTGCTGTGGATGCTGCCGCCGGCCGTAAGCACGCCCTGGCCGCGCTCGACGTAATAGACGCCGCCGTTGATGTCGCGGCCGGCCGACACGGTGAGGTCGCCCCCGCCCAATTCGACCAGGCCGGCGGTGGCCGGGGTGCCCTGGGGCATCCGGGCGTTGGTCGGCACGACCGCATCCACGTTGCTGACGTCGCGCCCGGCGGTGAGCGTGACGCTGCCGCCGCCAAGGGCGCCGACGCCCTCGAAGAAGTTGCTGAAATCCACCCACCACGAGGTGGACTGGATTTCGCCGCTGCCGTTGGCCGAGCCGAACTGGTCGGTGGCGGGGTTGACGTAGCCGCGGCGGTAGAGCCAGTTGTCGGGCAACTCGCGCGTTGAATCCGGCACGAGGACACCGGCGCTGAGCACCAGGCTGGTGATGTCGTTCTGCGCCGCGATGGTCACGTCGCCACCGCCCAGGGTGTACTGCGCCGGATAAAGGGTCGTCTGCGCGCCGCCCAAATTGCTGTTCTGGTAATTGAGGTTCGGCAGGGCGAAGTTCGCCAGGGCCGCCGCCTGGGTGCCGGCGGTATAGATGGTAGCAAGCGGGTTGAGGAGTTCGACGTCGCGCCCGGCCGCGATGGTGATGTCGCCGGTGCCAGTGCGGATCACCTGGTAGAAGTTGGGGATGATGGACGAGCGGCTGTTATTGGTGGCGGTGGGCAGCGGCGTGGCATTGGTGCCGAGCAGGAGCGAACCGGAGCCAGCCGCGAGGCTGGCGAGCGGCTTGACGCGCTGGAAATCGGCGGCGGTGAAATCCGCCCCCGCGACCAGCCGGTAGCTCCAGGAGGGGGCGCCGACGGCCAGCAGCGGCGCGGCATAGGTCGACGACGTGAAGCCGTCGCTCAGGCTGGCCTTGAAGAGAAAATTCAGGTTGCCCGCCGCACGCAACGTGAGCACGCCCGGCAGACTGTTAGGACCAAACCGGAAGGTTGAGAGATCCCAGCTGGAGGCGAGCACCAGATCGCCGGTGCGGTTGATGATCTCGGCGCCGGGGACGACGACGAGCGACGGCGCCAGCGCCGCGTTGTTCGCCAGCAACCGGCTGGAGATGGCCGGGGTGGCCGCACCAAACGCGGTGCCGTTGTTGAACACGTTGGTTTCAACCGTGCTGCTGATCGTGGCGGTGGCCGCCGTGAGATCGAAGAGCTTGTACCCCTCCACCGCGATGCCGGAGGCGCCCAGGATCGTGCCGTTGAGGGGGGCGACCTGGAGATCCGTGGCGCCGGTGTTCTGCGGCGCGCGCAGATGGAGGGTGCCGGTGAAATCGCCCAGCCCGGCGCTGGCGGCGGTGTTGCTGGCGACCGACAGGTCGATGGTCGAGCCGGACTGGATATTAAGCGAGGCGCTCCGACTGACGACGCCGTTGATTTCGTCGCCCGCCTCGATCGTCACCGCCCCACCCTTGCCGGCATCGTTGAAGTTCTGCGCCGCCACGGTCAGTCGCGCCCCGGAGGCCACCGTCACGCTGCCGGAAGCGGCAAGGCTGATGCTGCCACCGGTCATTCCGGAGGCGTCCACCGTGCCGGTCACGGTGATGGAACCCTGATCCGCCGAAAGGCTGAACGCGCCGGCAGTGGTGGTGTCCGTGAGCGCCACGTCACCCGTCCGCACGCGAATCGAGCGCACCCGCGAAAAACCACCCAAATTGAGCGCCGGATCGAGGGCGGCCAGGTTCGCCAGGCTGCCGACATCCGCGGTGAAGGTCCCACCGGTGCCGCCGCTGCCCTGCAGCGCCCCGGCCGCCGTGAACACTCCCGCCGGCGCGCTGATGGCAACGCGGCCGGCATTGCCACCGGCGGTCGCCGCCGCGACGTTCACCACGCCGCCCGCCGCCACCGTGACCGAACCGGTGTCTGAAAAGAGGCTGATCTGACCGGCGTCGGTAAACTTGGTCAGGTCGTAGAAACTCTGCGCTGTGCCGCCGGCATCCAGCTGGCCGCCGATGAGCACATCGCCCGCCGTCGCTTGCAGGGTCAGCGTCCCGCTCGGCAGCAAAATTCCGGTGCCGGCGCTGACACTCACGCCTGCCAGTGTCAGACTCGCGCCCAGCCCGCCGCTCACGATGGCGGGCGAACCGCCCACCGGTGCCAGCAGCGTCAACGCCCCGCCCGAGCAGATCGTCTGGGTCGCGCCCGTCGCTCCGGTGAGGAGCGGCGTGGTGAGGGACAGCGCCCCCGGCGTCGACAGGCCACCCGTGCCACTCACGAGGATGCCCCCGGTGGCGTTCAACGCGACACCGGTGTATTGGGCAACCGCCAGCTGGTTGGCTCCCAGCTGAAGCGTGCCGGCATCGAAGGCCAGCGTGCCGCTGGGAGCGGCCACGGTGGCCGGAGCCGTTCCACCGGGACTGTTGTCGAGGGTGATATGCTGCGCGGCAAAGGTCACGGTGCCCCCACCGGCATTAAAGCCGCGAATTTCCGCGGCGTGCAGCGCAAGGCTCGCCACCAGGGGCTGCCCGCCAGCGCCGAGCGCCCCCACCTCACCGGTGCCATACAGATCCAGCGACGTGTAGCTCAGCAGGGAAAGGCTTTGCGCCCCGGTCTGCAGCGTTTGCAGCGCGCCACCCGACAGCACCAGACCCGTGGTCGGTTGCAACGGGCCCGGAGTGGTGAGCTGAAGGCTGATCTGGCCGCTGTCCAACGCCACCGCACTGCCGGCCAGCACCGCCGAGGAATCCAGCGATGTCGCACCGGTCGAGTCGAGCGTTACGCTGGTGCCGGATAGCTTCGCGTTGGCGCCGACCCCCAGCGCCGGACCAGCCGCACCCGTCACTCCGGACCGCACAATCGACGCCGCCGGATCGGCGCTCACCCGCACGAGCAAACCGTTGCCGCTGCCCGCCGTTGCCGCGCTGCCCAGCAGCAGCGTCTCGGCCGGACCCGTCAGAGCTCCCGTCTGCTTCACCTCGGAACCGGCGGCAAGGGTCAGCTGATTGTTGGCGACCAGGATGAGGTCCGGACCAGTCAGTGGCGCCCCGGCATTGTCGACCGTGAGGCGGCCCGTCCCGACCACCACGTCGGTTCCCTGCGGGGTGGATTCTCGGATCCCGCCGATGAGAAGGCTTTCCGCGCCAAAGGCGCTGAGCTTGGTGGCGTCGAGAACGAGGGTGTTGGCGGGACCCGTCACGCCGGGGGCGGCGATCAGGATGTCTACGGGACTGCTGAGGTCGACGAGACCGCCGCGCCCGCCGGCCGGGGCCTGGGCGGTGACCGCGCCCTGCACCGACATCGCCTGCGTCGCGACGAGCACCAGCTGGCCGGCGTCGACCGGCAGACGGGGGACGGCGGCGTTGCTGGCCAGCGCGCCCTGCGCGAGAAAGCTGTTGGCGGAAAAGCCGTCGTATTCGGCCCGCGCCTGCACGACCCCCGCCGGCGCGACCTCGAAGTCAGAGAACAGCGGCGTTCCCGTGCGCGCGGCGTTGAGATCATTGAAACGGTAGCCGGCCACCAGGCTGGAACCGTCGGGCCGGACTGCCGTCGCGGCGGGCGTGCCGCTCTGGGGCGTGACGAGGAAGGCGCCGGGCAGCAGCGCATAACGGGCGGGCAGCAGGGTGTAGATGCCCGCGGGGAGCCCGGTGCTGGCATTGAGAAACACGCGGTCGCCGACGGCCACGCTGGCGTTGGCGTAGCCGGGATCGAACGGCGCGTAGTCAGCCTGATAACCCGGCAGAACCGCAAAGGCCGTGGACGAAGCCAGGATGTCGGTGCTTCCACCCGTACCGGCCACAAACCGGTAGGCGTAGAGGTCGCCGCCGCCGCTGATGTCAACCGACGCCCCGGAGCTTACGGCCAGGCTGGCCGCCGAGAGGTTGACCGATTTGCCGGGCACGCCGCCCGCCGTGATATCCGTGCCGGATGGATCGATCCACGCGGTGCCGTTGAGATTGGTGCCGTACGGAATGGTCAGCGCCTGCCCGGTAGCTGGGTCGACCGCCGAAACCGAGGTCACGCTGCCCGATGCGAGGGTGAGCCGCTGCGTCGTGCCGACGGCTGTCCCGCTGATGGCATCGACCGGGGCGGTCCCAACCCCGTCCCAGCCGAGATTGATGGTGCCGATCGGCGCCCGGAGCACGCCGCCTTGGGCGATGACGGAGCCGAAGACATCCAGCGTCCCGCCCGCCGAGAGCGGCAGCTGCCGGCTGCCCGACGCCGCCACAGACACTGTGCCGGGATGCGTCACGCCCCCCACGCTGTAATCATACGCGGCAAGGGTGAAATTGACGTCCGTCGGCGGGTAGATCTGCCCCGCGGTCAGCGCGAGGACGCCGGCCACGTCAACCGTACCGTCGCCCCGGATGTCCCCGCCCGCCGCCAGGAAGTTCGCCTGCCCGGTGGTTTGCAGCGAAAGGTCGCCGAGATCGATGTGGCTGGCGGCCACCGTGAGGGTACCCGGACCGTACGTCGGCGGAAAATAATACGGCAGACCCTGCAGGGTGAAAGCACTCACCTGCTGCTGCAACTGCGCAAGCGAAAGCGGTCCCTGGAACGGCGTGCCCAGCACGACATAGGGCGCGGTCAGACTGACCGGCGAGTCGGCGAAGAGCACGCCGCCATCCGCCACCTTCAGGCTGCCGGTGGCGGCGATGGCCACCGGACCGGTGAACTGCACGACGCCCCGGAGCGTGACGGCGTTGAAGCCGCCGCCGGCAAACCTGCTGACGGCCACGTGGCCGAGCGCCGGCAGCGCGACGCCGTTGCCGTCCGTCACCACCGTGCCCACGGTGGCCGCACCGCCGGGTTGGGTCAGTACGCCCTGCGTCACCTGCAACGTCACATCTAGCGGGGTCGCCGTGCCTCCCGGGGCATAGAAGCGTCCCGACGACACCGTCAGGGAACCGCCGGTGGCGGCGGATCCGCCCGCCGCGCCGAGCAGCGTGGCATCGGTGAACAGCTCCTGTGCGCCCCCCAGCGTGATCGCGCCGCCGTTGCTCGCGACCGGCGTGGGGACGAAGGCCGAAAGCGAAACCCCGGTGTTGAGCCCATCGGTGATGCCGCTGTAGGCGGGCAGCAGGTCGAGGGTGTCGGCGGCGCCGGAGACATCGAGCCGGGCGCCTGGCAGGGCCACGAGATTGCCCGCCACATTGATGGTTCCGCCCGCCAGCACCGAGCCGGTGCGATAGCCGCGCGGATCGGGGGTCAGCACGGTGGTGCCGGCGGCGGACAGGAGACTGGACGCTCCCAGCACCACGGTCGGCAACGCCTGCACCTGGCTGGTTTGAAAGAGCTTCGTGGAATCCTTGCCGCCGCTCACGGCGATCGTGCCGCCCGGCGCGAGCACCGAGCCGAGCACGGTCACGGTGTCGCCCGCGAGGGACACCGCCCCCTTCGGATCGGTCTGGATCACCGCTCCGGCGCCCAGCAGCAAATCGCCCTGGACGGTCGGAATGTCGGTCCGGTAGTCGGGCACCCGCACTGCGGCCAGGGTCAGGCTGACGGGCTGGCGTACCCCCGCCGGCAACAGGGTCGGAATGAGGTCCACCTGGCCGCTGTCGGTCTGGGCGAGCCAGCTCTGGGCGACCGGCGCGAGCACGGTGCCCGGCGCCACGAGGAGCGCAGGGACGTTCTGCGGGGTCGCCTCCGCCAGGCCGTTGAGGGTGAATCGGGTGAATCCACCCTGGCTGAAGAAAGCCGGCGCGAGCAGGAGCGTACCGGCATTGGCCGGGGTTCCGCCCACCTGCACCAAGGGCGCCAGCAGCGCAAGCGCACCGCCCGCGGCCCCGGAATATCCTCGTAGTGTCGGTTCGAATACAAGTTGGCCGCCCCCCAGCGAGGGATAGCCCGGATCCTGGCCGGCGCTGACACTGATGGTGCCGCCGTTGCCATAGGAGCTTTTGCCCGTGGTCCCAACCGCATCGCCGCCCGACACATCCAGGACGCTCCCGGGGCTGAGGGTGGCCGAATAGGCTTTGATCGCGATGCTGCCGCCGGCCGTTGCGAGCGGCAGGCTGTTCGCCGTGGGCGAGCTGGTCCGGTCGTCCACAACCAAACCGGCCGTGCTCAGCACCGCCGCCGGTCCCAGCGTGAACCGGCCCCGGGTCGGATCGGCCGGGGGCGCGTGGGCGGCATTGGGATCCAGCGCGTTGGTCGCGGCCTGCGAGATGTCCTCGGCCGTGAAGCTCAAGCTGCCACCCGGCGCCGTCACCCGGCCCTCAATGTCCAGATTCGCCCCGGCCAGCGTGATGGATCCGCCGACCGGTGTCGTCAGCGCGGTCCCGGCGGGCACCGTGATTGAGCCGTCGGTGTTGACGAGGCTGAGCCGGCCGAAGCCGTCGGTGTTGACGTACGCCGAATCGAGCGCAAAGCCGCCGGGTGCCAGCGGGCTGTCCGCCGCCTGGATGAAGATCGCCGGCGGGGAGGCGGGCGACGTGGTGAGAAAGACCGATCCGCTCGGGCTCTGCCCCTGAAAAGCGAGGGACAGCGCCGCGGGCACCGGCACCGTGGTCCGCTGACGCGGGCCGGCGACTGTCACGCCGAGCAGCGTCCCACCCAGGGTCATCGCCGGCGCAGTAATGGTGACGCTGCCGGCGCTGCCGCCCTGGAGATAACCCGGCTGGTAAGCCGTCGTGCTGGCGGTGAGGGCGGCGGTGCTCGCCAGCGTGACCCCCCACTTCGGATCGGTGGTCGAGACCGTCGGAGTGTAGATGCCGCTGTAAACGAGATCCGGCGTGGCCTTCGCGATGTCGATGACATGGCCGCCGGAGAGGAGCTTGGTCGTCCCGACAGTCGCGCCCTGGTAGTCGATCCAGCCGCCCGAGACATTCACCGCCGAACCCGGCTGGAGGGTGACGGACTGTCCGGCGTTGAGCGCAACCGATCCGCCCGCGACGGTCAGTTCGCCCACGCTGCGCTGGATCAGCGCGACATAGCCGGAGGCATCGGCCAGCGGCGTCCCGATCCATGTCTGTCCGTTGTAGGTGCCCGTCTGCGAGATGTCGACCGCGATGGTCTGGCCGCGGAGCACCCCGGAGCGCTGCAGCGGCGAGTTGGCGAGTTCGGCCCCGAGCAGCTGCACCTGGACGATGTTCTCCGCCACCGAAGCCGACACGTCCGGCGAGCCTGACACGTCGATCCGCGCGCCGGCGGCTAGACTGATCTGCCCGCCGGTGAAGACAAATTGGTTCACGGCCGAGATGCCCGAACCGGCGAGATTCCAATTGCCGGCGTTGAACGCGACCGCCGCGCCCGGCGCATAGAGGGTGGCGGCACCGGCGGAGTTGCCGGCGAGGCTGAGGACCAGCCCCTGGAGATTGAGCTGCGACGGCAGGGCGAGCTGGGTGCCAGTGACGCGGTCGGAGCTGGCGAGCTCGGGCAGGATTTGGGTCACGCTGGCCGGCCCGAGCGTCACCGTGCCGGCGCTGGTGGGGAAGAACGGCGCCACCCCGGAGACGCCGCCGCTGCTCACGGCGTTGTAATTCGCGAGCAGATCGATCCGGCCGTTGAACGCGACCGAGGTGCTGCTGTCGATCGCGCCGAGCTGGTTGACGGTCGCGCCGGTCAGGACAACGCTGGCGCGCGGCGCCTCGACCAGGCCGGTGTTGGCCACGGTGCCGCTGGTGGCGTCGACCGTACCGACATTGACATCGAGGCCGCGCAGGCTCGGATCACTGGTGCTGTGCGCCGCCATCCCGACCTGCCGGCCGGCGGCGAGGATCGTCTGGCCGTCGGGGGTCGTGATCGTGCCGCCGTTGGTGACATTCGGGCCGACCAGGGCGACTCGGCCGCCGACGTGGTCGGCCGTGGTCGGCGCGGACAGCTGGGCGCCGGGCTGGACGGTCACGTCGCCGCTCTGCCCGCCGGGTGTGTTGGCCGCTGCCGGGTTGAAAGCCGGGGTGCCGTTGGCCCCCGCGGCAATCGGCAGGGAGGAGAACAGAAACTGCTGGTCGGCGTTGTTGAGCAGGCCGAGTGTGACCAGGTTGTCGTTGATCGGCAGAGACGACGCGACCAAGGCGTGGGTGTTCACCTGCGACGCGCCGCCGAAGATGATCCCGTTCTGATTGATCACATAGACCTGCCCGCCGGCCTGGATGGAGCCGAGAATCTGCGAGGGCAAGCCCGACGGGTCGTTGATCTTGTTGAAAGCGATCCATTCGCCCTGACTGGCGCCACCCGCGCTCTGGTCGAAGACGAGCGTGGTGGCCCGGCCGACGTTAAAGGTCGTCCAGTTCAGCAGGGCCTGCTGCGCGGACTGCGTCACGGTGACCGTGGTCTGGCCGTTCGCTGCAGTTTGCACCGGGAGACCCGCGCCCTGCCAGATGCCTCCGGGGGCGACCGCAAGGCCACCCGCAGTCAAACCGTCGGGGACATTGGGCAAGGTCAGCCCGGAGTGATTGGGATCGGCCCCGAGGTTGGCTGATCCGGTCTGGGCGGCGGCGCGGGCGGCGGCCTGCAGCGCCTGCATGGCCTGGAGCGCCTGCGTCGTCCGCGCCAGCGAATCCCGGGCCAAGCTCGCGGCCGAAGGGATGACCGTGCCGGATCCGGCTGCACCCGCGCCTGAGGTGGCTCCGACCGTCGCCTGACCCGGCGCGGCTCCGCCCCGCAGCAGGTCGCCCGCCCGGGCCGCGCGCGCGCCCGCCAGCACGGCAAGCAGGACGAGCAGGACCCGGAATGGAGCGGACGACTTCATGATCGGAGCACGGCCTTCAGGGCTTGGCCGGCTGGTCGGAGACCCGCTGGTCGGAGAGTTTGTCCTGATAATCCTGCACGAGGTTCTCCAGCTTAACGCGCGTGAGGCCGACGAACGGCTCCCGGGCGGCAAGCGCCTCGCCCAGGCTGAACTTCTCGTAGCGGGTGAGAATTTCGTTGCCGAGCTTGAACAGGGCGCGGTTCTTCGCCTCCCGGTCGTCGACCAGCCGCTGGAGCACGATCGCATCGGCCGCCAGCTTGGCGCGGGCCGCCTCCTTGGCCTGGGCATCCGCGACGGACTCTTTCAACGCGGCCTCGGACTTGGCCAGGGCATCCTTCAGTCGGGTGATTTCGGCGGCGTCGGCCGTCAGCTTGGCCGTGAGCGCCTCCGCGGCCTTGTCGGCGGCGGCCTTGTCGGCCACGAGGCGCTTCTGCAGGGCGTCGGCCCGCGCGGTCAGCGCCTTCTTGTCGTCGGTCAGCGTGGCATTGTCAGCCTGCAGGGTGGCCGTGGCCGTCTGGGCGTCGCGAAGCTGGAGCAGTGTGGTGCGGAGCGTGTCGCGGAGCTTGGCCTCGGCGGGGCTCGGGGCGTCGGCGGCCCGCAGCGGGAGGGCGAACAGGGCGGCCAGCAGGCCGGCGCAGGGCAGGAAATGGCGCGGGAGTTTCATGGTTAGAATTTGGCGTTGAAGTCCAGCTGCAGGGTATCCGCCCGGAGGGGCGGACCCGCGACCTGATCCGAACTCATCCAGCGGAGGCTGAGCCAGACGCGGGGGGAGAGCGCCAGCGCGCCGCTGAGGGTGTACCCCTTGACGTTGGTGCCGCCGCCGCCGAAATCGGAATCGCAGAAGCCGTCCACCACCGAGTCGGACTCGACATAGCGGTAGTTCAGGCCGGCGTTCCAATCCCAGCGGTGCGTGAGCGCGGCGGCGCCAAACTTGAGGCCGATGATCCAGGCGGTGTCGCCGCCGGCGAAAGCGCCGCTGCCGTCGAGGTTGTTGACCGCCTTGGCCGCGATGGACCCGCGGTTGAACGCGAGGTTCTTCACATACTCGGCGAGCAGGGTCACCTGGATGGGCTCGAAGCCTGAATAGTCGCCGCGCCAGGTGAGCGCGACGTCGCGGAACGGCGTGGCGAGGCCAAAATACTGGAACTGGTTGGTGGTGCCAAAGCCATTGAGCGAACTCGGCGTGATGTTCCGGAGCGCCATGTAGGTGTTGCCGCGCTGGGCGAACGCGGGCCGGGTCACGTCGGTGTTGCCGGCATCCGAGGCGGTGAGCGGCGTGAAGGGATCGGAGAGCTTCCCCTCGATGTTCCGGTAGTCGTAGTAGGCCACGCCGAACTTGACCGCGACATCCGGACGGGCCTCCCAGTCGGCGCCCGTCTGGGCGGCATACAGCCATTTGTCGACGCTCTTGAACTTCGCGGGCTGGGTGGTGGCGAAGTTCAAATCGGTGTTAAAAACGGGAAAAAGACCGGCGGTGAGGTAGGGCTTGAAGCCCTCGGCCAGCTGGCGCTTTTCCTGCACGATCAGGCCGTCAAAGGCGAGTTCGTCGGCCCAGAGGATGCTGGTGGCGAAAAAGGGGTTGTCGGCGCGCCCCAAGGTGACGGTGAAATCCTGGCCGGAGCCGCCGGTTTTCTCGTATTTGACGAACGCCCGGTCGAGCCAGACCTGGTATTTGCTGAAATTGCCACCCTGGGCCGAATTGGCGGCACCGAAAGATTGGTTTTCCGAGACGGGCGAATTGTTTTCGCCCGTAGCCAGCCGGAGGCCCGAGGTGAAGCCATCCTCGAGGTCGAACTCTCCGCCGAGACGGGCCCGCAACCGGTAGCGATCGCGGGTCTGGTCCACATTGTATTGGGGCGAGAAAACGGTGCCGCTGGTGTCGAAGGGCGAGCCGGTGTTGATCGAGTTGAAATTGGGGAAGGCGCCGGTGTTGTTGTTACCCGAGGGAAAGAACTGGCCCTCGAAGCGGAACCGGAGGTCGCCGGTGAGCCGCAGCCGTGCGGCCCAGTCCGGGAACGTGCGCGGAGCCGCCCAGTTTTCCGCAACGGCCTGCGACATGACGTCCTGCCGGACCTCCTCGACGATCTGACGGCGGACCGCGCCGGGGATGTAGGTGACGCGCACGGTGTCATCAGCCACCGGGGCGGCCGCGGGAGTGACCGCGGAGGCGGGGGCCGGTTGCGGCAGGGCGGCGAGCGCCTGGGCCACCGCCGCCTTCACCGCCGCCGCCTGGGCGGCCGCCGCTTCGGCACGGGCGGCCACCGCATCATCTTCAGCCTGCTTGATCAGTTCGGCCGCATCTTCCTTCGGCAGCAAGCCGCGCTCGACCATGCGGTTGATCAGGTTGATCGTCACATTCTGCGACTTGGGTGCCGGGGCGGACGCCGGGAATCCGCTCGCCGAGGTCACGGCGATCGTCACATTCTGCGACTTGGGTGCCGGGGCGGACGGAGACGACGCCTCCGCGGCCAGAACCGGCCGGACGACGGCCGCGCTGGCGCAGACGGTGAGCAGGAGCGCAAGATGGCGCAGGGAAACGCAGGGACGGTTGAGCATGGGAAAGGTCGGTTCAGTTGGGCCGGCGGGCGGTGACGCGCAGGACGATCGGCAGGCGCATGTCGGCCGGCGGCGGTTCCTGGAGCTGGAGTCCGTTGAGCACCTCGTTCTTGAGCGCGGCGTCCACGGTGGGATCGCCCGAGGTGCCCGCCAGCTGCACGCGCGAAATCCGGCCGGTGAGGTCGGGCCAGATGCGCACCTCGATGCGGAGGTCGGCATTGCGCGTGTGGCTGTTCTGGCCGAGCGCGTCCTGAATCCGGTTCTGAACCTGGAGGGCATACCAGTCCCAGCGGCCGCCCTTGGCGCCGCCGCCGGAACCGAGCCGGGTGGTGCCGCCGCCGGCGGGGAGACCGAAATCAGGCCCGCCCGTGCCGGGGATGCTGGTGCTGACCGAAGTGTCGGGCGCCTTCGGGGTGTCATCGGGCGGGGTCTCGTCCGGATTCACCGGTGCCTGCTCGATCATCTCCTCCTTCTGCATCTCCGGCGGCGGCGGGGGTGGCGGAGGAGGAGGAGGCGGCGGCGGGGGCAGGGTGACCATCGTGATCGACTGCTCGCGGCGCGGCGGCGCGGTGTGAGCGGAGGCGATCTGGACCACGACCACCACGGCGAGCGTCAGGCCCGCGGCGGCGACGCCGATGGGAAGGCCAAACCGGCGCAGAAAGCTGCGGCCGTCATTCTCGTCATTGTCGTTCGGCGGGCTCATGGTCGGATAACGTTCAGCGGGCGGCGGGCTTGCTGGTGGCCAGGCCGACCTGGGTGATGCCGAGGCGGCCGAGCACATCGAGGACGTCCATCACGCCCTGATACTGGGTGAGGCCGTCGCCTTTGACGACGACGGGGAACTCCGGCGTCTGCGCCTTGAGCGCGGTGAGCCGCTGCTCGAGCTCGGCCAGGGTGACGGGAATGGTGTCGAGAAAGATCTTCCCCTCGTTGGTCACGGTGATCGCCTTGGTCTTCGGCTTGGCCTGGCTGGTGGAGGCGCTCGCCTTCGGCAGATTGACCTTCAGCCCCTGCACCGAGGCGGTGCACATCAGGATGAAGATGACGAGCAGCACATACGCCAGATCGAGCATCGGCGTGATGTTGATGTCGTCGTAGGGCTTGTCTTCCTGGATTTTCATGGCGGCGGTTCCGGCGGGCGGCTCACTCGTTCTTGCCGGAGTAGAATTCGGCCATCTTGGTCACGAACTCGTCGATGAAGACGTGCATGTCGCTGGTCGCGTCCTTGATCCGGGTGACAATGTAGTTGTAGCCGAAGAGCGCGGGGATGGCCACGGCAAGGCCGGCGACCGTGGCGAGCAGCGCGGCGGCGATGCCGGGCGCGATGGCGTTGACGTTAACCTCGCCGGCGGCGGCCACCGCGGCGAACGTGATCATGACGCCCACGACGGTGCCGAGGAGGCCGAGGAACGGGCCGCCCGAGATCGCGATGGTGAGGAGGACGATCAGGCGGTTGAGCTTCTGGGTTTCGCGGACGAGGCCGCCGTCGAGGCTGGCGCGGATCGCCTGGATCGAACGGGACGAGAGGGCCTTCTTGCCGCTCTCGGCATTGCGGCGGAGCCGGATCTCCTCGGCGCCGATGTGGTAGATGCGGTAGACGGACGAGCTGCGCATCGCCTTCTGGCCGGCGGCATCCACCCGCCCACCCAAACTCTTTGCCTGGTCGGCATTGGCGTCGTCGAGCACCGTGAGGTCGGTTGCGACGTGTTTCCATTCCCGGAGGAAGAGCGCGTTGCCACGGCTGATGCCATTCAGGTAGGAGACCTTGTTGATCATCACCACCCAGCTGATGGCCGACATGATCATGAGGATGCCGATGACGACCCAGCCGTCCACGGTCAGCGAGCTGATGATGACGCCGAAGTAGCCGGTCTTCAGCCAACTCAGCCAGTTGGTCGGCTGCTCGTCGTCGCCGAGCGCGACCAGCTTGGCGGCGCGGTCGCCGCCGCCCTGGCTGAGGGCCGCGAACTTGATGAAGCCGGCCGGGCGCGCGACCTTGGAAATTTCCAGCTCGTCAAGTTCGCCCGTGAAATCAGTCTGGCCCCGGGCGACCCCGACCGTCCCGCCGGGGCCGTTGCCGCCGAGGAAGCACAGGGTGTTCAGCACCGGCACCGCGGCCGCGAGCGTGGCGTAGGGGTCGCCGTCGAGATAAAGGGTGAGCTTCCCCCCACCCGCGGTGACCGCGAGGTGGTGCCAGGTGTTGACCGTCACCTTGGCGGCGACCGCGCTGCGCTGGGTGCCGCCGGCCCCCGTCACCTCGACATACGGAGCGCCGTTGTCGAAGCCGATGAGGAAAGCCCGGCTGCCGTCCCAGCGGCTGAAGACCACCGCACTCGGCTCGATCGTGCCAGGCTTGACCCAGGCCGACCAGGTCAGGGCGGCGCCGTCGGCCCATGCCAGCGAGGCGGTGGCGGGAATGCTCACCACGGACTTGCCGTCAAAACGCAGCCCGCCACCGATCATCGAGCCGTCGCTCGGCAGACCCGCGGTCTGGGCGTTATTGCCCGCGGCGGAGTAGTCAGACGGCGGAGCGCCGTGGCCGGCGAAGTGGTAGACCAGGACGGTGTCGGCATCGTAGCTGGCCTTGGCATCCTCGCCCTTGGCGGCCTTGCCGCCGTTGTTGCCATAGTAGAGCCAGAAGGTGGCCTTCGCCCCCGGCGGCACATCGGGCAGACGCACCCACACGAACGCCTCGTTGAGGACCGCGTCGTATTTTTCAATGTGATACGGGAGCAGCGTCTTGTCGTCGGCGGCGACAAAGCGCAGGTCGTCGCCGCCGTCCTGGGCCGCGGCGAAGCGGAAGTTGCCGTCGTGCAGCCGGACGAGCACGGTCGTGCCGCCGACCGGATCGGCGATCGCGGCGCCGGTGGCGCTGGTGTCGATCGTCAGGCTCTTCCGGAGGGTCCAACCGGCGTCCCACCAGGCCTGCGCGGCGCGCGGCAGCGCCAGCAGGGCCAGGGCGGCAATCAGCAGACTGGACAGGAATCGGGACGGGGCGCGGAGGCTCGCGGTTCGCATGGGAGATAACGGTGGTGGGAAGTGGACGTGGGTCTGAGGTTCAGAAATCGGCCCAGCCGCGGAGGGTGAGGCGGAGGTCGTGCGGCTGGGTCTGGCCCTGGGCGGTCAGCGGCACGCCGAGGTCGAACGCAGCGTTGAAATGCTCCCGGAGGCGGAGGCGCCCGCCGATCCCGAAGCTCGCCAGCTCAAAGCGCGCCTGCTGGCCGGGGAGCGGGTTGACCAGCGTGAGACCGGCGGCGTCGAAGAACAGGTAGAGGCGCGCCTCGTTGACGGAGGCCGCCAGCCAGCGGGTGAGCGGCGGCCCGCGCAGCTCGAGCGTGCCGGTGAGCGCGTTGTCGCCCGGCACCTCGCCCTCGAGGTAGCCGCGCACCGTGCCGAGGCCGCCGGCGCTGAACTGTTCGCCGCTGAGCAGGGGCGCGCTGGCGAGCTGGCCCTGCACCTTGCCGTAGGCCTGGAAACCGGCGGGCAGGTCGCGCGCGTGCGCGAGGTCGCCGCGGAAGTAGATGAAGCCGCCGTCGGCCTGGTAGCGGCTGTTGTTGAACGCGGTCGTGCTGCTGCCCACTCCGCGCACATGCAGCGTCACGCCCGCATTGAGGTCGGTCGAGGAGCCGTCCCCGAGCCAGGTCGCGCTGTACTGCGCCGTCCACGGATAATAGGTGATGGGCGCGACGATCTGGCTGCCGGCCACCGTGATGTTCTGGTCGAAATGCTTGTAGTCGAAACCGAGGCTGAGGGAGTGGTAGAAGCCCTTCGCGCCCGGCAGCGTGACCAGCGCCCGCGGCCCGAGGATGGTGCCGCGCCCATTCACCGCGGTGCCGCCGATCGTCGAGACGTTGCTGTCCTGCTTCGTCCCCTGCAGCATCAGGCTCAGGGCCGCGACCTCCGGCACATGCACCAGATAGTAGCCGGAAAACACCTTCGCCTCGGACGGCTTTTCCGGGGCGACCTGGAAGCTGAGCCCAAGCGTGTGCCCGAGCTGCCAGAGGTTGGCGTAGCTGAGGGAGCCGTTGAGCCGGAGTGCGGTGGTGTTGGCGCTGGCGCGGTTGTTCAGCTCGATGCTGCCATGGAGGGGCAGGCTGTCCTTCACCTCGAGGTCGACGTCCACGGTACCCGGGACCACGCCGGGCCGCAGCGAAGGCGTGACCCGGCGGTCGGGCAGCTGGTTGAGCGCGACGATATCGTGCTGCACGTCGTTGAAGTTCGGCACGGTCCCCTCGGCCAGGGACGGCGCGGCGGACTTGATTTCCGCGGGCGAAAAATAGCGCGCATCCCGCACCCGCAGCCGCCCCACCGCACCCTCGACCACCTGCAGCGTGACCACGCCGTCCTTCACCTCCTGCGGCGGGATCTCGACGGCCACCGTCTGCCAGCCGTGGTCATGGTAGGCCTTTTCCAGCGCCGCGCGGGCGTGCTCAACATCGTCCTGGGACCGTCCCGGTCCCAGAAACGGATACACCGTATCCTCCACCTCGAGATGGGACAGCTGGTGGACACCCCGGACCTGAAACTCCTGGATGAACAACGGGCCGGCACCGGACTCCGCCGGAACCGCAGCCCCAACGGCGGCGGTCAGCGGCCACAGCAACGCCATTACGGCCAACGTGGCCGGGCCGCGCGGGAGACAATGCAGGCGGGGGAAAGGCAAGGGACGTGGTCGTAAGGGTGAAGGTTGGTCCCGTCGCCCGGGGGCATGGGCGCGGTGCGGTTCAGGTGGCTGGCACGGCCCCGTCGGCGCGGCGCCGACGGACCAACCCGAGCCCCAGCACCATCGCCCCCGCCAGCACGGCATGGGTCGCGGGCTCGGGCACGACCACAGCGAAGGCGGCGACGCTGTTGCTGAATTCGAGCAGACCGGCGCTGGTCAGGCCGAAGGAGCCGATGTACGTGGCGGCCCCGGAGCCGGGCTGCAGCTGGTACAGATCGGAGACGGCAAACGTTCCGACGATGGTCGTGAAATTGACGCCGTTGTTGAATGTCCCGACCGGATTGAAATAGCCGAAGGCCGCCGCCGAGGTGCCTTCCTGCTGGGTCCAACTGCCCACGACGGTGTTGTCGAGGGCCGCCGCCGTCAGGCTGTTGGCGGTGGAGGTCTTGCCGTTCAGGCTGCCGGTCGGACCGGTGTAAAGGGAGGAAATGGTGTTGGCCGGTCCCTGCTGGGCAAACGTGGTGCCGCGATTCCAGGGCGTCGACTGAACCCCGGCGGTCGTCTCGGCGCGCGAGCCCCAGAGTGTCTTGGCCGCGACGGTCGTGCCGTTGACGGACAGACTCTGGGTGGAGCCGGTGGTGCCGGCGATGCCCCAAGTCAGATCATCGCGGGTGTTCCAATCGGAACCGAACACGTCGATCAGATCCTGCACACTCAGCCCGCCAATGGTAAAGGTGGTGCCGGCCGGCTGGCCGGAATATTTCGCGATGCTGCCGAGATCGACCTCAAGATTGGTCGCCGCCCCGGTGCCACTGCTGGCCTGAAACCCGAGGATCAGATCGCCGAAACTGGCGGTGAGGCTGTCGGCCCGGCCCGGAAGAGGAGCCGCCAGAACCAGGACCAGAAAGAAAAGGGACGGAATGGATTTCATGCGAGAAATGCCGCCGCAAGCGGATCGGCAGGAGCGTGATCATGCTGGGCGTGCATCGGGGCGGGTGTGGGCGGAGGTGCGCGCGGCAAGGCGCGCGATGTGGTTCAATGGGTTGAAGTGGAAAAGTGGGACACAGGATGGCGCCGTCCGAGCCTAGCGGGTGCAGGTCACGGGCGTGCGACAGTTGTGTTACGAATGGGTGAACTGGCCGGGGTGATTCCTTCTGGCGTCAGATTGGTTGGAAAGGTGGGCGAAATACGGCGGTCCGTTTTTCCGACAAAACCGGTGACCGCGGGAAGGCGGTCACCGGCTGGAAACTCGCGAGGATAGGTCGGGCTGAATCAGCTGAGGTGCTTCTGCTGGCGGCGGCGGAGGGCGACGAAGCCCAGCGTCACCAGGCCGAGGATCGCCGCATAGGTCGAGGGCTCCGGCACCGAGCTCGGGGTGTTGCTGTAGGTCAGCGCCCCACCGCTGCTCAGGGCGAACGTTCCCACGTAGGCTGCGGCCCCGCTGCCCGGTTGCAGCGCATACAGGTCCGAGGCGGCAAACGAACCCACCGAGATGTTCGTCGAGTTGCTGAACACGCCCGACGGGTTGAAGTAGCCGAACGCCGCCGCCGTGCTGCCGAGCTGCTTGCTCCAGCTGCCCGCCAGCGTGTTGTTCAGGATCGCCGCCGTCGCACTGTTGCCCGTCGCCGACGCCCCGTTCAGGCTGCCGCCCGCACCGGTGTAGAGGGTGGCAATCGTGTTCGCCGGTCCCTGCTGCGCAAACGTCGTGCCCGCGTTCCACGGCGTGGACAGCGTGCCCAGCGTGGCTTCGGTCTTGCTGCCCCACAGCGTCTTGGACGCTATGGAGTTGAGTCCGATCGTCGTGCCGGCCGTCGAACCGGTCGTGCCGATCACGCCCCAGTACAGGTCCGTGCGGGTGTTCCAGGTCGAGCCGTAGGTGCTGCTCAGGTCCGCCGCGCTCAGGCCGGCCAGGGTGATCGTGCCGCTCACCCCGTAGAAGTTGCCCACGTTGCCGAGGTCAACCTCCAGGTTGGACCCCGCACCGGTCCCGCCGCTGGCGTAGAAGCCCAGCACCAGGTCGTTGAGCCCCGCCGTGACGGTCTGCGCCCCGGCGGAAAGCGCGCCGCCGCCCAGCAGGAGCAGCGCCGCAAGTGT
>CAIQQB010000072.1 GCA_903873805.1 uncultured Opitutia bacterium | reverse complement strand
GGTAGTTCTTGAGCACCTCGCCGACGACGCCGGCGCACTTGTCGAACGGGCGGTTGTGCAGCAGGCCTTCCCGGAGCATGGCGTAGAGGATGCGGCGTTGGACGGGCTTGAGGCCGTCGCGGGCCTCCGGCAGGGCACGCGAGACGATGACCGACATCGAATACTCGATGTAGGCCGTCTGCATGATGTCGGTGATGTTGGCCGAGGAAAGTTTTTCGGAGGCAGTATACATTCGCGGAGAGGAGTCAGGAATCAGGAGTCAGGAGCCAGAATTCGGAGTGCGGTGGTGGGGTTGTTTCCCTCCGGACTCCTGGCTCCTGCCAGCCTCAGACATCGAGAAATTGGACGTTCAGGGCGTTGTCCTCGATGAACTGGCGGCGGGGTGGGACCTCGTCGCCCATCAGGAGGGTGAACAGCTGGTCGGCCTTGGCGGCATCGTTGACTGAGACCTTGAGTAGGCGCCGCTTCTCGGGGTCCATGGTGGTTTCGAACAGCTGCTTGGGGTTCATTTCGCCGAGGCCCTTGTAGCGCTGGATGCTGAGGCCCTTGCGGCCGTTGGCGCGGATCTGGGTGACGATGTCGAGCGGCGAGAAGAGCTCGGTCTTCGTCTCGGATTTCTGGCCGGCGTTCTCGGTGATGACGAAGCGGGCCTCCTGGGTCGCGCTGAAGCGGTTGATCTCGAGGCCGATCTTGGCGATGGCGCGGAGGAGCTTGGCCATCTCGGTGCTCTCGAAGATTTCGTGGATCGTGACACGCTTGGAGGGCGCGCCGGGCTTCTTCTCGCCGACGGCGGGGGCCGTGTCGGGCGTTTCGAGCGTGTCGTTGTCGAGATCGTGCCGCTGGATGAAGGCGGCGCGGTCGGCTTCGTCGGTGAGAAACTCGAAGCTCTCTTTGTTGCCCTCGCGGACGCGGGCGAGGTAGCGCGGGAGGTCCTGGGTCTCGGGGTGGTGGCGGTCGAGGTAGTCGGGGAGCGAGGCACCGTGGCGGGTGACGCCGGCGCCGAGCTTCTCGAGGGCCGCGAGGTTCTCGACGATGCGGTCGATCTGGGCAGGGGCGAAGACGTGGGCGTCCTTCGTGCGGGTGAGCACGACGTCCTCGGAGCCGAGCTCGAGGAGGATACGGTTGAGCTGCTCGTCGTTGTCGATGTACTGCTCGCGCTTCTTGCGCTTGATCTTGTAGAGCGGTGGCTGGGCGATATAGACGTAGCCCTGGTCAAAGAGGCCGCGCATCTGCCGGTAAAGGAACGTGAGCAGGAGTGTGCGGATGTGGGAGCCGTCCACGTCGGCGTCGGTCATGATGATGACCTTGTGGTAGCGGGTCTTCTCGATGTTGAAGGCGGACTCGTCCTCGCCCGTGCCGATGCCCGTGCCGATGGCGGTGATGAGCGTGCGGATTTCCTCGTTGTTGAGGACCTTGTCGAGGGCGGCCTTCTCGGAGTTGATGAGCTTGCCGCGGAGGGGGAGGATGGCCTGGAAGCGGCGGTCGCGGCCCTGCTTGGCGGAGCCGCCGGCGGAGTCGCCCTCGACGATGTAGAGCTCGGTGAGGGCGGGGTCGCGCTCGGAGCAGTCGGCCAGCTTGCCCGGCAGGCCGCCGCCGGAGAGCGCGCCCTTGCGGATGGTCTCGCGGGCCTTGCGGGCGGCCTCGCGGGCGCGGGCGGAGAGGAGCGTCTTCTCAATGATGCGCTTGGCGACGGCGGTGTTGGTCTCGAGGTAGAACTTGAGCTTTTCGCCGACAATCTTCTGCACGATGCCGTCGACCTCGCCGTTGGAGAGCTTGGTCTTGGTCTGGCCCTCGAAGCGTGGTTCGGGCACCTTGACGGAGATGACGGCCACCAGGCCCTCGCGGACGTCATCGCCGGTGATGGACGGATCCTTTTCCTTGAGGAGATTGTTGGCCTTGGCGAAATTGTTGATGACGCGGGTGAGGGCCGTGCGGAAACCGGAGAGGTGGGTGCCGCCCTCGAGGTTGTAGATTGAGTTGGCGTAGGCGAAGACCTGGTCGTTGTAGCTGTCGTTGTACTGCATCGCCACGTCGACGGTGGTGGGCGGCTTGGTCGGGTCGGCCTCGTTGGCGACGGCGTCGCTGAATGTGATCGGCCGGTCGTGGAGGACGGCCTTGTTCAGGTTGAGGAACTTCACGAACTCGGTGATGCCATCCTTGAAGTAAAACTTGTCGCCCTTCTGCGCGCGCTCGTCGCTCAGGTCGATGTGGATGCCGGGATTGAGGAACGCCAGCTCGCGCAGCCGCTTGGCGAGAATCTCATACTGGAACTCGCGCGTGGTGAGAAAAATCTCCGGGTCGGGCTTGAACGTGATCTTGGTGCCGGTCTTCTTCGTGTCGCCAGTGACGGTCATCTTCTGCGTGACCTTGCCCTGGGCGAAACGCATCTGGTGGACCTTGCCGTTGCGCCGCACCTCGGCCTCGAACCACTCCGAGACGGCGTTGACGCACTTCGCGCCGACGCCGTGGAGTCCGCCGGACACCTGGTAGGCGCCCTTCGAGCCAGCCGAGCCGCCGAATTTGCCGCCGGCGTGCAGATTCGTGAGCACGAGCTCGAGCGCGGGAATCTTGTACGTCGGGTGGATGTCCACCGGGATGCCGCGGCCGTCGTCCTCGACTGAACACGAACCGTCGAGATGGATCGAAACCTTGACCGCGCTGGCAAATCCGGCGAGCGCCTCGTCGATCGAGTTGTCCACGACCTCGAACACGCAGTGATGCAGGCCGCGCTCGTTCGTGTCGCCGATGTACATGTCCGGCCGTTTGCGCACCCCCTCAAGACCCTCTAGCTTCTGGATTTTGGAGGCGTCGTAGGCGTCGGCGCCGGCCTGGTTTTTGGCGGAATGTTCGGAGTCGGTCTGGTCGGGCATGTAGGGGGATAACAACGGAAAAGAAGTAAGGCGAAATTGCATCCTAAACCGGGGGCGCGGACAACCCTTTTCTGGCATCAAACTGGCTTATTTTAGGTTGCGCACCCAACATTCACAAGTAACCTGCCCGCCGCGTGAAACTATCCGTCAAAGTCGATTATGCCTGCCGGGTGCTCGCCCAGATGGCGCGTCATTATGGGACCGATGAGCTGGCGCACATCGAGACCCTCGCAAAGGCGGAGGCGGTGCCCCAGAACTACCTCGTCCAGATCCTCACGGAACTGCGCAACGGCGGCCTCATCACGAGCCGTCGCGGCAAGCAGGGCGGCTACACGCTCGCCCGCGCGCCTCAGGATATCACGCTTTACGATATTCTGAAGCTGATCGAGGGCGACGTGCTCGAACTCAACGGCCCCGGCGGGGGCCAGTCCGGCCGGCGCGTGCTCCAGGTCTGGCGCGAAGTGCGGAGTGCGCTGGAGGCCCGGTGCCGGGCCTGCACGCTGGACCAGCTGGTCGTGCGCGGCGGCGACGACATGTATTACATTTGAGTTGGGGGTTGAAACCCGGGCGCCGATCGGCCGTGCTTCCATGCCATGCGCCACCCCGCCATCGAAAAGCTGCTCATCCTCCAGGACCGCGACCAGAATCGCCTGAGCTTGGAGGCGCAGGTCGCAGCCGTGCCCGGCGAGCAGGCGCTGGTGGAGAAGAAGATCGCCACGGAGAAGGGCGCCATCGAGGCGGCCCGCACCGAGTTGAAGGAACTCGAGACGAAGAAAAAGCTGATTGAGACCGAAATCGGCTCCACCGAGACCAAGCTGGGCAAATACAAAACCCAGCAGATGGAGGTCCGCAAGAACGACGAATTTAAGGCGCTCGGCAACGAGATCGAGCATACCGAGCAGGCCATCGGCGCACTCGAGGAACAGGAAATTGCCGTCCTCTACGAGATCGACACCGCGAAGAAGAAGTTCGCCGACGCCGAAGCCGAGATGAAGCGCAACATCGCCGGCCACGAGGCGCGTCTCCTCGTCCTCCGCGAGCGCGACGCCAGCCTCCGTGCCGAACTCGCCACCGCCCTGACTGAAGTCGCCGCCGCTCGAACCCCCTTGGATGAGCCGACCCTGCGACTGTACGATCGCGTGGCCCGGCGAAACATGCCGGTGTGTGTCCCCGTGCATGGCGGCAAATGCGGTGGCTGCCACCTCAAGATTTCCGGCGAGGCCGATGCCGCCGCCCGCAAGGGCGACCAGCTCGCCACCTGCGACCAGTGCGGCCGGATCGTGTGGTGGGAGCTGGGATGACCGCGCCGCGCCATGCGGCGCGGAATGATTAAGGTCCAATGACCAATGACTAAGGTCTAAGGTCTAAGGTCTAAGGTCTAAGGTCTAAGGTCTAAGGTCTAAGGTCTAAGGTCTAAGGTCGGAATCGGGCGCAATAACCATGGTCGCGAAGAAACGCGAATCCGGGAAATGAAAGTTGCCCTGCGAGTGAGCTCAGGAAATTGAGGTGGAACGCGACGTCCCGGCGCGTTTGATCCGCTGCCGGAGCCCAGCGCGTCGGGACGCCGCGCTCCACCTTAAGCACCGGACGAAACGCTCACGCGGTCCGCTACCCAAAAAACCCGACGCTCCTGTGGCCAAACAAGGCTTGTCATTGCCCATTGGGCATTGGACATTGGTCCTTCCACCGCCGTCGCGGCGGTGGCCTTGGTTTTGGGGCCTGGTCGTCGCTTCAGCGTTCTTTGATCCCAAGGCGCGGGTAATGCCGCGCCCGTCGAATCGCTGGAGAGGAAAGTCCGGACACCACAGGGCAGGATGCCGCACGAGCTTCACGGCAAGTGCGGGCGCCGCGTTTCAAGGCGCGGCGACGGACAGTGTCACAGAGAATATACCGCCGTGCGGGCAACCGCACGGTAAGGGTGAAAAGGTGGGGTAAGAGCCCACCGCGTCGTCCGCGAGGACGGCGGCACGAAAAACCCCGTCCGGTGCAAGGCAAAATAGGCGGCTGGGTG
>CAIQQB010000071.1 GCA_903873805.1 uncultured Opitutia bacterium | reverse complement strand
ATTCAAGCCATCAAGGCGGACGCACGCGGCTTCCGTCGCTTCGCCAATTACCGCGTCCGCATCCTCTTCTTTTGTGGCAAGCTTGACCTCAGCCTCCATTCGCCATCAGCTCAAACCCACACGATTTCCTGAAGAACCCAAATTTGGCTCCGCTTGGTTGGTTTGGTTTGCCTTCACCAACGGAAGACCTAGACTTCCCCCCTTTTTATTTATGGCGAAATCATCCTCCCCGCTTCGCTGGTTCATTACCTTGGTTGTCCTGGCCGCCGCCGCCAGCGGCGGCTATTATTGGTGGAGGGGGTCCGACGCCCCGCCCCAAGTGACCACGGCGGCCATCGCCCGCGGTGATGTCACCCAGGTGGTGACCGCCAGTGGCGATCTGGAACCGGTGCTCAATGTCAACGTCAGCAGCCAGGTCTCCGGCATCGTTTCCAAGCTCTACGTGGACTGGAACACCCCGGTGAAAAAAGGTCAGGTCCTGCTGGAAATCGATCCCGCCAACTACCAGACCGCCCTGGCCCAGGCCAAGGCCCAGCTGACCAACCAGCAAGCCAACTTCAACCTGACCAAGCTCAACACCGAGCGGACCCGGGAGCTGTTTAAGCGCAAACTCGTCAGCCAGGCCGATCTCGACACCGCCGAAGCGCAACTGACCCAGTCCTCCGCGCAGGTGGACATCCAAACCGCCAATGTGCAGACGGCCCAGGTCAACTTGGATCGCTGCACCATTTATTCACCAACAGACGGAACGGTGATCTCGCGGCAGGTTGACCTCGGCAACACGGTGGCCGCCAGCCTGAGCGCCCCGACCCTCTTCCAGATCGCCGCCGACCTGAAAAAGATGCAGATCAATGTCGACGTATCCGAGGCCGACATCGGCAGCATCGCCGAGGGCCAGGATGTCAACTTTACGGTGGATGCCTATCCGAACAGCCAGTTTCACGGCAAGGTTTCCCAGATCCGCAACTCGCCCCAGACCCAGCAGAATGTCGTCGTCTACTCGGTGATGGTCGCGGTGAGCAATGACGATCTCAAGCTGAAGCCCGGCATGACGGCGACCTCCTCCATCGTGGTCGCCAGCCGCTCCGGCACCCTGAAGGTTCTCAACAGCGCGCTGCGCGTGCGACTTCCGGACTCGCTGCTGCCGGCCGCCGCGCCCAAGGCTCCGGACACCGGCAACGTCACGGCCTCCGGCGGCCAGCGGACGAATGTTGGTGCGACCGGCGCATCGGGTGCTCCCGCCGGCGGGGCCGGCGGCCGGGGCGGCCCGGTGCGGGCCCTGCTCACGGAACTCGGCGTCGATCCGCGCGCCGGTCCGCTCTCGCCCGATGCCCTCGCCCGTCTCCAGCAGCTGGCCAAGGAACGCGGCATCGAGCTGCCGGAACGCTACAGCACCGAACGGGGCGCGCCCGCGGTCACCCGCACGCTCTACAAGGTTTCCGGCCCGGCCGACCATCCGGTCTTCACGCCCGTGAGCGTCAAGCTCGGCATCACCGACGGAATGAGCACCGAGGTGATCGCCGGTCTTCAGGAAGGGGACAGCGTCGTGACTTCGGTCGTGTTGCCGTCCGCCGCGCCAGCCTCCGGGCCGGTGAACAATCCCTTTGGCGGCGGTGGCGGAGGCGGAGGCCGCGGCGGTGGTGGCGGTGGCCGAGGATTCTAACCCATGCCGGCCGACCCCACTGCCATGCCTGCCGTCGTCCAACTCGATGACATCCACAAGACCTACAGCTCGGGCGAGGTCGAGGTTCGCGCCGTGCGGGGCATCTCGCTCGCAATGCACAAGGGTGAGTTCATCGCCATCATGGGTGCCAGCGGCTCGGGCAAGTCCACGCTGATGAACCTGCTCGGCTGCCTCGACCGTCCGACCCACGGCCGGTACCTGCTCGACGGCATCGATGTCTCAAACCTCGACAGCAATGAGCTGGCCGACATCCGCAACCAGAAGCTCGGATTCGTCTTCCAGGGCTTCAATCTCCTCTCCCGCACCACCGCCCGCGAAAATGTCGAGCTGCCCACGCTCTACAGCAAACACCGCCGCAGCGCCCGGGAGATGCGGGACCGCGCCCTGCGCTGCCTCGACATCGTCGGCCTGGCCAACCGCGCCGATCATTTTCCCAGCCAACTCTCCGGCGGCCAGCAGCAGCGCGTCGCCATCGCCCGCGCCCTCGTCAACGAGCCGCAGATTCTCCTCGCCGACGAGCCGACGGGCAACCTCGACAGCAAAACCTCCGCCGAGGTCATGGGGGTGTTCCAGCAGCTCAATAACGAGGGCATCACCATCGTGATGGTCACCCATGAGCTCGACATCGCCCACTACTGCAAGCGCAACCTCATCATCCGCGACGGCCGGTTGGTGAGCGACGTCCAGGTAGCCACCCGTAACGTGGCCGAGGTCGAAATCCGGAAGCTGCAGGAGGCCGAAGCCGAGGCCAAGCTCACCGACTGACGCCCGCCGCCCGGCCCCCCACTCCCATGCGAATCGGCTCCACCGTCACCGTCGCGCTCCGCGCCCTGAAGCGCAACAAGCTCCGCTCCATCCTGACATCGCTCGGGATCATCATCGGCGTCGGCGCGGTCATCGTGGTGTTCAGCATCGGCAACGGCGCCAAATCCATCGTTGAGGCGCAGATCGCCGCGCTGGGCCAGAACATCGTCCTCGTCAACTCCGGCAGCTTCAACCAGGGGGGGGCCCGCTCCGGGGGTTTTGGCGCCGGCACGCTCACCCCCGACGACGCCGCAGCCATCGTGCGCGAAATCACGAATGTCGCGGCGATCAGTCCGGAGGTGCGCTCTAATTCGCAGATCCTCGCCAACGGCCTCAACTGGCAGACCCAGATCCTCGGCGAAAGCGGCGACTACCTTAACATCCGGATGTGGCCGCTCAGCGAAGGCAGCATGTTCACCGAGCAGGACGTGCGCACCGTCGGCAAGGTGTGCATCATCGGCCAGACGGTTGTGAAGCAGCTTTTCCCCGACGAATCGCCGGTCGGCAAGGTGCTGCGGATCAAAAATCAGCCGTTCAAGGTCCTGGGCGTGCTGTCCGCCAAGGGCCTGTCCGTCCAGGGCAGCGATCAGGACGACCTGGTCATCATCCCCTATACCAGCTCGATGAAGCGCATCTCGAAGCAGACGATGCTGCGCACGATCAACGTCCAGGCGAGCGGCCCGGACATCCTCACCTCGGTGCAGAACGACATCATCGGAATCCTCCGCGAACGTCACCACACCACGCCGCAGAGCGACGATTTCACCGTGCAGAACCAGGTCGAGATCACCCAGGCCCGGACCGCGACCACGGAGACCATGACGTGGTTGTTGAGCGCCATCGCGCTCGTCTCGCTCGTGGTCGGCGGGATCGGCATCATGAACATCATGCTCGTGAGCGTGACCGAGCGGACGCGCGAGATCGGCATCCGGCTGGCCATCGGCGCGCACGGTCGCGATGTGCTGCTGCAGTTTCTGATCGAGTCCGTCGTGCTCAGCCTGATGGGCGGCACGCTCGGCATCCTCGGGGGCATCGGTACCTCCGAGGTCATCTCCTACTACAAGAACTGGCCGACCCTGCTCTCGCCGGTCGCCATCGTGGTGGCGGTGGGCTTCAGCGCCGCCGTGGGCATCTTCTTCGGTTTCTACCCCGCGCGGAAGGCCGCCCAGCTCGATCCGATCGAGGCGCTGCGGTTTGAGTGAGGGGGCCGGGGGTGGTCCCGCCGGAATCCCGCCGCTCACGCGGCGGGCTACACTGAATTCGTAGCCCTGCGCGTCAGCGCAGGGATCTGACCGGTGCCCGCCAGCCTGCTGTGTATCCTCCAGAACTTCTCCCAGTAGGCATTCGTCCGCGGATCGAGGTCGGGGTAGCCGGCGATCATTCCTCCCAGATAAGGCCAGTCCTGCCACGCTGCACACAGTCCGCCTCGGACTGGATTGTCCCGGACATAATTGCAGGCGGCCATGAAATTTCCGCGTTCTCGCTCCGTTTCGCGCAGCACGTGGTCATGCGCGCGATTCTGCAGGCGGCCTTTACCCAGCGTCAATTTGAGGTGTTGGCGCAGAAATGCTGTGGCCAGCCTCTGGTCGCTCTCCTCCGCCAGCCCCAGCCACACCAGATGCCAGTGGTCGGGCATGAGCACATACACCGGGCAGGCGAGTTGATGCCGCGCACCGGCGTGCAAAAGCACTTCGCGAAAGCGGGCGTGAAATTTATTGTCGAGCCAGTCGGTGGCGCGATCTTCAAACGTATGCGTCCAGAGGACGGCCGCCCGGCCCTGGTAAAACTCACGCGAGAGACGCGGAAGTTTTGACTTGGGTAAGAAAGGCATGGTCGGTGCTGGGCGATCTCATCCCGCCGCTCACGCGGCGGACTACACTGAATGAGTGGCCCTGCGCGTGCGCGCAGGGACCGGGACCTCCGCCAGCCTCCGCTGGGCCGGAAACACCCCGCGCAACGCCAGACTCAGCCGGTCCTGCAACGCCTGCATCTCGCGGTACCGCGCAACGTTTGCCCGGTCGGGCATGCAGCGGGTCGTCTCGTTGAGCGCCACTGTTCCCGCCGTGAAATCCGCGATTCTCGCCTTCCCGTCACCCTCGCGCCGGGTCACGCACCAGGCGGCCTGCAACGCGCCGCCTAGCGCCGCTCCCTCGTCCTCGGCCATCGCCACCACCGGCACGCCAAAAACATCAGCCATGATCTGCCGCCAGACGGGCGATTTCGCCCCGCCGCCGGTCACGCGGATTTCCTTGGGCCTGACCCCGAGCGCGGCCAGCCGGCGCAGGCCGTAGTTCATCCCGAGCGTCACGCCCTCCATTGCCGCCCGGGCGACATGGCCGGCCGAAAAAGTTTGGTTGTTCAACCCGAGCAGCACCCCGGAGCCCGCGGGGATATTGGGGGTGCGTTCGCCGGCGAGGTAGGGCAGCAGCACGAGCCCGCCCGCGCCCGCAGGCACGGCGGAGACCGCCGCATTGAGCGCGGCGTGGTCGTAGCCGAACAACGCCCGCACCTGCTCGGTCACTGTGGTCACATTCATCGTGCAGAGCAGCGGCAGCCAGCCGCCCGTCGAGGAACAGAAGGCCGCAATCTCCCCCTGCGGATCGACGACCGGCTGTTTGGAAAAAGCGTAAATGGTGCCGCTCGTGCCGAAGCTGGCGGTCACGACCCCGGGGGTGACATTGCCCGTGCCGATCGCGCCCATCATGTTGTCACCGCCGCCGGCGCTCACGACCACCTCGGACGAGAAGCCGTACTTTTCCGCTAGCGCGGGACGCAGGGTGCCAGCGGCCTCGTGCGAGGCGGACACCGGCGGCAGCCAATCTGCGAGGTTCCGGTCGATGGCCTTGAGCGCGGCGGACGACCAAGTGCGGCGGCGTACATCCAGCAGCGCGGTGCCGGAAGCGTCGCCAAATTCCATGAAATAATCGCCGGTGAGATGGAAATTCAGGTAATCGTGCGGCAGCAGCACGTGGCGGAGGCGCGCGTAATGCTTGGGCTCATGGCGTTTGAGCCAGAGGATCTTGGGCGCGGTGAAGCCGGGCAGGATGAGATTGCCCGTCAGGCGGAGCGCGGCCTTCGGTCCGCCAAGCTTTTTGGTCAGCAGCGCGCACTCGGCGGTCGTGCTGGTATCGCACCAGAGCTTGGCCGGACGGATGACCTGCCCGGCGGCGTCGAGCGCGACGAAGCCGTGCTGCTGGCCTGACACGCCGATGCCGCGCACCCGGCGGCGGTCGACCTTGGCGGCGACCTCGGCGATGACGGCGTCGAGCGCGGCGGTCCAGTCCTGCGGATGCTGCTCGAAGTGGCCGGCGGGCAGGCCGGTGATCAGCGTGTGCGGCGCGCGGGCCTCGGCGATGACCTTGCGGGTATCGAGGTCGAGGACGACCGCCTTGGTGCTCTGCGTGCCGGAATCGATGCCGAGGTAGAGGGACATGGCTGGAGTAAGGAGGAAGCCATGAAACCAGGAAAAGCCCAAACCAATAGTTTGGGGCTGGAGCCGAGTCGTCACCAACGACCGGCGTGCAAATGGACCGGTCCCCGGCGGTGCGTCGGGCGGTTATTCCGCTCAGGGAGCGGCGGGAAGGGGCGCGAGCTTCTTGAGGCGGAAGTTCCGGAACTCGACCTTCATCGGGGGGCCGACGTGGACCTGCACGCCGATCTCGCCGGCGGCTTTGCGACCCTTCGGATCCTCGTCCACGACCACACACATGATGTGTCCGTTCAGGATGTGGGTGATGACATTGCCGCGGGCGATGATGTGCAGCTCGTTCCAGTCGTCATTCTTGATGAATGCCTCCAGCGCCTTGGTGTCGCCGACCGTGCCGATGATTTGCGGCGGTTTGCCGTCCTCCACCCGCGTGAGCTGGCCGCGGAGGGCGAGGAACGTGCGGCCGCGCTCCTCGTAATTCTGGCCGGTGTAACGGAGGCCGTTGGCGTTGCGGGTCTCGCCGTCGAGGTCGAACTGGTAGCCCTGCATGCCCAGCGGCACCCCGGGCACCTCGATGCTGCGGTAGTTCACCCCGCTGTTGCCCTTCTCGGAAATGCGGTATTCGGCCTTGAGCTCAAAGTCGCCCGGCTGTCCGCCCCGCCAGATGATGAACGTGTTCACCTTCAGCACCGTCGCCGGCGTGACCTCGCCGACGATGCAGCCATCCTCCACCCGCCAGTATTTCGGGTCGCCCTCCCAGCCGGTCAGGGTCTTGCCGTCGAAGATCGGCTCGAAGCCGGGACCGTCGTCCGTCGCGGGGACCGGGTGGACCGTCTGGGCCGGAAGGGAAAGCGCGGCGCCCAGCAGCGCCAGGGCAAGGAGGGTGATTTTCATGGGGTAATGGAGAGAAAGTTCCGCAAAGCAGCTCCGCGCTCCGTCGTCCCGGCGCAACGAGACGGCCCGGTCCGCGCGGGACGCACCTACTTGTTGGGCGCGGTGTTGTTGGTCTTGACGGTGTCGAGAAACTCCACCGGGGCGAAATCGTCCGTCAGCACCTTCGCGTCAACCAGGTCCTTGGCCGGAAGGGGAATGTGCTCGGTGCGGACCTTGACGAGATCCAGCTTGCCGCCGAAAACCTTGCCGAGGGTGCCCGGAGCGCCCCACTTGGCCGAGTCGGTGATGACCGGGGTTTTGTAGTTCACCGCGAACGCGATCACATTGCCGCTTTCGGGCGGATTGAAGAGCACCACCTGGGGGAACACGGCCATGATGGTCTTGATGTCGGAAAAGTAGAGCTCGGTCCCCTGGTGGAGATTGCTGATGAACACCCCCTGGTCGGTGAGCCGCGCGGCGCATTCGCGGTAGAAATCTTCCGTCTTCAGGTGCGGCGGGACGTAGCCGCCGCGGAAGGCATCGAGGATGATCCAGTCATATTTCGCGGTGTCGCGTTTCACGAACATGCGGCCGTCCATCAGCGCCACCGGGGTCTTGTCGGTCGGCTTGAAATCGAGCGCGGTCTGGCACAACTCAAAGACCTTCGGGTCGAGCTCGGCAGTCTGGAGTACGGCGTCCGGGTAGGTCGCGGCAAAGAGGCGGTGAAAGCCCGCGCCACCGAGGCCGATGATCAGGGCCCGCTGGGGATTGGGCTGGAAGAAGACCGCCGCATACAGCGTCCTCGTGTAGGCCACCTGCATCGTCAGCGGGTCCTTCAGGTCGACGGCGGATTCGAGGAATTCGCCGCGCCGGGATCGCGCCCGCAATTCGACCACCGAACCGACCTTCTCCACGGTCAGGCTGTTGTACTGCGTGTCAAAGCTGGCGGAGTAGTCCCCAGCATCGGCGATGCTGGGGATGGCGGCCGCACGGAGGGTGGGAGCAAGGCCGCCGAGGGTGAGCACAGCCAGCAGGAGAATTCGGGGTGATTTCATGGAGAATCGCGTTGGTGAGAGATGCCGGGGGGGTGCGGGCCGGTCAAACAGTTATGGGTCCGGGCCGGGGACCGTCAGGGTTTCTCCTCGGCATTGTTGGCCTTGATGACATTCAGGAATTCGACCGGGGCAAAATCATCCGTCAGCACCGCCGCGGTCCGGACCTGGGCTTCCGGCACCGGGACGTGCTGGGCGCGGACCTCGGCGAGGTCGAGCTTGCCCTTGAAACGCGGGTTGAGGCTGGCTTCGGCCGGCCATTTCGCCGGATCGGTGATGACGGGAGTTTGATATTTCACCGCGAAGGCGATGACGTTGCCCTTTTCCGGATAGAACAGGACGACCTGGGCAAACACCGCTTGGATCGTCCTGACGTCGGAGAAGTAGAGCGCGGTCTCGTCGTCAAGGTTGCTGACGAACACGCCCTGGTCGGTCAGGCGCGCAGCGCATTCGCGGTAGAACTCCTCGGTCTTCAGGTGGGGCGGGACGTACCCGCCGCGGAAGGCGTCGAGGATGATCCAGTCGTAGGTCGCCGGGTCGCGTTTCACGAACATGCGGCCGTCAACGAGGGTGACTGGCGTCCGGGCGGTGGGCTGGAAGCCGAGGGCGGTCTGGCACAGCTCAAAGACCTTGGGGTCGAGCTCGACGGTCTGCAGCACGGCCGCGGGATAGCTCGCGGCAAAGAGCCGGTGGAAGCCCGCGCCGCCGAGGCCGAGCATCAGGACCCGCGCCGGCTTGGACTGGAAATACGCGGCGGCAAACAGCGTTCGCGTGTAGGCGACCTGCAGATTGAGCGGATCGGCCAGATCCACCGCGGACTCCAGAAACACCCCGCGGCGCGACCGGGCCCGCAGCTCGACCAGGGTGCCATGCCGCTCGACCGTCAGGTGGTTGTAAAGCGTGTCGTAGGTTTCGGTGGAATCGCCGGCCAGCGCCGCGGCGGGCGGAGCGGCGTCCGATTTTGGGGCGGTGGTTTCGGCGGCGGGCAGCAGCGGCGCCGCGCACAGCAGGGAGGCGAGGAGACGGGGGAGTTTCACTTGGCCGCGGGCTTTGGCGCGGAGCGCAGGATGCAGATCAGGCCCGTCAGGCTGACGAGGGCGACGCCGAGCCAGACATCGAGCAGATGCGAGACGCGGAAATTGGGGATCAGCACGAACACTGTCATCATCACCCCCGCGATGTTGCCGAACGTGCTCACGGCATAGACGACCCCCGAGGCCTTACCCGGCGGCGTGCCGCGCGCGGCGAGCCAGCCCACGCATTGCGGGCCGAAGGAGGAGAGCGTCGTCACCGGCACAAAGAACAGCGCCATGCAGGAAAGAAACACCGCGGCGTTCATGCCGCCGCTGCCCTGGTCGTTCATCTGGGCCACGTCGGGGATGAACTTGAGCTCGATCCAGTCGAGCATGGGCTTCTGCCAGAACGCGGTCACGGCGAGCGAGGCGACGCCGAGGGTGGCGGCAATGCCCTGGAGCAGGCCGCGTTGGGCCGGAGGGCGGTTGCTGATCCAGCCGCCGAGCAGCGAACCGGTGCTGAACGCGGCCAGAAACGTCGAGATCAGCCAGACCCACTCGACGATGCTGGAGCCGTAGTGCGGGCTGAGCAGGCGCGAGGCGAGCATCTGGAAACCCATGCTCAGGATGCCAAGCACGACGACCAGGGTGTAGAAAACGACGGAGATCACGGGTGGGAATGCAGGCGGGGTTGGTTAAAGGACGGCGGGGCCGGCCGGTTGTTACATTCCGCCTGCCCCGCCACCGCGCAAGCCATGAAAACGACGCAACCGGCGCGGAGCCACCACCGGACCATCGGTTCGGACTTGCGGACTGGCGGTTCCCGGGGCGAAGTCGCGGCCACCATGAATGCATCCGGATCGCTGGGGGTCATCTTTGACTGGGACGGCGTGATCATCGACTCGTCGCGCCAGCATGAAGCGAGCTGGGAGCGGCTCGCCGCCGAGGAGGGCCGGCCGCTGCCCCCGGGGCACTTCAAGGCCGGCTTCGGCAAGAAAAACGAGTGGATCATCCCTGAATTGCTCGGCTGGGCCCGCGACTCCGCCGAGATCCACCGGCTCTCCCTGCGCAAGGAGGCGCTCTACCGCGCCATCGTCGTCGAGTGCGGGCTGGAGGCGCTGCCGGGCGTGGGCGTGTTTCTCGACCGGCTGCAGACCGCCGGCGTGCCCTGCTGCATCGGCTCGTCCACCCACCGGGAGAACATCACGACCATCCTCGGCGTGCTGGGCTTCGGCGGCAAGTTTGCGGACATGGTGACGGCGGAGGACGTGAAGCAGGGCAAGCCGCATCCGGACGTCTTCCTCCGCGCGGCGGCGAAAATCGGCCGGGCGCCGGCCCGGTGCGTGGTGTTTGAGGACGCCTTCGCCGGGATCGAGGCCGGGCGCGCCGGCGGCATGAAGGTCGTCGGCGTGGCCACCACCCACCCCGCCGCCGAACTCGCCGGCCACGTGGACCGTGTCGTGCACCGGCTGGATGAGCTGGAGGTGGAGGATCTGGCGGAGCTGTTTTAAGGGGGAAGCCAGGAAGCCAGGAGAAGAACTGACCGACCTAGAGTCCGGGGACTGGGCAAAACTGCTTGCCGTGAGAAGCCAGCTCACCAATCGGATGGGCGATGAGCCGGTGGCAAGGCTCAGGTTGTCTCCAGCAGATAACGATCTAACCCAACTGATTTCTTTTGAGTAGGATGCCAGGAACCCAAGAATGAGCGGCATGGAACAAGAGGAACTCACGGGCAAAATCATCGGCGCGGCCATCCGGGTCCACCGGGAACTGGGGCCGGGATTCTTGGAGTCGGTTTATGAGGAAGCCATGGTCATCGAGCTGGCGGCGGCGGGATTGAGGTTTTCGCGGCAGGTTCCGGTTGAAATCCGTTATCGCGGGCAGCGCGTAGGCGAGCATCGACTGGATTTGCTCGTGGAGGACACCGTGGTCGTCGAGCTCAAGGCCGTGCTCGAAATCCCGGACATCTTCTACGCCACCTTGCGCTCCTATCTTCGCGCCACGGGAAAATCCGTCGGCCTGCTGCTCAACTTTGCCGCCGTCACGCGCCAGCCCAAACGAATCGGCCCCGATCTGCCCGTCCGCTCCTAGCTTTCCTTCCTGGATTCCTGGCTTCCCACTTTATCCCGTTCCGATGCCCTCCCTCTTCCGCCTTGCCTCCGACTACCAGCCGACCGGCGACCAGCCGCAGGCCATCGCTACGCTCGTGGCCTCGCTCCGGGCGGGGAACCGCGAGCAGACCCTCCTCGGCGTCACCGGCTCGGGCAAGACCTTCACGATGGCCAACGTCATCGCCCAGCTCGACCGGCCCGTCCTCATCATCTCCCACAACAAGACCCTCGCCGCCCAGCTCTACTCCGAGTTCAAGAATTTCTTCCCCGATAACGCCGTCGAGTACTTCGTCAGCTACTACGACTACTACCAGCCCGAGGCCTACGTGCCGTCGAGCGACACGTTCATCGAGAAGGATTCGTCGATCAACGAGGAGATCGAACGCCTCCGCATCGCCACCACCAGCTCGCTCGTCAGCCGCCGCGACGTGATCGTGATCGCCAGCGTGTCCTGCATCTACGGCCTCGGCTCGCCCGAGGACTTCTCGGCGATGCGCATCGCCCTGCGGCGGCACGACGAGCTGGCGCGCAACGCCTTCCTCGAGCGCCTGGTCGAGAACCAGTATGAGCGCAACGACTACGACCTGAAGCGCGGCTGCTTCCGCGTGCGCGGCGACGTGGTCGACGTCATGCCGGCCTACCTCGAGCACGGGCTGCGGGTGGAGTTCTTCGGCGACGCCGTCGACAGCATCACGGAGTTCGAACCGGTCAGCGGCCAGGTGCTGCGCCCGCTCGACCAGTTCGACCTCTACCCCGCCAACCAGTACGTCACCACCCGCGGCAAGCTCGAACCCGCCATCGCCGGCATCAAGGCCGAGCTGGACGAGCGCGTCGCCTTTTTCGAGAAAAACCAGCAGTACCTCGAGGCCCAGCGCATCCGGATGCGGACCAACTACGACCTCGAGATGCTCCAGGAAATGGGCTTCTGCAGCGGCATCGAGAACTACTCCCGCCACCTCACCGGGCGGCAGGCGGGCGACCGGCCGTTCTGCCTGATCGACTTTTTTCCCAAGGATTTCCTGCTGATGATCGACGAGAGCCACGCCACCGTGCCGCAGATCGGCGCGATGTACAACGGCGACCTCGCCCGCAAGCAGACCCTCGTCAACTTCGGCTTCCGCCTGCCCTCCGCGCTCGACAACCGTCCGCAGAGCTTCGCCGAGTTCCAGCAGGTCACCGGCCAGACGCTCTACGTTTCCGCCACCCCCGCCCGCTACGAGCTCGAACGCTCCGCCGTCATTGCCGAACAGCTCATCCGCCCCACCGGCCTGCTCGACCCCGTCATCACCATCCGCCCCCTCCGGAACCAGGTCGAGGATCTCCTCGGCGAGGTCAAAAAGTCGGCCGCCGCCGGCGAGCGCGTGCTCGTGACGACGCTGACCAAACGCCTTTCGGAGGACCTCACCACGCATCTCCGCGAGGCGGGCGTGAAGGTCGAGTATCTCCATTCCGACATCGACGCGATCGAGCGGGTGGAAATCCTCCGCAACCTCCGGCTCGGCAACTTCGACGTGCTCGTCGGCATCAATCTCCTCCGCGAGGGCCTCGACCTGCCCGAGGTCGCGCTCGTCGCCATCCTGGACGCCGACAAGGAGGGCTTCCTCCGCAGCGAGACCAGCCTGGTGCAGACCGCCGGCCGCGCCGCCCGCCACGAGCAGGGCCGGGTGATCTTCTACGCCGACCAGATCACCAACTCCATCCAGCGCACCCTGGACATCACCCGACACCGGCGCGAAAAGCAGCTCGCCTACAACACCGCCCACGGCATCACCCCGCAGGGCGTGAAACGCTCGGCCCAGGCCAGCCTGCACGTGTACGACGGCTCGGGCCGCGATCCCGGCGCGGACGCCGCCGTGGCCGAGACCGGCATCGACGACGTCGCCGCCGTCATCGCCGAACTGGAGGACGAGATGACCGCGGCCGCGGCCAAGCTGGAGTTCGAGCGCGCCGCGCTGCTGCGCGACCAGATCAACGAGCTCAAATCCGGTGACTACAAAAAGGCCGCGCGCCCCACGGGGCCGCGCGGCGCCTATCCGGCCCGCAAGCGTTTCAACGGCCGCTGAGCCGGGATCCCCGGGTCAGGACTTGGCCTTGAGTTCCTTCTGAAAACGGTAAACCACCCGGAACATCTGGATGGTCAGCCAGAAGACGCCGCTCATGCAACCGGCGGAGAGACCGGCGAAAATCCGGATGTTCGTGGGATCCTCCGACTGCACATGCGACTTCAGCACGCCGAACATGAAAAAGAAGAACGCGGCGACGAGGATGGCGTCGACGGCGAGAGTCGCGGGAGTGACAAGCTTGGGTGCGGGCGGATTGGCCATCGGGCGAAAACAGGGGGCCGGATGAAAAATGTCCACCTGTTTTTTCGGACCGGAGCTTGGTAACGGGCACAACTTGGTTTCTGACCGGGCGGTACGCTTGGTCATGTAGGCGGGATGCCCTCACCCCGCTGCCTTGCAATTGCCCGTGAAATTCCCTCCTCGCCCCCGGACGCGGGGTGAGGGCACTCCGTCTACATCATATAGATATATAATTACTTGCGAGACTTGATGCCGCATCCCGCCGGACATTCGCAAGCAAGTGCACCCACTCTGCCCCACCCCTTAAATCCGGGATTGCCTCGCGGGCCGGCAACAGGTTTTCTTTCTGGCGACCGTGCCCAAACACCCACCCGCCATGCCCAAGTCCACCTCGCCCTCCACTGCGTTTCCCCAGCCCGAAATCGGGCGCGAAATGAAAGGCGCCGACTGCGTCGTCGAGTGCCTCGTGCGCGAGGGCGTGGACGTGATCTTCGCCTATCCCGGCGGCGCCTCGCAAGAGCTCCACCAGGCGCTCGCCCGCACCGACAAGATCCGCGTGATCCTGCCCCGCCACGAGCAGGGCGGTTCCTTCGCCGCCGAGGGCTACGCCCGCGCCACCGGCAAGGTCGGCGTGTGCATGGCCACCAGCGGCCCCGGCGCCACCAATCTCATCTCCGCCATCGCCGACGCCTTCATGGATTCCATCCCGCTGGTGGCGATCACCGGCCAGGTGCGCTCCGAATACATCGGCAAGATGGCGTTTCAGGAGACGGATTTCTACGGCATGACCCTGCCGATCGTGAAGCACTCCTACCTCGTGATGGACGCCCGCGACCTGCCCCGCGTGTTCAAGGAGGCCTTTCACATCGCCAACAGCGGCCGGCCCGGCCCCGTGATCATCGACATTCCAAAGAACGTCCAGCAGGCGCTCATCCAGCCGGTGTTTCCCGCGTCCGTCACCTTCAGCAACCCGCTGCTTGGGGCCCTGCCCCGTGCCAGTGACGACCAGCTCAAGCAGCTCCTCGCCCTCATCAGCGAGTCCAAGCGGCCCGTGATCTACGCCGGCGGCGGCATCATCTCCTCCGGTGCTCACGCCGAGCTGAAGGCGTTCGCCGAGACCACCAACCTCATGGTCGCCACCACCCTGATGGGCGTGGGCGCGTTTCCCGAGACCCACAAGCTCTCCCTCCAATGGTTCGGCATGCACGGCGCCGCCTATGGCAACTGGGCCGTGGACCAGTGCGACCTCCTGCTCTGCCTCGGCGCCCGCTTTGACGACCGCATCACCGGCGCCACCGAGCCGTTCGCCGCCGGCGCCAAGATCGTCCACCTCGACATCGACGCCTCCGAGCACAACAAGAACAAGCGCGTCCAGTTCCCGATCGTCAGCGATGTGAAATACGCGTTGCACCGCCTCAACGAGCTGCTCGCCGTGCACCGCTTCGCCCCGCCCGAGACCAAGGCCTGGCACACCCAGCTCAACGCCTGGAAGCGCGACTACCCGTTCAGCTACGAGGAGAGCCGCCACATCGTCCCGCAGGAGGCCGTGCAGGCCCTCTACGAACTCACCAAAGGCGACGCCATCATCGCCACCGGCGTGGGCCAGCACCAGATGTGGGCCGCCCAGTTCTACCGCTTCACCGAGCCGCGCCGCTACCTGAGCTCCCTCGGTCTCGGCGCCATGGGCTTCGGTTACCCGGCCGCCCTGGGCGCCAAGGTCGCCTGCCCCGACAAGCAGGTGATCGACATCGACGGCGACGGCTCGTTCATGATGGACATCCAGGAGCTCGCCACCGCCAAGATCGAGAAGATCGCCGCGAAGGCCATGATCCTAAACAACCAGCACCTCGGCATGGTCGTGCAGTGGGAGGACCGTTTCTACGGCAGCGTGCGCGGTAACACCATCCTCGGCGACGAGAACAACGTCGGCGGACCCGACAACCCCGACGCCCTCTATCCCGATTTCGTCAAGATCGCCGAGGGCTTCGGCGTCAAGGGCCGCCGCGTGATCCGCAAGAGCGAACTCCGCGAGGCCATCCAGGAGATGCTCGACCACGACGGCCCCTACGTCCTCGACGTCATCGTGCCCTTCACCGAGCACGTGCTCCCCATGATCCCCGCCGGCAAGACGGTGAAGGACATGATCCTGAAGTAACCCTCCACCGCCTCGGTGCGGTGGCCGGAGTACATTCTTTTTTCAACCCGGCTACGGGCGCTTCTCCGTGTCCGGCAGGGTCGGGGCGGTTGCGCCCGTGGGCGGCGTGATGGCATCCCGCGTCCGTCCCCGCGGGGTGAGGACACCCCGCCTACATCAGGCACACCCGGTCGGCGGAATCCGTTGGCATTCGTGCCATCCGGGTAATCCGTGGTTGGATGGGACTGACTTGACCGGACAACCTGGCCATCCCGCGCGCCGATTTTTTGTCGGATTTTCCGCCCGGCGGGTTCTATCCTGTAACCGCCCCGATGAACGACGACACCCAACTGCTGCAGCGCTACGTTCGCGACGGCTCCGAGGCCGCCTTCCACGAACTCGTCGGCCGGCACATCGGCCTCGTCTTCGGCACCGCCCGCCGCCTCGTCGCAGGCGACATCCCGCTCGCCCAGGATGTCACCCAGGTGGTTTTTACCGATCTCGCGCGCAAGGCCGCCACCCTCCCTATCGACACCGTGCTGGGCGGTTGGCTTTACCGCCACACGTGCTACACCGCATCCAAGGCCGTTCGCACCGAGCAACGACGTCGCCGCCGGGAAACCACCGCCATGGAAATGCACTCCCTTCACGAAGACCCCGGCCCGGATCCGCATTGGCCGCTGCTCGCACCCGTGCTCGACGAAGCCCTCGGAACCCTTGACGCCGCCGATCGAAATGCGCTCGTGCTTCGTTACCTGCAGCAGCATGACCTGCGCCGCATCGCCGCCACCCTCGGACTGAGTGAGGACGCCGTCCAGAAGCGCATCGCCCGCGCCCTCGATAAACTCCGCGCGCTGCTCGTGCGCCGCGGCCTCTCACTCTCCGCCGCCCTGCTCGCCACCACGCTCGACAGCAGCGCCCTGACCGCCGCCCCGCCCGGCCTGGCCGCCTCTGTCTCCGCCGGGGCTCTCGCCGTCGGCAAAACCGCCTTCACCCTCGCATCCCTCAAAATCATGGCTGCCTCCAAACTCGGTCTCTCGCTCGCCACGGCTGTCGCCGTCATCAGCCTCACCGCGGTTCTTGTCTCCCGTCATCACCCATCCGCCCCGCCTCCCTCGCCCGCGGACTTTTATCGGTTCGAAAATCGCCCGGTCGCAGACGCATCCGCGGTCGCGCGGACTCCCGCCGTGTCGGCCGCTCCGGCTCCGACCGGCGCCAGCTCCGCCGTCGTTGCGACGGGCCAGCCCGGACGCGGCTCCAGCAGTTTCAGCAGCAGCACGGTGCGAATTGCCAACGGCGCAGTGATCACCACGACCAACAACAACGGCGTGGTGTCCACGCAAACCCAGCCGATCGGGGCCAATGGCTCCATGTCCGGCAGTGCCGGCAACTCCGCCTTCTGGGCCGGCAACGGCACTCCTCAACTGGGCGGGCTCCCCTTTCCAACGCCGACGGGCGCCCCCACTTCCAGCACGCTAAACCCCGACGGCAGCACGACGCTCACCTATGCGGGTCAGAACGGCGGCACGGTGGAAATGACCGTCAGCCCCGATGGCCGCGCCCGCAGCATCCGCAGTGTCTCCCCCGCCCCGCCGCCGCCCACGCCCTGAGCGCACGGGAAGGAAATTCCAACCCACTAGCGCCCGCGATAAATCAATCGCGAAAACCTCAATGAAACCTGATTCAGGATGTTGGGTTCCTATTTGATCTCGGTGCCACCTGATTGTGGATTGGGCTGAACCTGGCTTCCTGACTCCGGAATTTAAAACAGGGGGTGTCCTCTGTGGTTGTGGTTCAACTTCTGCTGAGAAGGGAAACCGTTGGAAGTGTATGTCGTTTCATTGCGGACCGGAGAGGATCGTGGGGCCAAAGTGAAAATCGAGTGTCTGCGGCCCGGTGCTGCCGGAAGCTGGGAGCGTCGATATGAGATCGAGGTTGCCGGAGGCGTCAGTCATACAGGTCACACGCCAGTCATTGCTCCCGGTGGGGGACAACTGCCAGACGTAACGGGTGGGGTGCGTGAGGCGGGTCGTGAGCTCGGCTTGGGTCGCGGGGAGCTTCACGTTGTATCGCGGGGCATACCAGCCGGCGGGAATGGGCTGCTCCACGCCACTGAGGAGAGCCGTGTGCCAGCCGGGATGGAGCAGCTCGCGCACCATGAGCACGGGCTGGCTGCCGGCCCGAGCGAGGAGACCGCCGTCGCCAGCCTCGACGGTGAGCCCCGGGTGGAAATGCCAGAGGGCGGTCACCGTGGCGGGACCGAACGCATTGAGTTCGTCGATGACGATCCAGCCGGTGCCGTGGAGGTAGAGCACACCGCGCGTCCAGCGGGCGCCGCCCCGACCCGTCCACGGATCGGCGGCAAAAGTCGTGGTGGCCGCAAAGTAGTCCCAGCCGGGAGTGAGCCGGGCGGTGACGGGGAGCGGTTGGCCGAGAGCGGCGTTGGGCGGCGGCTCGGCCCCGCGGCCGTCGAGGAGGAGGACGTTGTGGCTGCGAGGACCCTTGAAGTAGTCGAACCAGGGGCCGGGTTGGTAGGTGTAGCGGCCGGCATCGACGAGGAGGTCGCGTCCACCGGCGAAGAGCGCGAGGTCCAGGTGTCCGTCATGCTGATGGGAAGTGCCGTACGGGCCGGCGGAAAAGAGGGCCCATTGGGCGGTAGGACCGGTGCCGCCGCGCATGACGGCCGCGCCGGCCCACGGAAAAAACTGCGAGCGCGGAGGGCGGTTGCGGGCGAGGTCGAGCTCGGCGGGATCGAGGCCGGGCACCGCGGGCGTGACGCTGTCGGCGCCGAGAAGCAGAGAGAAATTGTTAACCTCGTCGGACGCGTTGGTGAGCGGACCGAAGCCGTTGGGCTTGGTCACGCCGGCGAAATAGTGCCACATCGCGAGGACGCGCGGGCGAACGGCCTCGGCCTCGGTGGTGTGGCCGGAGGCGGCCATGAGCGTGAGAAAATTCTGGGCGTCGACGAGGATGATGGACTGGTAGAGGTTGGTAAGCTCCTTAAAGGCGCCGTCGGGATAGGTCTGATCGAGCAGCTCGCGGGAGACCTCTTGGGCGGATTCGTGAAGCCACGCGGGGGCGTCGCGGAATTCGGGCCAGACGACGGCGAGTTTGGCGAGGGCGAGTTTTTCGGTGAGGAGGTGGTTGCCGCCCCAGTTGGAGGCGTGTTCGCTCAACGCATCGGCGTGGTCGGGCAGGCTGGCGAGGAGGAGGAGCCGGGCGGCCGGGTTAAAATCAGGGGCGTCACGCAGGGCCTCGAACGTCTGCGGCCAGGAACCAAGCACGCGACGGGCGGCCTCAAGCGGGCGCCAGGCGGGTGAGAACGTGCGGCGGCCGGGATAGGGGCAGGCGTCGACCCAGTCGGCGAGCTGGGCAGCGACGGTCGCGGCGTAGCGGGTGTCACCGGACTGGTGCCAGGCGGCGGCCAGGGCGGGAAACCAGCCGTGCCGGTTGAGCATCCACGTCCATTCGGGGTCGTCACGGGGGCCGGTCCAGCTCCAGTCGGGGGCGCCGTCGGCGCGGCGGCGGAGGGGGGCGGTGACACTTTGGAGGGTGAGCTCTCCGCGAAGGAGCGCAGCGGCCTCGGCGGGCGCGGGGGCGGGCGGATCGGGGGAGTTCCAGCCGGCGAGAACCTCGTGCGGTGGGGGAGGCCGGTCGTGGAAATAGCGCAGAAGCTCGCGACAGGCCTCGGGGCGCTGGCCGGCGCGCCAAGCTGCAAAGGCCGGGGCCAGGCCGGGACGGGAGGAGTCGAGGGCGGCGAAGAGTTTCTCGAGCGCCGCAGAGTGGGTGGCGACAAAGTCGGGCGCGGGCGTGAGGGCGGTATCGAGCAGCACCGCGGCGTTGGCGCCATTGGCCCCGAGCAGCGCCAGCAGCCAGAACACGAGCCGGGGTTTCATGGGCCGGGCGGGGCTCAGGACTCGTCGAGCCCGCGGGCAAGCCGGCGGCCGAGGGCGCGGCTGCAGCCGGCGAGAGCGGCCCCGAGGACGACCGCGAGGACGGGGCGCAGCAGCTCCTCCTGAAAATAGTGGCCGGCGAAGGTGGGGTCGAAATCGGCGGCCGAAGCGATGACGTTCGCGGCGCCCTGCCAGAGGCCGACGGTGACGAACAGCAGCGCGAGCAGGCGGACGCCGAGCGCGGCGCGGGCGGACAGGGAGTCGTGGTTCATCGGCGGAAGGCGGGCGGGGGGTTCGGAACGGGCGGGCGGGTCATGGGCGGAACGCAGGCGCCACCGTGCCCGGCGACGGGGCCGGTGCCAAGCGGCAAGTCGCGGGGCCGCGATCACGGGCTGGGTGCCCTCACTCCGCAGCGGTTGCGGTTGGAGAGATTCCGATCAGAACGCGACGGGGCGTCGCGTCCCGATGAATCGGAGCAGGGTGAAAACTCCCCGCGCCTCGGGGCAAGCGGAGGGGTGCCGGGAAATTTCTGCTCGCCGAGGCGGAGCAAAAAACACTTCCTTGCGCATATGATTTTCCGCCGCGCCGTCCTCCCTCTCTTATTTGCGCTCAGTGCCGCCCAAGGCTTTGCCGCCAAGGCCACTCCGCCCGCCGGCACTTACAAGGGGTTCATCGTGGTCGATGCCGCCACGGGCAAGACCCTGACGGAGGAAAACGCCGACGAGGTGAGCCCGCCGGCCAGCATGACGAAGCTGATGACCTTCGCGGTACTTGACGACAAACTCAAAACCGGGGCGCTGACGCTGGAAACCCCGGTGACGGTAACGGCAGCGGACGCCAAAATCGGTGGCACCCAGGTGTTTCTGGCGGACAAGGAAGTCTTCAGCGTGGAGGAGCTGACCTACGCGATGATGATTCAGTCCGCCAATGACGCCGCGCACGCGCTAGCCCACGCGGCCGCCGGCTCCGTGGAGGCTTTTGTGGAGCAGATGAACGCCAAGGCCAAGGAGCTGGGAATGACCCACACGGTGTTCCGCACGCCGCACGGCCTGCCGCCGGTCGGGCGCGATATTGCGAACGGCGACCTCACCACCCCGCGCGACTTTGCGCTGCTCTGCCGCTATCTGCTACTCAAGTCCGACGTCCTTAAATACACCTCGGTCAAGGAGCGGAAATTCCGCGCCTACTCGCCCGCGCATATGATTGATATGATCAACCACGACCACCTGCTCGGGGTGCCGGGCGTGGACGGGCTCAAGACCGGTTACACCGAAAAGGCGGGCTACTGCCTCAGCTCGACGGCCGAGCGAAACGGCCGGCGGGTGATCGTCGTTATCATGGGATCATTCGGGCCGGGCGGCCAGATCGACAAGGGCAAGGCGCGTGACATCAAAGCGGCCGAGCTGATCGAAAAGGGTTTTGCCGCGATTCCGTCGACCTCGACGTTTGTCGGGGCGAATTCGCCGGTGGTGCCCGCGGGGAAGACGGATCCCGCCTCGCCTGTCGTGCCGGTTACTCCAGCGCCTGACACCCCAGTAGTCCGGACGCCGAGCGTGATCTTCACCCTGCCGCCGGCCCCCGCCAAGAAAGCCTGAGGAGAAGCGTCGGCAGTAGTCAGCAGACGGAGATCAGAAGGCGGAAGGGTTAACCTCGGAGGCACTTAGGGCCCAGAGTCCATGGTTTGGAAGTCCAATCCATCAGTTCGATCTGTTCCTCGGTGCTCTCTGTGCCTCTGTGGTTCAACCTCTGTGGTCTTGCGATGGGCCCGTTCATGGTTTCCTGGCTGCCGAACCCAAATTGGGTGCTTGGTTTGAACCCCTGAGACACGAGCCGGTCGCGTTCCAAAGGGTGTGCGCCATGTCCTGGGCGCCAAATACGCCCTTTGGGTTAGCCGGTGCCGGCGGAAACCGAGGCCTCCGACGACTGCCAGACCCGGCGCATGCCGAGGCCGACGATGGCCAGCGTGGCGAGCGAGCTCAGGGGCATGAGCACAGCGGCGAGGAGCGGGTGCATGTGCCCCGTCACGGCGAGCCCGACCGCAGCGACATTGTAGGCGATCATGAACACAAGCAGGGCGATCTGCGTCTGCCGGCGGAGTTCGTCGACCTCAAACAGGGCGCGGATCCCGCCGATGCCGCGGCCGAGGTAGTAGAAGTCAGCTTTCTGCTCCAGCACGCCGCGATGGATGACGGGGGTACCGCGGCAGAGCGCGCGGTCAAAGGCGAGGCTGTCGTTGGCGCCGTCCCCCAGCATGAGCGCGCCCTCGGCGCCGTGCGCATCGAGCCAGACGGCCTTGGCCTCGGGCGACTGGCCGCCCAATCCGGCGTCCGGGCCCAGGCCGAGTTCACGGGCCAGGGCGGAGACTTTTTCATCCCGATCACCGCTGAGAATGAAGCTGCCAAGACCCCGGCGACGCAGGGCGGCCAGCTCGGCGGTGGCATCGGGGCGGACGGTGTCGGCAAAATGGAACCGGGCGAGCACGCGGCCGTGGTGAGCGAAGACGGTGCCGGCGGACGTGGCGCAGACAGGTGCGGAGCGGGGTGCGGGCACCCCGCCTTCATCGGGAGGGAGAGTGTCTGCGCCCGCGCGCCAGCCGGCCAAGCCGAGCGACCAGGGCCCGAGCTCCACACCGGAGCCGATGGTCTCGTGGATATCCCCGCCGAGCGGAACGGCGGGGCCGGCCACGAGGAGGCCTTCGTGGAGACAGCGGCTGACGGGGTGCGGATTGTCCTGCACGAGGGCGGTAAGGGCGGCCCGGGCGTCGGCCTCGAGGGCGGCGAGCGCCTCCGGGTTTTGCAGGACGGGGGTTTCGAGGGTGAGCGTGCCGGTCTTGTCGAAGACGAGGCGGCGCACGCGGCGCAGGCGCGGCCAGAGGTCGGCGGCGCGCACAAAGACCCCGCGGCGGCGCAGGGCCACCGTGGCGATCTCGTCGGCAAGTGGAAACGCGAGGCCGAGCGCACACGGGCAGGAGACGACCAGAATGGCGGTGACCACCGCCCCCGCCTGGAGTGCATCGCGCGTCGTCAGCCACCAGCCGAGGCCGGCGGCAAAGGCGATCCCGAGGATGGCAACCAGGTAGATCTGGATGACGCGCTCAATAAAATGGTGGCGGTAGCCGGCACGTTCGGCCGGCTGGAGCAGGGCGGCGAGCAGGGATCCCTCCCAGCCCTGCGTAGCGGTGAGGCGGATGTCATCGCGACCCAGGTTCTGCGCGCCGGCGGGGACGCGCTGGCCGGCATGGAATACGCGCGGCTCGGGTTCGCCGTTGATCCAGGCCAGGCTGAACGCCGCCGTGTCCGTCTCGAGGCGACCCTCGACCGGAACATTGTGGCCCATGCCGACCGCGAAGCGCTGGCCGGCGCGCAGCTGGGACGGTGCGACTAAGGTGGTGGTCCCGTCGGCACCGAAGACGCGGACCTGCGGCGGCGCGGGCTGGAGGCGGAGCAGCCGGCGCTGGTTGCGCTCGACCGCGACGACCTGCGCCCAGCGGCCGATGAGCATCAGGAGGATGAACCCGCTGACGAAGTCGAAATAGACAAACTCGTCCCGGCCCGCGATCCAGCCGTAGAACGAGCCGGCGTAGGCCCCGACGATGCCGAGCGCGATAGGCAGATCAATATGGACGGTGCGCTCACGCAGCAGGCGCACGGCGCGGGCGAGAAAATAGCCGCCGCCGGTGAGCAGGCTGAGCGTCGCAAAGCCCATCGACAGCGTGCTGAACAGGTGCGCGTAGGCGAACGAGCGGTCCATCCCGAAATAGGCCGGGAGCGTGAACAGCATGACGTTCATCGCAAACGCCGTGCCGAGGCCGATGCGGCGCGCCAGCACGCGGCTTTCGGACTCCGCAGGGGCGGCGCCTGCGGGGCCGACGAGGTAGTTGAAACTCTGCAGCACACGGGCAAAGGCGGGGGCGTCGAACTCGTTCGCGATCCAGCGCAGGCGCATCTGGCCGGTCTGGGCGTTGATTTCAATCCGGCCGGCCCCGGGCTGGCGGGTGAAGAGGCGCTCGATGAGCCAGACGCAGGCGGCGCAGGAGATGCCCTGGACGTCGAGCCGGAGTTCGGGCGGGCGGGTGCCGGCGGCCCCGGCGTCGCGGTTGGCGGCCTCGGCCTCCTGCTGCGCGGCGGCGAGCCAGGCGTAATCGCGGGCCTGGAGCAGCGAGGGATCGGCCGGGGCCGTCACGCTGTCCTTGATGTGGTAATAGGCCTCGAAGCCCTGCTCGTGGATGAGCCGGAAGACGTAGGCGCAGCCGGAGCAGCAGAAGTCGGCGTGGGGCGAGGGCGCGCCGCAGTGGCGGCAAACGGGTTTCGACTTGGAGGCCGGCAGGGTGCCCCCACCCCGCTGTTGGGCGGTCTCGCCGGTTGAGGACACCCCGCCCACATCAGAGGTTAGCACGGTGCTCATGTTCAGTGGCAGATGAAGCTGTTTGCGTCTGGCCCCGGGAAGCCCAGCGTGCCGCGCAGCCGCCAGGATATCACGACGGCCGCCACCACGGCGAGGGCAGTCTGGGTGCGGGCGATGCCAACGGGGGAGAGACGGGAGCGCAGCCAGCCGAAGTTGGCCTGGACCACCCAGAGCAGCGGCACGGTGCCGAGGCCGAAGGCGAGCATGAACTCCAGTCCGCGGAGGGCCGAACCGGACAACGCGGACAGCGCCACCAGGAAATAAAGCGGGCCGCACGGGAGCAACGGGGTGGCCGCGCCCATGATTCCGGCGACGTGCAGGCGGGACCGTCCGCGCAGCCAGCCCTGCAACCGGAGTTGCACCCGCGAGAGCAAAGCGAGCCGGGGCAGCCGGTGGCCGAGCCGAAGGGCGACAAACAGAAAATAGGCGACAAGCACCCAGGGCAGGAACCGGAGACCGGCATTGCCGAAGAAGCCCAGCGGCACGGCCCCAAGGGCACCCGCCACCGCGCCGAGGGTGGCATAGCCGGCGAGGCGCGAGGTGTGATAGACCGTGGCCACCGTCTGCGGATCAGTGCGGTCACCCCGCGCGGGCGCGAGCAGGCACGCGAGCGGCCCGCACATGCCGGCGCAATGCAGGCTGGTAACGAGACCCGCCACGAAGGCGGCGGCAGGCGAGTTGACGGCGGCGAGCTCCATGTCAGGGCACATGCCGCACCGGGGCGGCGATGGGGGCGTCGGCGATATGGGCCCGGGACGCCACCATGAAGGCGGCCACCCAAGCGAGCAGCATCAGCCCGAAGACGAGGCCGACGGCCAGCCAGAGCGGGCGGTCACTTTTGGGTTGGTCTTTCATTTTCCTCCTCGCGAAGCAGGGCGGCGTCGGGGCCGACAAACTCAACCTCGCGGGTGAGCACAAAGGTTCCCGCGGTGTCGCGGACCTGGACGGTGAACTTGAACGGCCCCTGGTAGCTGGCGCGCGGCACCTGGAGAATGAACGGCCGCACCTCTTCGCCGAGCGGGCCGATTTCGACCGGCGCGTCAAACCCCATCTGCACCATGGGAATGCCGGCGGGCGGCACGACCAGCACGAACTGCGCAGGCACATTGCGCTTGTTCACCAGCCGGATGAAGAACTGGTTGCGGACCGTGGTGGCATCCACGAAATAAGGCGCGCCGATCATGCGCGTCACTCCAAGGCTGGCTGGCCGCACCGTCGAAAACGCCCAGCTGGCAACGGACGCACCGACGGTGAGCAGCAGGGCGTACAGCAGCGTGCGCGGCCGCAGCCAGCGCGTGGGGCGGCCGGCAAAGCCGCTGAGCGAGTCATAGCGGACGAGCCCGCGGGGGCGCTGCAGCCGGACCATGACCTCGTCGCACGCGTCGATGCACGCGGCGCAGCCGATGCACTCGACCTGGAGCCCCTGACGGATGTCGATGCCGGTCGGGCAGACTTGGACGCAGCGAAGGCAGTCGATGCACGCGCCGGCGTCGGGGGTGCCAGGCTTGCCGCGCGGCTCACCCCGCACGCTGGCATAGCCGATGACGAGCGAGTGGTCGTCCAGCAGGGCGGATTGCAGCCGGCCGTAGGGACAGATGATGATGCAGAGCTGCTCGCGGAACCAGGCAAAGTTGAAATACAGGACGGCGGTGAAGATGAAGACGAAGACGAAGGCGTCCCAGTGCCGCGCCGGATCCGCCCGCATCATCGCCCACAGCTCGGGCAGTGAGACGTAATAGGCGAGGAACAGGTGCGCGATGACCGCGGTGAGGAGAAAGAAGACGACCTGCTTGAGTCCGCGGCGGGCCACCTTGGCGGCATTCCACGGGGCGGCGTCGAGCTGCCGGCGCGCGACCGCATCGCCCTCGATCCAGCGCTCTATCGGACGGAACACGTGTTCGAGGAAAACCGTCTGCGGGCAGGCCCAGCCGCACCAGACCCGTCCGAGCAGGGCGGTCACGAAGAAAAGCCCGAAACCAAGGCCGGTGATCAGGAAGAAAAGCAGCCACGCGTCCTGAAACGCCAGGGTCAGCCCGAACAGGTGGAAGCGCCGGCCCGCGATATCGAGGAACACCGCCGGATTCCCGCCGATCCGAATCCAGGGCAGCGAAAGATAGACCGCCACCAAGACCCAGGCGAACCAGCGCCGGGCGGTGGTGAAGACACCACGGACGTCAGCCGGGTGCAACATCCGGCGGGAGCCGTCGGCGCGGATCGTCGTGACGGTATCGCGGTTGGGCAGCGGAATGGCGCGCTCGGGCATGGCGGTGGAGGCGGGAAGTGTTGCGGCTGACCTCAACCGGTGGCGGCGGAGGCACCGCGCGCCTCAGCTTATTTCGGCGTTCCCGCCACCGGGGCCGGAACCGCGGGCGCGGTGGAAGGGGCGGCGATGACCGGCTCGCCCTCCTGGTGGTAGCTGAGGACGTAGGCGACGAGCTCCGTGATCTTTTTCGGCCCCAGGATGGGACCCCAGGTCGGCATACCCTTGGCGGGGACGCCGGTGTTGATGGTGGAATTGATTTCCATCGGCCGGCCGCCGTGGATCCAGATCTGGTCGGTGAGATTGACGCCGATGGCCTGGGGATTCTCGTCCTTGCCGCGCAGGCTCGCCAGATGGCAGCCGACGCAGGTCGTGCTGAACGTGGCGCGGCCGGACGCGACGACGACCGGATTGCGGCTCATCTTCCAGAGGGTGGCGTCGTCGAGGGAGGACACCGAGGCGAACTTGGCGGCCTCGATGCGCGCCAGTTCGGCGCGCAGTTGGGCCGCGTCGTCCGGACCGGCGAAGTGCTGCGTCCGGAGCCAGCAGACAATGCCGAAGACAATCGCGCCGTAGAAGGTGAGCAGCCACCAATTCGGCAGACGTTTGTCGTATTCCTGGATGCCGTCGAAGCTGTGGGGGCGGAGCGGAGCTTCGGCCGGGGAGGGCGGGTTATTCGGTGTCATGGCGGCGGGCGGCGGTTTCGTCGGCAAAGGGGAGGCCGGCCAGATGATCGATTTGCGGACGGCGCATCCGGAGCGCGCGGTAGACGATCGGGGCGAACACCGACACGGCGCTGGCAAACGCCACCCACGGGATGACGGCGACCAGTTGGTCCAGGGACGATTGGCTGAGCATGGGAGGAGGGGCGGAGATCAGGGAGCGACGGGGCCCTTGGGGGCGATGGATTCGTATTTGCCGAGTTTTTGGAGGTAGGCGATGAGGGCGACGATCTCCCGGTCGGGCGCGATGTACACGCCGTCGGCGCGGAGGCGTTGGGTGACTTCCTTCGCCTGGGTGTCCACGCGGGACTGGATTTCCGCCGGGGTCCAGGCGGGATACGGCACGCCGAGCATCCGCTGGACGGAAATCTTGGACGGCAGGGCGGCGACATCGGTGGACTGGGTGATCAGCCACGGAAAGCAGGGCATGTTGGAACCGGCGGAAATGGAGCGCGGGTCCTCCAGGTGGCGGTAGTGCCAGACGTCCGGATACTTGCCGCCGACGCGGGCGAGGTCGGGGCCGTTGCGCTTGGAGCCCCACTGGAACGGATGGTCATAGATGGACTCGCCAAGGCGGGAATAGTCGCCGTAGCGGAGCACATCGGGCACGAGCGTGCGGATCATCTGCGAATGGCAGAGGTAGCAGCCCTCGCGGATGTAAAGGTCGCGGCCGGCGAGTTCGAGCGGCGTGTACGGGATCTGGCGGCGGTCCTCGACGTTTTCCGCCCGGTTCACGACGACCGTGGGGATGATCTGGATCATGCCGCCGGCGACGACGGCCAGCAGCGTCAGCACGGTGAACGGCAGGGCGCTGACGAGCAGCCGGTCGTACCACACGCCCCACTGGCGGTTGCGGCCCTCGAAATGGGCCCAGGCGAGCAGGACCCAGAACGCGGTGCCGAAGAGGCCAACCAGCTTGAGAAAATCATTCCCGAAGAGCCACGTGCAGGCGAAGATCGTGCCGAGGATCGAGAAGACGACCGGCGGGTTGAAGAACGTGCCGCGGAAGCCGAGCCGCTCCTCCGCCTTGGTCTCCACCACGAAGACCTCGACGGTGCCGTTGACCGGCTGGGCGCCGCGGACCGTCCGGAAAATATTGTAGGCCAGCATCAGCCAGCCGGCGAGGTAAAGCCCGCCGCCGACCACCCGCATGAGCATCATCGGGCGGATGGAGTTGAGGGTGTCGAGGAAGTTCGGATACGCGAGGACGGTGCCATTCTCGGTGGTGGCGTTGAGCATCAGGCCCTGGGTGATGCCCGAGGTCCACATGGCGGCGACGTAGAGCAGGATGCCGGTGAGGCCGATCCAGAAGTGGAGGTTGGCCAGCGCCTGGGAGTACAGCGGCTTGTTCCAAAGCCGCGGGGCCAGCCAGTAGAACATGCCGGCCGCCATGAAGCCGTTCCAGCCGAGGGTGCCGGCGTGGACGTGGGCGATGATCCAGTCGGTGTAGTGCGCCAGGGCGTTGACGGACTTGATGGCGAGGAGGGGGCCCTCGAAGGTGGCCATGCCGTAGAACGTGACACCGGCGGCGAAGAACTTGAGCACCGGGTCGGTGCGGAGCTTGTGCCAGGCGCCGCGGAGGGTGAGGAGACCGTTGAGCATGCCACCCCAGGAAGGCGCCCAGAGCATGAGGGAGAACGTCATACCGAGCATCTGCAGCCACCCGGGCAGGGCGGTATTGAGCAGGTGGTGGGGCCCGGCCCAGATATAAACGAACACCAGCGACCAGAAATGGATCACGGACAGCCGGTAGGAGTAGACCGGACGTTCGGCCGCCTTCGGCACGAAGTAATACATGATGCCCAGGATCGGCGTGGTGAGGAAAAACGCCACGGCGTTGTGTCCGTACCACCACTGGACCAGGGCGTCCTGGACGCCGCCGAACAACGGGTAGCTGTGGGTGAAGCTGGTCGGGATCGACAGGTGGTTGACGATGTAGAGCATCGCCACGGTGATGATCGTCGCGATGTAGAACCAGATGGCCACGTAGAGGCTGGGTTCATGGCGGCGGGCGAGGGTCCAGAAGAAGTTGATCGCGAAGATCACCCAGATGACCGCGACCGCAAGGTTGATCGGCCAGATGAGCTCGGCGTATTCCTTGCCGCGGGTGAGGCCGAGCGGAAGGGTGATGGCGGCCGCCACGATGATCAGCTGCCAGCCCCAGAAATGGATGCGCGATAGGATGTCGCTCGCCAGCCGCGCCTTCACCAGCCGCTGGGTCGAGTAATAGACCCCGGCGAACATCATGTTGCCGACAAAGGCGAAGATGACCGCGTTGGTGTGCAGCGGCCGCAGCCGGCCGAAGGTGAGCCAGGCCGTCTTGAAATTGAGCTGCCAGAAGTTGAGCTGGGAGGCCACCACGACCCCCACCAGCATGCCAACTGCACCCCAGAAGATGGAGGCGAGCATGAACTGACGGACGATCCGGTCGTTGTATTCGATGGTGATTTTGCGTTCGGACATGGGCGGGACGGAGGGGGATGGGTTAAGGTTGGAGGCTGACCGGCGGCGGTGGCGCCGCATGACTGGGCTTCATGCAACCGGCGCACGGGGCCTGCCGGCGATCCCGGCAGCCGCAGGGGTCCGCACCGGGCCCAGCCGGCACGACGGCGGGCTTCTCCTCGGCCAGGGGCAGCAGGGATTCGCTCTCAGCGCTGCTGAACCGGCGGCAGGAATGTTCGCGCCAGAAAAGGAAAACAAAAAGAAAGACCAGTCCCAGACTGATCGTAAGAGTGAGAGGGACTACAGCCATGGTGCTGGATTTCAGGCGGATTCCGCACCCACCGCACCGGCGACCCGCCGGGATTCACCCAGCCGGGAGGCGGCGGCTTTCAGTCGGACGTGGAAAGGGCAAAAAGGCATAGATTCAGCCTAGCCCAGGGGGGAAAACGCTGCTCCGCAGCACTTGGCGGGCACTGTGCATATTTTGTCCTCGGCAAAAGTTGCGCGCCAAAAGACGCGCAAGATTGGCCAAATCGCGCGGAGCAGACGGGACGAAGTCAGGGCATACTGCCCGCATGGAAGCCGACCTCATGTGCACCCTGTTGGGCCGCCGTGCGCATATTCGTGCGCGCTGGGAGGAGCTGCTGCGCGCCGCGCGGGTGAACACGCCGTTGGCCAATCCCGACATGCTGGTCCACCTGCTCGATTCGACCCTGGACGAAATTCTCCACCTGCTGCGGGATCCGCACCTGCGCCATCGGACCATCCGGACCACCGGCCTCCACGCGGGCCGGGCTAACTGCGAGTGCGGGCGCAATCCCCTGCTCGCCTATTTTCTGGCCGGCGAACAGGCGCTGTTGGAGGCGCTGGTGCTGGCGCAGGCCACTCCGCCCGTGCCCGATCCGGTCACCCGGGACTCCGCCGTGGCGGAGCTCTATCAAGTGGTGCGGGGCATCTCACAACGCGAGGTGGAGGCATTCTGCTCCGTGTGCCAGCACCGGCTGCAGGCTCCGGTTCATGCCGGCCATCATCCGATGATGCACTGAGGCGCGGTTGCGACCCCTGCGCGTCGCCGCAATCCCGCCGGACCGACCGACGCCATCCAGCCCAACCATGAAAACCATCCTCGTCCCGGTGGATTTCTCCGCGGTCACCGACCGCGTCTGCGCCACCGCCGCGGAACTGGCCCGCGCTCTGGCCGGCCGCGTCGTCCTGCTGCACTGCATCCCCCAGCCGGTCGTCATCAGCGAGTACGGGGTGATGGTGGACGACCTGGCGGCGATGGACCGGGCCGCCCATGCGGCGGCGGCAAAGCAGCTTTCCCGCCTGCGGAAGAGGCTCGGGGCCGTCCCCAGCGAGAGCCTGCTTTTCACCGGTGCGCCCGGACCCCACATCGTGGCGGAGGCCGCCCGAATCGAAGCCGATTACCTTGTGATCGGATCCCACGGCCATACCACCTTCTACGACCTGCTGGTCGGCAGCACGACCCATGGCGTGCTGATGAAGGCGGTCTGCCCGGTGGTGGTGGTGCACGCGGAACCGGGTAGACAACCGGCCGCCGCCATCCCGTCGCCGGCATCCCGCAAGCGGAAAGCTTGAGCCGTTCCCGGCCCCCGCAAACCCTCAGGCGGTACCGTTGGCGCGCCCCTTGGGCCGGTGCAGACGGTCGCGGTAAACCGTGGGCGACTCGCCCGCAAGGCGCCGGAACACCCGGTTGAACTGCGAGAGGGACTGAAAGCCCACGGCATAGGCCGCCTCGCTGACGCGCTTGTGCGGATTGAGGAGCAGGTTCTTCACCTTCTCGACGCGCACGCGGGCCAGATACTCCGTAAAGGTCATGCCGGTCGTCTTCTTGAAGGTCTTGCAGAAATAACAGGCGCTCATGTTCACCTCGCGCGCGACCTGCGCAAGGGCGATTTCATCCGCATGGCGCTCGGCAATGTAAACGCGGGCCTTGGCCATCGCGGGCGATTCCGAATTCTCCTCCCGCACCACGAGTTGGTTGCTGAGACCCGACAGATGCTGGGCAAAAATGGTGAGCAGCCGCAGGATCGACTCGTACTGCTTGCGGTTGATGACGCGCATCTGAAAATACGCCTCTTCCAGCTGCTTCAGGTCGACATCCGAGCCCCACTTCAGAATCTGCCGGGTCGTCTGCGCAAACAGCTTCTTCGTCGGCGAGTGCAGGAGAATCTGGCCCGTCTGCAGAAACGCCACGAGGTTCTCCCCCACCCGCACCGGCACGGCCGAGTCGCACAGGCCGGCAAAGCACTTCAGCGTCTTTGGCGCGAACCGCGCCTGCTCCTCCACCTTCTTCTGCAGCTGCATGCAGGCCACGCAGGAATGGTTGCTGTTCGCCAGCAGCGCACAAAACGGGTTCTCCTTCGGATCGTTGTGGTGCGGCAGATCAAACGCCTCAATCGGCCGCAAGTTGATCGGCAACCCCGTCGTGTCGCGAAACGCCTGCTCGTAGTCGCGGTAAATCTGCGAGCGCTTCAGCTGTTCAACCATGGCGCGGCTGCGCCGGGCGGGTGTGTCCACCGATGACATAGACCTCCAACTTGGCCGATGCGATCGGCCGACGCAATCACAGAACCGTTTTCCACCCGTCATCCGATGCCAAAATATGCGCAGCCACCGCGGGTCCGGATAACCGGCACTGGCATCGTCCCCATGGCTTTGCAGCACTCCGACCGGCAGAAACGTTCCCCCGCGATGAAATGAAAAACATTCCGATCTTCCCGACCGAGCCAGACCAACACCTCGTCAGGCTCATTCCGTCGCTTTGGGCTTTCCCGCTGCACCCACTGGCGGAAGCGACCCCCGAAGCGCCAGCGCGGCCAGGGTGGCTAGCGCGGCTGAAAAAACCACAAACCACTCCCCGTGTTCAGTATAGAAACTCTGCTGTCCGATCCAGCGCGAGTCCCGCGTCACGTCCACCGTCGCCCCGCCGCGAAAATAGATGGTGCCGGCCGCCGTAGGATCGGTGCTGATCTTCCCGGCGGCATCGCGGGTGAGCACGGCCCGGACGCTGCCAAATTCGTCGATCCAGCCGCTCCAGCCGCCGTTGCCGCAGCGCAGCACCGGCCGGCGCGTCTCAATGGCGCGCAGCACCGCTCCGGCCGCATGCTGGTAGGCCGCCCCACCCTCGCCATACCAAGCATCGTTTGTCAGCACCGTCAGCACTTCCGCCCCCGCCCGTGCACTGCTGCGCGCAAGATCCGGAAACAGATCCTCATAACACACCAGCGGCCCCACGACCAATGGCCCACGGCGCAACCGCACCGTCAGCGGCACGGGCGCCGTGCCGGGCGAGCAGTCGTTGTCCCCCACCTCGACAAATTTCTTGAGCCAGCCGAACAGCGGCCGCCACGGCACATACTCGCCGAACGGCACGAGGTGGCGCTTGGCGTAATACTCCGAGGCGAGTCCCGTGGCCGGGTCGACCACCAGCGCCGCGTTATACCAGGGCTCGCCGGACGCACCACCGCGCTCGATCACGATGGAACCCAGCAGCAGCGGCGCCCGGGCCCGCTGCGCGAGCGACTCGACAAACGCCCGCGCGAGGTCGTCCCCCTTCACCGCCCACGGCGTGGTCGCTTCGGGCCAGAGGATGAGCTCGGGCTGCGCGCCGGCCGCATCCAGCGTCGTCTGCTCGAGCACCTTGAGGATCGCCTGGTCCTGCGTCGGATCCCATTTCGCCGCCTGCGGGATGTACGGCTGGACCAGCGCCACCCGCGCCAGCGGCACGGCATACCGGCCGCGGTTGAACGCCTCCCGCACGTGCACGGTGAGGCAGACCAATAGCAGGAACATCGCCGCCAGAAACTCCTGGCTGCGCCGCGCGATGCCCTTGGCATCCTCGAAAAACAGCCGGTGGGCATACGCCGCAAACCCGAGGTTCATCGCCACCAGCACAAACGCCACGCCGCCCGCGCCGGTGTAGGACGCGATTTGCAGGATGCTCACCCGCTGCCATTGGCTCGCCGCCAGCGGCAGCCAGGGAAATCCGGTCAGCACCCACGTGCGCGACCACTCCACCACCACCCACGCCCCGGCCAGACCGAACATCGCGAAAACCCGCACCACCGCCGGCCGGCCCGGCAGCCGCGGCAGCAGCGACCAAGCCCCGAGAAACCAGGAACCCACCCACAGGCCGATGAACGGACCGAGCAACAGCAGTCCGCCCCACGTCACATGATGCAGCCAGCCGAGGATGACCGTCCACGCGACCATCTGTGCCCCGAGGACGGTCGCAGCGAACAGACGGAACCCCGGCCGCCGGTAGGCCCAGAGCGCCGCCGGCGCGGCCAGCACGTAGGCGGCCTCGGGCAGCTGGAACGGCGGGAACGCCACCACGGTGAGCCCGGCGGTGAGCACAAAAACCAGAACCGCCCACACCCCGTCCGCACGCCGCCGCCAGAACGGAGGCGGCACGTCGTGGAGGTCGTCGACAGGAAAAGGCTCGGGCATCGCCGCCCACACTGCCCCGAACCCGCCCGGACACTCAAGGTCGTTCGACGTTCAGGCACCCGAAGCTTGCGCCCCCATTCCGGTTCGGTCGGGCTTTCTGCGTGAACCGCCTTCGCGCCGTCATCGCGCTTGCCCTCGTCATCGCCGCCGGGCTCGGCGTGCGCTCCCACCTCACCCATGGCTGGCCCGGCCTGCTGACGAAGGCGGCCGGCGATGCGCTCTGGACCACCGCGGTCTATATGCTGCTGCGCGTCTGCTTCCCCCGCCTCCCGACTGCCCGCCTCGCAACCATTGCCCTGGCCATTTCAACGCTCGTCGAATTCACCCAGCTCTACCACGCCCCGTGGATTGAATCCGTACGCGGGACCTGGCTCGGCGGCATTGCGCTCGGCCACGGTTTTCATTTCACGGACCTCGTCTGGTATGCCTTGGGCACCCTCCTCGGCATCGGCCTCGACCAGCTTTTCCGCCCGGGTAACCGCGATAGAACACCGGCCAACGTCAACGCCTGACTTGCCCCGCTGGCCCACGCGCCTTTCGCCTCGCCGTCGCGGGCCTGAATGATTTTCCTGCCCCCGAAATCCTCGCCCTCATGCCCGCCCCCGCCGTCATCCGCTATCGCCGGTTCAGTCTCGCCGATTTCACCGAGGTCCTGACGCTCTGGAAAAGGACGGAGGGCATCGGCCTCAACGACTCCGACCGGCGCGAGGCGATCGGGCGTTTCCTGCGGCGGAATCCCGGTCTCAGCTTCGTGGCTACGGTCCGCGGCCGGGTGATTGGCACGCTGCTGTGCGGACACGACGGACGCCGCGGTTATCTGCATCACCTGGCCGTGGCGCGGCGGTGGCGGCGCCGCGGCGTCGGCCGGAAACTGGTGACCGCCTGCCTGGAGAAGCTCCGCACCGAGGGCATTCCCAAGTGCAACCTGTTTCTCTTCTCCAGCAACCGTACCGGCCAGACGTTCTGGCAGCATCTGGGCTGGAACATCCGGCCGGACCTGCAGCTCGTGCAGCGGGAAACCGCCACCGCCAGCCGCCCGGATTGCTCGAGCTGCTGAGACGGTGCTCAGGCGCCGTGGCAGTTCTTGAATTTTTTGCCGCTGCCGCAGTGGCAGGGGTCGTTGCGCCCGACTTTCGGGGCATCGCGGCGGATGGTGATCTTGGGGAGCTGGATCTCCTTGTCCGGCGCCGGGGCGGCCGGAGCCTCCGGGGCCCGGGTCGCCGGCGCGGGCGCGGCCGGCACGTCGGCCGGGCCGACGGCGCGGGCGCTGCGGCTCAACACCGCCAGCATGTTCTCAAAGACCGACAGGTTGGAGGCGTTGCGGAACAGGCTCGTGCAGATCTGCAGGCGCACATTGCCCATCAGCTCCTCAAAATACTTGTAGGCCTCGCCCTTGTATTCAACCAGCGGATCCTTCTGGCCGTAGCTGCGCAGACCGATGCTGCGGCGCAGTTCCTCCATCTCGGTGAGATGTTCCTGCCAGTGATGGTCGATGGCGTTGATGATGACGTAGCGCTCCAGCGCCTCCGGCACCTCGACGGATTCCTTCACGGTGTAGGCCGACTGCACGCGCCCAACCACAAGTTTGGCCAGCGCCTCGCGGTCGTTGCCGGTGACCTCCTCCAGCTTAAGGCCGATGGGAAAGGTGGCGTTGACCCAGCCGACGAAGCTTTCCATCGCCGTCTGATTGATCCCGCCCTTTTCGCCCAGACCGGTGAGCGCGAGCCGGGAAGCCACCTCCTCCTCGATCTGCTCGAAGATGATGTCCTTGGGGCGCGCCGAATGAATGGCGGCATTCCGGATGCCGTAGATCACCTCGCGCTGCTGGTTGAGCACGTCGTCGTACTGGAGCAGGCGTTTGCGGGCGGCGAAATTCTGCTGCTCGACCTTCTTCTGGGCGCTTTCGATGGAGCGGTTGAGCCAGGGATGCTCCAACTCCTCGCCATCCTTCATCGAGCCCTCCATCAGGCGGGAGGCCAGGTTGCCCTGGAGAAAGAGCCGCATGAGATCGTCCTCCAGCGAGAGGAAAAACTTGGTCAGGCCGGGGTCGCCCTGGCGCGAGCAGCGGCCGCGGAGCTGGCGGTCGATGCGGCGCGACTCGTGGCGCTCGGTGCCGATGACAAACAGGCCGCCGAGCTCGCGCACGCCCTCGCCCAGTTTGATGTCGGTGCCGCGGCCGGCCATGTTGGTGGCGATCGTGACCGCTCCGCGCAAGCCCGCGCGGGAAACGATCTCTGCCTCCTGCTGGTGGAACTTGGCGTTCAGCACGGTGTGGATGACCCCGGCGCGCTTGAGCATCCGCGAGAGCAGTTCGGAAGACTCGACGGACACAGTGCCGACGAGGACGGGCTGGCCGCGCTTGTTGGCCTCCTCGATCTCCCGCACAGCGGCGGCGTACTTGTCGCGGCGGGTCTTGAAGATCGAGTCGTTGCGGTCGGTGCGGATGCAGGGCTGGTTGGTCGGAATGACCTGCACCGAGAGGCGGTAGATGTCGTTGAACTCGGTCGCCTCGGTTTCGGCCGTGCCGGTCATGCCGGCGAGCTTTTCGTAGAGGCGAAAGTAATTCTGGATCGTGATGGTGGCGTAGGTCCGCGTTTCCCGCTCGATATTGACGTTCTCCTTGGCCTCAACCGCCTGGTGCAGGCCGTCGGACCAGCGCCGGCCGTGCATGACGCGCCCGGTATTCTCGTCCACGATCATGACCTTGCCCTCCTGCACGACATACTCGACATCGCGCTCGTAGAGCGAATAGGCGCGCAGGAGCTGCGAAATGGCGTGGATGTCCTCCGACACGACGGCGTAGCGCTGCTGGGCGGCGAGCTTCTTCTCCTCGCGCTGCTCGGGCGCGAGGCTGTGGTCGCGGTCCAGGTCGCTGAATTCCGTGGCCAGGTCGGGCATCACGAAGGCGTCGGGATTGTCGGGCCGGAGTTTGGTGCGGCCGATTTCCGTGAGGTCGGCCTGCTGTTGGCGCTCGTCGATGACGTAGAGGAGCACCTCCTTGAGCCGGAACATCTCCTCCTTCTGAAAATCGCTGTTCATGTCCGTCTCATTTTTGTCGAGCAGCTTGCGCCACTCGGGTGTCTCCATGAGGCGGAGGAGCTGCTTGTTCTTCGGATGCCCCATCTTGACCTGGAGCATCTTGCGGGCGGCCAGGTCGCGGTCGTCGTTGGACGGAGCGGGTTTCTCCAGCAGTTCCTTGGCCTCGCCGACGAGCCGGTTGCAGAGCCGCACCTGGTCGTTGACCAGCTGGTCGATGCTGGGCTTGAGACGGGTGAAGGGCTGCTCGCGCTCGATCGGCGCGGGGCCGGAGATGATCAGCGGGGTGCGCGCCTCGTCCACAAGGATCGAGTCGATTTCGTCCACGATGCAATACCAGTGGTCGCGCTGGACCTGGTCCTCCTTGCGCGTGGCCATGCCGTTGTCGCGGAGGTAGTCGAAACCGAACTCGCTGGCCGTGCCATAGGTGATGTCGCGGTTGTACATCTCGCGCCGGAGCTCGGAAGGCATCTGCTGCTGGATGCAGCCGACGGTGAGCCCGAGGAAATTATACAGGTGGCCCATCCACTCGGAGTCGCGACGGGCGAGGTAGTCGTTGACGGTGACGAGCTGGGCGTTGCGGCCGTTGAGGGCGTTGAGGTAGAGCGGCAGGGTGGCGACGAGGGTTTTGCCCTCGCCGGTGGCCATCTCGGAAATGCGGCCCTGGTGCAGGGCCATGCCGCCGATGAGCTGCACGTCGAAGTGGACCATGTTCCATTCCAGCTCGTGTTCGCAGACGAGCACCTTGCGGCCGACGAGCCGGCGGGCGGCGTTTTTCGCGGCGGCAAACGCCTCGGGCAGAATCTGGTCGAGCGTCTCGCCCTGCTTCAGGCGCGCCCGGAACTCATCGGTCTTGGCCCGGAGCTGCTCGTCGGTGAGCGTCTGATATCCCCGCTCAAATTCATTGATGCGCACGACGACGGGGCGGCACGCCTCGAGAAATTTTCGATAGTGCCGGCCGGCAAAAGGCTTGAAGAGGAAAGAGAGCATGAAAGGCCGGGAGCGTAGGGCGCGCCATCAACTTGGCAAATGGCAAATGCCACCGGCGAATGGGTGGTTTTGCCTCTGAAAAGCCATCCGGCACGCCTTTTCCATCCTCCCGCCCGCCAACCATCAAGCTAGGTCAGTTCAACCCGGCCTTGAGGCGGAAACTGCGCCTTCCTGTCTCACCCGAACCGCCTGCACCGGAGCCGGTTCGCGCCGACTCGGCTGGCAACCGGGAGGGTCAAATGCGGGCCCGGAAATCAGCGATCGTCCGTTGTAATCCTTCCTCCAGCTGCACCGTCGGTTCCCATTTGAGCACCTGCCGGGCCAGGGTGATGTCCGGCCGGCGCTGCTTCGGATCATCGGGCGGAAGCGGTTTGTGCACGATCTTCGACTTGCCGCCGACCAGCTTGAGCGTGAGCTCCGCAAGCTGCAGCATGGTGAACTCACCCGGATTGCCGAGGTTCAACGGCCCCACCGTCTCGGTCTGCGCCATGAAGCGGACGAAACCCTCAATCAGGTCGTCCACATAGCAGAACGAACGGGTCTGCGAGCCGTGGCCGTAGATGGTGAGGTCGTCGCCGCGCAGCGCCTGGACGATGAAATTGGAAACCACGCGACCGTCCGCCTCGTGCATGCGCGGACCGTAGGTGTTGAAGATGCGGACGACGCGGATGTCGACCTTGTGCTCGCGGTGATAGTCGAAGAAGAGGGTTTCCGCACAGCGCTTGCCCTCGTCGTAGCAGGAACGCCGGCCGATGGGGTTGACGTTGCCCCAGTAGCTCTCCGGCTGGGGATGCACCTGCGGGTCGCCGTAGATTTCGCTCGTGCTCGCCTGAAAGACCCGGGCACGGGTGCGTTTGGCGAGACCGAGGCAGTTGATCGCGCCAAGGATCGAGGTCTTGATCGTCTTGATCGGGTTGTATTGGTAGTGCGGCGGCGAAGCGGGGCAGGCGAGGTTGTAGATCTGGTCCACCTCGAACTTGAAATGGTCGATGATGTCGTGCCGTACGAACTCGAAGTTCGGATTGCCCAGCAGATGCTGGATGTTCTGCTTCCGCCCGGTGAAAAGGTTGTCCACGCAAACGACCTCATGGCCATCGCGCAACAGCCGGTCGCACAGATGGGACCCGAGGAAGCCGGCGCCGCCGGTGACGAGAATTCTCATGGGAAATGCGGGGTGCGAAATGCGGGTTGTGAAATAGCTAGGCCAGATTTGCAGCGTTTGCCCATTCCGCAATCCGAAATCCGGACTCCGCCTTCAAGCCACCCGGGCCGCTGCGCCCGCCTCGTAGCGCGCGATCCAACCCTGATGCCATGCCCCGTAATCGCCCGCCTCAATGTGAGCCCGGGCCTGGGCCATGAGGTCGAGATAGAAATGCAGGTTGTGGATCGTCAGCAGCGTGCAGCCAAGGATCTCGCCGGCGATCGTCAGGTGCCGCAGATAGGCGCGGGAAAAATTCCGGCAGGTGTAGTTGTCCAGCCCCTCCACGATCGGGCCGGCATCGGTGCGGAAACGCTCGTTGCGCAGGTTCAGCGGACCGTCGGGCGTGAAGACGAGCCCGTTGCGCGCCACCCGGGTCGGCAGCACGCAGTCAAACATGTCCACCCCCAGCGCGATCATCTTCAGCAGCTGTGGCGGCGTGCCGAGGCCCATGGTGTAGCGCGGCTTGTCCGCCGGCAGAAACGGGGTGGTCGCACCCACCTGCTTCAGCATCTCGGGCTCCGGCTCGCCCACGCTCACCCCACCCACCGCATAGCCGGGGAAATCCAGCGCGCCCAGCGCCTCCGCCGCCTCCCGCCGCAGATCGTCGAAGGTCGAGCCCTGGACGATGGCAAAGAGGTGGTGGCCCGCGGCGAGAAAGCCGCTGCCGGCCGCGATCTCGCGGCATTGCCGCGCCCAACGGAGGCTGCGCGCAACGGCCCCCGCGCAAGCGTCGCGCTCGCAGGGCCAGGGCGGACACTCGTCGATCACCATCGCGATGTCGCTGCCGAGGTTGGCCTGGATCGCCATCACCTCTCGCGGACCGAGGAAACATTTTGCCCCGTCAAGGTGCGACTGAAACTCCACCCCGTCGTCGTGCAGCTTCCGCAGCTTGGCCAGCGAAAAAACCTGGAAGCCGCCGCTGTCGGTCAGGATCGGCCCGTCCCAGCCCATGAACCGGTGCAAGCCGCCGAGTTCGCGGATGAGCTCGCTGCCGGGGCGCAGGTTGAGGTGATAGGTGTTGCCCAGGATGATCTGGGCGCCGATCTCGCGCAACTGCGCCGGCGTCACGGCCTTGACCGTGCCCTGGGTGCCGACCGGCATGAAGATGGGCGTCTCCACCTTCCCGTGACGGGTCTGCAGCCGGCCCCGCCGTGCGGCGGTGGCGGAGTCGGTCGCGAGCAGTTGGAAGGGGGGAGAAGATGGGTTAATGGTTATTGGCTATCACTCTTTGAGTCATTGTCCGAGCCCAGAAATTGCCCCATGAGCGTTAGGCGATAACCCATAGGAAATTTCCCCTCCCTGAAATGCGGTTTGCAGCGGACGCAGAAGTCGTTTTGATTCCACTCTCCACCATCCGCAATCCGCAATTCCGCCGTGCTGCTCGTCATCGACAATTTCGACTCGTTTACCTTCAATCTGGTCCAGGCCTTCGGTCAGCTGGGCGTGGAACAGCGCGTGTTCCGGAACAACGAGATCACACCCGCCGAGGCCCTCGCGCTCAACCCCGACCGGATTCTCCTCTCCCCCGGGCCGTGCTCCCCGGCCGAGGCCGGCGTCTCGCTGGCCATCCTCGGCGCCTTCGCCGGCAAGAAGCCCATCCTCGGGGTCTGCCTCGGCCACCAGTCCATCGGCCACCATTTCGGCGGCAAAGTCGTCCGCGCCGGACGGCTCATGCACGGCAAGACGTCGCCGATCCTGCACCAGAACACCGACGTTTTCCGGGGCCTGCCCCAGGGCTTCCCCGCCACCCGCTACCATTCCCTGCTGGTCGAACGCGCCACCCTGCCCGACTGTCTGGCCATCACCGCCGAAACCGCCGAGGGTGAAATCATGGGGCTCCGCCACCGGACGCTCCCCGTCTGGGGCGTGCAATTCCACCCCGAGAGCATCGCCACCCCCGACGGCATGCAAATTCTGAAAAACTTCCTGGAGCTCAACTGAGCCGCTTTTCCCATCTTTTCTGACATCTGGCTTCTGGCCTCTGACATCTGCTCCCCCCATGCGCTGCCCAAAATGCACCTCGATTGAGGACAAGGTGATCGACTCCCGCATCAGCAAGGAGGGTTCGACCATCCGCCGCCGCCGCGAATGCCTGGAGTGCAACCACCGGTTCACCACCACCGAAACGCTCGTGCGTGAAGGACTCGTCGTCATCAAGCGCGACGGCCGGCATGAGGACTTCGACCGCGAGAAACTCGTCCGCTCCGCCCGCGCCGCCTGCCACAAGCGCCCGGTGGACACGGAGCAGATCGACATGCTGGTCGAGGACGTGATCGACATCCTCGAGGCGCAGTATGACCACCAGATTCCGTCCCGCGCCATCGGCGACGCCGTGATGGAGCACCTGCGCAAGATGGACCAGGTCGCCTACGTCCGCTTCGCCAGCATCTACAAGCAGTTCCGCGACGTGACCGAGTTTGTGGACGAAATCAGTTCGCTGGAAAAGCCGGAGGGCGGCAACCGCTGAGCCGGATCTAACCCATCGGGGTTGCCAGCCATTACCCCCATCGGCGCGGAATTCGGCCCAGTCTCGGCGCGTTGCATCCGTGCTCATCCGTGAAATCCGTGGTTAAATCTCTCCTCTGATGCCTACCATCTCCAACGAGGAGCTCCGCCGGCTGCATTTCATCAATGCGCTGTTCAGCCGCATCACCGGGCGGGACCTCTATCTCGCGCAGCAGATCAAGGAGGCGATCGCCTTCAGCTTGGCCGAACTGGAGCAGCAGACCAGGGCGCATCCCGAATTCGCCGCGAAATACGACGCCGCCTTCAACGCCGCCGCCGCCCGCCTGCTGGCCAAGTTTTTCGAGCAGGAGCCGCGCCAGGGCTTCTTCCATTGGGACGCCTCCCGCACGGTCACCTCGGCCACCCCGCTGTTCGCCCGCGCCGAACTGATGACCGGCCTGAAACTGCTCACGCCGTTCCGCGAATCCACCCTGCTCGTCACCAACCTTCGCCCGGCCCTGCTGCCCGCCAGCCGGCGCGCCACCCCGCGCCGCCAGCGCGACTACCAGGAAGCCCTCGCCTACATCCGCGACCTCGCCGCCGCCCGCACCTCCCGCCGCGCCGAGCTGCATCTGCTGTTTTTGTGAGCTTGGTTTTACAGGAGGAAACGGAGAGAATGGAGAAGATATGCATCCGCTTTTCACCAAAGCTGACGGTCTTACTGAATTCATAATCGCCGCCGCCATTGAAGTGCATAGGGACAAAGGCCCCGGACTGGTCGAGTCAATCTACGAGTGGTGCCTCCTGCGGGAACTTGAGCTGCGTCAGCTGAAGACGGCCAACCAGAAGCTGGTGACTGTATCCTACAAAGGTTTCGTCCGCGAAGAACCGCTCCGTTTTGATGTGCTGGTCGAAGGCTGTGTGCTCGTCGAGGCCAATGCCGTCGAAAAGATTTTGCCCGTCCACAAGGCACAACTCTTGAGTTACATGAAATTGCTCAACCTACCCGTCGGCCTGCTCATCAACTTCAACGAAACCCGCCTGACCGACGGTGTCTCCCGTCTGATCCTTCCAGGTGCCAACCGCTGATCCCTCTCCGTTAACTCCGTTTCCTCCTGTAAGAATTCACCATGCCCCCCACCCTCTTCCAGCGCATCATCGCCCGCGAGATTCCCGCCCGCATCGAACACGAGGACGAGCATTGCATCGTCATCCACGATATCCAGCCGGCCGCGCCCGTCCACCTGCTCATCATCCCGAAGCAGCCCATCCCCCGCGTCGGCGAAGCCACCGCCGCCGACCAGGCCGTCCTCGGACACCTGCTGCTGGTGGCCGGCACCGTCGCGAAAAAACTCAATCTCGCCGAGGGTTTCCGTCTCGTGGTGAACCACGGTCCCCACGCCTGCGAATCCGTCCCGCACCTCCACATCCACCTGCTGGCCAAACGCCAGATGACCTGGCCCCCGGGTTGAAAACAAAAGTTTGATAAGCAGGAAGCCAGGAAGAATTTCAAACTCCGATTCCTGGGTTCCTGCTTAAATTTTCCGCCTTAGCCTCGCGCCTCGAAGGTCCCGTCGGCCCGCTTCACGACCAGCCGCTTCAGCTCGAGCAGCATCAGCGTCGCCGAGAGCTGCGCCACCGGCAGGCCCGTCTGTCCCACCAACGTGTCCAGGCTCACCAGCGCGCCACCCGCAAAGCCAGCCAGGACTTTTTGTTCGTCCAGATTCAGCTCCGCTGGAGCAGCCTCTTTGCCGGCCTTCGCCGGAATCACCGACGGACGCAACCCGTCGAGGTAATTCATCTCGCTCAGGATGTCGTCCACGCTGGTCAGCAGGGTCGCGCCGTCGCGGATTAGCTGGTGGCACCCCGCGCTCGTCGCCTGGTCGATCCGGCCGGGCACGGCAAACAGCAGCCGTCCCTGCTCGCCGGCGAACTTCGCCGTGATCATCGAGCCGCCGCTCACATCGCTCTCCACCACAATCACCCCCTCGCACATGCCCGCCACAATGCGGTTGCGCATCGCGAACGACTGCCGGTCCGCCCGCCGGCCGAACGGAAACTCCGAGACAATCGCGCCCGTCTCCTCAATTTGCCTGAACAAGGCCAGATTCTCCGGCGGATAGATGAGATCGATGCCGGTGCCCAGCACGGCCGCGGTCTTGCCGCCGACCGACAGCGCCCCCTCGTGCGCCGCCGTGTCGATGCCGCGGGCCAGCCCGCTGACCACGCAGAAGCCCAGCCGGGCCAGTTCCGCGCCCAGTTTCTTCGCCACGCTCTGCCCGTAGAGCGTCGTGCGCCGGCTGCCCACGATGGCGAGGCAGGGCCGGTCAAAGTCGTATTTGCCTTTGCGATACAGGCCGATCGGCGGGTCGTTGATCTCCCGCAACAGCTTCGGATACGCGGCCTCGGGGGCGGTGACAAAGGTCACGTTCGACTGCGCCATCCGCTCCTCCTCGCGCGCGAGGTCAAACTGCTCGCGCCAGCCCGTGATGCTCGCGCTGATGACCGGCCCGACGCCCCGGACCTGCTCCAGCCGCCGCGCCCCGGCCGTGAAGATCGCGCAGGGATCCCCGCCCAGGTCCGCCAACAGCCGGTTGAGGGTGATCGGCCCGATGTTAGGCAGCGCATTCAGCACCAGATAGGCCTGCGCCTCGGTGAGTGTATCAGTCTCATTCATACCAAAAGGCCCGATTCTTCCGTTTAGCCCGCCGCGGGAGAAGCGGGACGATTGCAGTCATCGGTTCCTGCACGCTCGCGCAGGACCTCCGACAGAAAATCCAGCAGCTGCGTCGTCTCCACCGCGACCTGTCCGTGCGCCCGTGCGAGCCGGTCCGCCGCCAGGCCGTGCCAGAGCGCCCCGCGAGTCGCGGCCAGCAATGGATCCTCCGGTGTCTGCGCGAGCAATCCGCCCGTCAGCCCCGCCAGCAAATCCCCACTACCGCCACGCGCCAGCACCGGGCCGCCAAAAAAAGAATACAAAGTAGGGCCGGTCTGTGACCGGCCTCCGGCCTTCGATTTCGCAGATCCGCCGCCCACAATCCGCGTCACCGGCCCCTTCAAGACCACCGTCGCACCAAGTTCCGCACTGAACTCTTCCAGCGTCTTGCCTCCCGCGATCCTCGCAAATTCGCCCGCGTGCGGCGTCAGCACCCGCGGCCCATTCCCGGCGCGAACCAGTTCCGGTTGCAACGCATCCGCATCCAGCAGCACCGGCCGGTCGGTCGCCTTCAGCACCTCCGCCACCAGGGCCAGCGTCTCGGGCTCGCGACCCAGTCCGGGGCCAATCAAAAGGGCCGCGGCCCGCTCCAGCCGTTCCCGCAACAGGTGCAGGCCCTCCAAAGCCAGTCCGCCCGCGGGGGTTTCGGGCCAGCCCACCCACATCGCCTCCGGCGAGCAGGCTGCAAACGCGGGCGCGAGCGACTCGGGCACAAAGGCCGTCACCAGCCCCACCCCGCTGCGCAACGCCGCCCGCACGGCCATCAGCACCGCGCCCGGATAGCTGCGCGACCCGCCCAGCACGAGCAGGTGACCAAAGCTGCGCTTGTCGCAGCCCGCCGCCCGCAACCCGCCCAACGGCGCCAGCAACCCGGCCGTCAATACGCGGTCCCCCACGAACATGTCATCTAATAGTTGACGTGTTAGTGGGGTCGGAGCGGTGAAGAAACCCAGGTCGAGATAGCGGAGGCGGCCGGCGGTGGGGAGCGCAAGCACCGGAGTTTTCACCACGCCGGTCGCGTAGGTGAAGTCGGCACGAAAGGCGTCCGGGGCGTCGAGGCCGCTCGGCAGATCCACGGCCGCGCGCAGGCGGATGGGCAGCGCGTTGACACCGGCGAGCAGCGCGGCGGTGGCGGGATCGAGCGGCGGACGAAACTGGAAACCGAATACACCGTCGAGACAGAGATCGTAAGAAGTGGCATGGGCATCTTGCCCATGATTCATCTCCGTCGCAGGTGAATTAGGGCGATGCGCGGTTTGTTTCGAGTGCACTCGCAATGGGTTCGATGCCCCGAAGCTGGCGTCGGCTTGGGTGTAGCCGGGGTCGCTGACCCCGGTGATCGAGGTTTGGCAACCCAAGGCACTGGGGATGTTTACGGGCAGCGTGCCCGTGCTACGCGACGAACCCGCCAGGTCAGCGACCTGGCCTACAGCAATCCGCTCGGCCGCAAACTGCGCCAGCTCGCGCCAGGCACGGGCGGCGAGCGGCCGGAGCGGTCTTTGGCCAAAGGCAAAGATCACCACCGTCCGCGCGGCCGGATACCGGAGGAGAATCTGCTGGGCCGCCAGCAGGGCATCGCCGCCATTGTGGCCCTTGCCCGCCAGCACCAGCACGCGGCCGTCCGCGGGAAAGCCCCCAATCTCCTCAAAGTCGCGGAGAACCGCCCCGGCCACCGCACGGCCGGCGGCCTGCATGGCGGGCCACTCCCGCGCCTCGTCGCCGCCAAACAAGGCTTCCTCCAAACTCCCGACTTGTTCGCAGCTGAGGATGAGATGGGCGCAGGTCTGAAGGTAGGGCGAGGCGTCCGCGCCGAGCCGCGAGAGCTGTTCGCTGCCTGAAGAGGCTTTCGGCTCACTGGGACGGTTCGCCCTACCTTTGCTCGTCCGGCCTGGAGTCATCTTTTTCATGGGCTGGATTTGATCATGGCGGCCACGGCCATCGCGGAGGTTTCGGTGTGCGAGAGCGTGAGCAGGATGCCCGTGCCGCCGAAGTGTCGGAGCAGCGCCGTGCCCTGCGCGTCGAGGCGGATGAGCGGCTCCATCCGGGAACCGTGGTAAACGGAAACCGATTTCCAAGCCAGCTCCGCCCCAATGCCGGTGGTGAAGCATTTCGAAACCGCCTCCTTGGCGGCCCAGCGGGCGGCGAGATGCGGGTGCGGATGTTTCATCGCGAGGCAGTAGGCCCGTTCCTCATCGGTAAAAACGCGGGTGAGGAAGCGTTCCCCCTGCCGTTCCAGCACGCCGCGGATGCGCTCCACCTCGATGAGGTCGCAGCCGAGGCCGAGCAGGATGCCACCGGGGGGGAGTTGGAAATTCATTGGGAAAGTTTATTTTAACGGCCCGTAGTCCTTTTCATCCTGCTTTCGTTTTTGCCGCCGCTGGAAAATTTTTCCGAACAACCCGACCGCTATGCGCGCGATCAGAGAGAGGGTCAGCAGCACCAACCCACTTATTATGAGCACAGCCTGCTCAGCGTCGGTGATGGCAAATATTTTCATGGGTTCATCCTCGCCTTCATTTCGCGGACGGCTTCCTCGATGCCGGTGAAGAGCGCGCGGCTGATGATGCTGTGGCCGATGTTCAGCTCGTGCAGGTGCGGGAGCGTGCGCACCTCGGCGATGTTGACGTAATTGATGCCATGGCCGGCGTTGACCGTCAGCCCGCACCGGTGACCCAGCTCGGCCCCGTGACGCAGGCGTGCCAGCTCCGCGGCACGGCGGGGCGTGTAGTAGCTGTTCGCGTACGCCCCCGTGTGGAGCTCGATCCACGGGGCGCGGAGTTTCGCCCCCAGCTCGATCTGCTCCGGTTCGGGATCGATGAAGAGACTGGTGCTGATGCCGGCCGCATTCATGGCCTCGATGGTCGCCTGCACCCGGTCGCGGTTGCCGACAATATCCAGGCCGCCTTCGGTGGTGACCTCGGTGCGGTTCTCAGGCACAAGGCAAACGGAGTCAGGCTTCAACCGGAGCGCGAATTCAGTCATCGCCGGCGTACAGCTCATTTCCAAGTTAAGCCGGGTGGCGATAGTCCCGCGGGCGCGCCAGACATCGTGCTCCTGGATGTGCCGCCGGTCCTCGCGCAGATGAATGGTGATCCCGTCGGCACCGGCCCGTTCGGCCGCCATCGCCAGCGCAACCGGATCGGGCTCGACCGCCGGATCATTGGCCTGGTCGGCCAGCCGGTAGCGGGCCTGCCGGACGGTGGCCGCGTGGTCGATGTTGACGCCAAGAAGAAGCATGGATCCGGAGCTTGAGACAAAGCAGGAAGCCATGAAACCATGAAAATGCGCTCCCCGGATGATTCTGCTTTCGGGTCTCACGGCTTCCTTCTTCACTCCGGATGTGTCCAAACCTCCGCCGAAGCGCGAAAACCTCCTCATCAACCTGGCCTGCAACCTCGTGGTGCCGACCCTGGTGCTGACCAAGCTGAGCGGCGAGAACCGGCTTGGACCCGTCTGGGGGTTGGTCGTCGGCCTGTCCTTTCCGCTTGGCTACGGCATCTGGGATTTCATCAAGCGCCGGCACACCAACGTCCTTTCGGTGCTTGGCTTTCTGAGCGTGCTGCTGTCCGGCGGACTGGGACTGCTCAAGGTGGGCGGACTGGGCTTTGCGATCAAGGACGCGGCGATCCCGACGGTGATCGGGCTGTTTGTCCTCGGCTCCACGCGCACGAAGCGCCCGCTGGTGCGCGAGCTGCTCTACAACGAGCAAATCATCAATACCGCCAAAGTGGACGCCGCGCTGGCGGAGCGGGGCCAGACGGCCGGGCTGGACCGACTGCTGGCCGGCACGAGCTATCTGCTGGCGGGAACGTTTCTGGTGAGCGCAGGAATCAATTTCGCGCTCGCGCGGTACCTGCTGCGCAGCCCGGCCGGGACGTCGGAGTTCACCGCGGAGCTGGGCCAGATGCATTTCTGGAGCGTGCCGGTGATCGTGGTGCCGAGCATGGCGATGATGATGTTCGCGCTCTGGCGGCTGCTGAAGGGCATCGAGACGCTGACGGGCCTGACGCTCGACGACGTGCTGCACGCGGAGGCGGGAAAGAAATAACCGGGGCGCGGCAAGTCTGCGCCCCTGCGAGTCGGCGGCAGCCCGCGCCCAAGGAGCAGGCGCCGCGCGCCGATTCACCCGCGCTTGTCCATCGGCACGTAGTCGCGCACGGTCTTGCCGACGTAGATCTGACGGGGGCGGTAGATCTTGTTCTTCGGGTTGGCGGCCACCTCGCGCCAGTGGGCGATCCAACCGGGCATGCGGCCGATGGCGAACATCACGGTGAACATGTTCTGGGGAATGCCCAGGGCCCGCATGATCAGGCCGCTGTAGAAATCGACGTTGGGGTAGAGCTTGCGCGAGAGGAAATAGTCGTCCTTCAGCGCGGCGTCCTCGAGGCGGCGGGCGATGTTGAGCAGGGGATCGTTGCTGATGCCGAGGCTGGCGAGCGCCTTGTCGAAGCTGGCCTTGATGATCTTGGCGCGCGGGTCGTAGTTCTTGTAGACGCGGTGGCCGAAGCCCATCAGGCGGTGGCCGCCCTTGCCGGACTTGGCGGCCTCGACAAACTTCGTGCCGTCATCGCCCTCGGCGTGGATGCTCTCGAGCATCGCGAGCACGGCCATGTTGGCGCCGCCGTGCAGGGGGCCCCAGAGCGCGCATACGCCGGCGGCGGTCGAGGCGAAGAGATTGGCGCCGGACGAAGCCACCATGCGGACGGTCGAGGTCGAGCAGTTCTGCTCATGGTCGGCATGGAGGAGGAGGAACAGATTGAGCGCGGCGACGACCTCGGGGGTCGGCTTGTAGTCCTCGTCTGGATGCGAGAACATCATGTGGAGGAAATTCTCGCAGTACGGCAGGGAGCGCTTCGGGTAGATGTAGGGCAGGCCGTGGCTCTTGCGGTAGGACATGGCCGCGATCGTGCGCACCTTGGAGATGGCGATGGCGGAGGACTCCTCGAAGTTGGCCAGGTCCTCGCGGGGATTGTTGGTGGCGAGGTGCGGGTAGTAGCAGCCGAGCGAGTTCAGCAGCGCCGAGAGAATCGCCATCGGGTGCGAGCCCATCGGAAAGCCCTCGAATAGATGGCTCATGTCCGCATGCACGGGCGCATGCTCCCGCAACAGGTCGCCAAAGTGCCGGCGCTGGATCGCGTTGGGCAGCTCCCCGTTGATGATCAGATAGGAAGTTTCGACAAAGGAGGAGTGTTCGGCGAGCTGCTCGATGGGATAGCCGCGGTACCGCAGGATGCCCACGTCGCCGTCGATGAAGGTGATGTCGCTCTGGCAGGAACCGGTGTTGCCGAAGCCGTCGTCATAAGTGATCAGCCCGGTGTCCGCCCGCAGCTTGCCGATGTCAACGGCCTGTTCCCCCTCGGAGCCGGTGATGATGGGCAAGTTGAATTCTTTATCGTCGAGCTTGAGGGTAGCTTTGTTGGGCATAAGAAACGGTTAAGAGAGCAAAATTCGCTCCGCTTGCAAAGAAAAGTCGCCGGATTCCGGCCGCGGACGCGCTAATTAGCTCAGCTTATTGGGCCTGTTAGCACAACTTATGCCTGTGGCCGAGTGCCCGAGGCGCAAAAAATGGCGGGTTCGGCACTGATCGTGCGAGGTCCCGCGCCGGGGCAGGCTAACGCAATCCCGGCCGGCGGTTCAGGGTCGGCCGGCGACGGCCGCGAAGTTCCGGTAGATATGAAGACCCCGGGCCTGGCTTTTTTCGGGGTGAAACTGGGTGGCAAAGCAGCGACCGCGGGCGATGGCGGCCACAAAATCCCCGCCGTAGTCGCACGCCGCCAGCACCAGGCCGGGGTCCGCCGGCTGACAGTGGTAGCTATGCACAAAATAGAAGGCCTCGCCATCGGTGGCCAGCCCCTGCGCCAGCGGCGAACCGGGCTGGGTGAAACGCACGGTGTTCCAGCCCATGTGCGGGATCTTGAATTCCAGTGGCAGGCGGAAACGGCGGACTGTGCCGGGAAAGATGCCGAGACCGGCCACATCACCCTCCTCCGAGTGGTCAAAGAGGGCCTGCATCCCGAGACAGACACCCAGAAACGGCCGATCCGCGGCGATCCATTCCCGCACGGTTTCGGCCAAGCCGCTGGCCCGGAGCGATGCCACGCAGTCGCGCAGCGCCCCCACCCCGGGCAGAACCAGGCCCGAAGCCGGAGCCGCCCCAAATTCCGCGACCGTCCGGACGACGCGCACCTCGGCTCCCACGGCCTCCAGGGCCTTGGTCACGCTGCGCAGGTTGCAGATGCCGTTGTCAATGACGGCCACGGCCGCGCCAAGGCGCGGCGGTTTTGCGTTCTGAGCTGTGGGTTTAGGGTTCAGAGATTCCTTTCGGCCGCGGCACTGATTTGCAGGCTTGGGGACACAGAACCCAAAACCCAGAACTCAGAACCAATCTGGCCGGTTACAGCTGGCCTTTGGTGCTCGGTAGCTGCCCCGCTGCGCGCGGATCGATCTGGGTCGCCACATCGAGCGCCCGGGCGAGCCCCTTGAAGACCGCCTCGGCGACATGGTGCGGCTCCTCGCCATACACCAGCTGCACGTGCAGGTTGCAGCCCAGCGCATTGCTGAAGGCGCGGCAAAATTCCTTCACGAGGATGATGTTGAAATCGCGGACAAACATCGTCGGCGCGCTCGCGTCATAGACCAGGTGCGGCCGGCCGCCCAGATCCACCACGACGCGGACCAGCGACTCGTCCATCGGCAGGAGGAAAAACCCGTAGCGGCGCAGGCCGAGCTTGGCCCCCAGCGCCCGCTTGAAGGCGTCGCCCAGCACCAGCCCGACATCCTCGACCGTGTGATGGTAGTCCACCGTGACGTCGCCCACGCACTTTACGTCCAGATCGAAGAGACCGTGCCGGGCGAACAGCGTGAGCATGTGGTCGAAAAACGGCACGCCGGTGTCGATCTTGGACGCGCCGGTGCCATCCACCGCGAGGGTGAGCGCGATGTCGGTCTCGGCGGTTTTGCGCGTGACGGTTACGGAGCGGTTTGAAGCCATGCGTCGGTTGCTTGATTGACGGCGAGCATGTCGCCGTCGGTGCCGACGCTGACGCGGAGGAACGGCGCGGTCAAGGCGTGGCTGGGGAAGTAGCGGACGAGAATTTTCCGGCCGAGGAGGAACTCATACAGGCTTCGGGCGACCGCCGGACCGGCGACGCCGCGGGCGGTGCGGGGCTCGGTGAAGACGAAATTGGCCTCCGACGGGTAGGTGAACCAGCCCCGGACGGTGCAGGCGGCCGCAAAGGCGTCACGGGTGGCGACGATCCGCGCGATGACACCGGCGTAGTAGGCGGTATCCGCCAACGCGGCGAGCGCGCCGGCCTGGGCCAGGCGGCTGACGTTGTAGCTGTCGCGCACGCGGTCGAGCAGTCCGATGACCTCCGGATGGGCGAGCGCATAGCCGACGCGGAGGCCGGCAAGTGCGTGGGCCTTGGAAAGGGTGCGGGTGATGACGAGCCGGGGGTGGCGGGCCAGCAGCGAAACGGCATGGGTGCGGGCGAACGGGGCATAGGCCTCGTCCACCACCAGCAGGCCGGGAAAACGCTCCAGGACTGTCTCGATCTCGGCCGGAGTGAAACCAACCCCGGTGGGCGCGTTGGGCGAGGTCAGAAAAAACGCCTGCGCACCCGAAGTCGCGATGGTCTCCACTGGCAGGCGCATCGACCGGTCAAACTCGACCACCCGCGCCGCCCCATCCTGAATGGCGACGAGCACCGGATAGAGGGAGTAGCTGGGCAGCAGAAAACCGCTCGCCGCCGCCGGTCCGCCGAAGACGCGCACGAGGAGGTTGAGGATATCATCGGAACCATTGCCAACGAGCACATTTCCCTCGGTGAGACCGTGCTGACGGGCGATGAGCTGCCGCAGGGGCGCGCTCGAGGGATTCGGGTAGAGCCGGAGCGAGTTACCGGCGTCACCGATTTCCAACCGCAGCGCTTCGGCCACGAGCGGGCTGGGCGGATAAGGGCACTCGTTGGTATTGAGTTTCACCCAGCCCGGCTCCGTCGGCTGCAGGCCCGGCGTGTAGGCGTGGAGCTGAGCGATATGCGGCAGAGCGAGGGAGGTCAGGTTGGCCAGGGGAAGTGCCGCGGCGCCTGCAGCAGTACGGTCGGTCTTCATTTCAGGCACCGGATCTTCACGGAGCGGCCATGGGCGTCGAGCCGCTCCATGGCGGTAAAGGCGGCAACGGTCGGGGCCGCCTTCCGCACCGCCGCGGGGCCGTAACGGATCACACTGGTCCGCCGCATGAAATCCGCCACGCGCAAGCCGCTGAAAAAGCGTCCGGCACGGCCCGTCGGCAGCACGTGGCTCGGGCCGGCGACAAAATCCCCGAGGGCGGTGGGTGTGTGGTTGCCCAGCATGATGGCCCCGGCGGTGGTCACCGTGCGCAGCAAATACTTTTCCGCCGCCGGCCCGACCAGCAGCTCCAGGTGTTCCGGGGCGACATAGTTGGCCACTTTCGCCACCTGGGCCAGCGTGTCCGTCCGGATCGCGAGCAGGCCATCGTCGAGCACCCGCTGAATCTTGCCCGAACGGGAGAGGAGCGGGAGCTGGGCCTGCACCTCAGCCGCAACGGCCTGCAGAACTTTGTCGGACGTGGCGACCAGATAGATCTTTTCCCGGCCCGAGCCGTGTTCGGCCTGCGCCAGCAGGTCGGCGGCGGCAAAATCCACGCGCGCAGTCGCGTCGCAAATCACCATGACCTCACTGGGGCCGGGCAGCAAATCCACCCCCACCGTGCCGAACACCTGCCGTTTCGCCTCGCAGACGTAGGCATTGCCGGGGCCAAAGACCTTGTCCACGGCCGGAATGGTTGCCGTGCCATAGGCCGCAGCGGCGATGGCCTGCACGCCGCCAATCCGGTACACCTCGGTGATGCCGACAAGATGCAGCGCGGCCAACAGCCCGTCCGCGATCCGCCCCCGGGCATTGGAGGGGGTGAAGACGGCGATTTCCGGGCAGCCGGCGATCCGCGCCAGCGAGGCGGTCATGAGGACGGTTGAGACCAGCGGGACCTCGCCGCCGGGCACATAGAGACCCACCCGCCGGATCGGATGGTGGCGTTCACCCACTTCCGCACCTTGCGGGTTCCGACCGAGCCAGTCCTGCGGCAGGCTGCGCCGGTTGAAGGCGACGATACTGGCATGGGAGGCGCGAAGCGCCCGGCGTTCGGTCACCGGCAGGCGACGGAAGGCCGCGGCCAGCGCGGCGGGGCGGACCCGGAAGTCACGGGGCCGCAGCGTGGCGCCGTCGAACTTGGCGGCATAGACGCTGACCGCCTCGTCGCCCCTTCGCTTCACGTCCGCGAGGATAGAGGCGACGGCGGACTGAATGTCCAGCGGGACCTCGGCGCTGCGGCAGAAGGCGGCGAGGTCGGTGGGGAAACTATTGGAGGCAAAGGGCAGGACGCGCACAGGGATGGGATGGGCTGAGCCGGCAAGCCTGCGGTTTTTCGCCCGGCGGGGCGAGCCGGAAATCACCTCCGGAGTTGGTCCCTTTCCCGCCAATTATCGCGTGGAGGGGACGGCGAAAATCTTGGCGTTAATCGTCTCGTTGGTGGCCACCTTGTCAAAATTGATGGTCATGGTGCTCACGACCTTGTCCTTTTCCTTGTTGATCGTGATAATTCGCTGGGGAAACCGGAGCCCGTTGGTCTGGACCTCACCCTCCTCGCGGATGACCGTGCCCGTTTCACTCTCGGTCAACAGCAGCTGGCCGGTCTTGTTGTCAAAATAGCGGGCAAATAAAATCCCCTCGTCGTGGCTGAAGGTCAGCTTGCGGCAGGCCTTGCCGTCGACGACCGTGTCGCCACCGTCGACGATCCGGCCCCCGACCGCCTCGATCCCCTGGAAGAAGGCGAGGTTTTCCCACGTGATGGCCCGGAGGCGGCGGATCTGGTCGACCGGCAGGATCCGCATCCGCCAGCGGGTGGGATCGCCCTTTTGCTGCTGCCGCACCCAGGCGTCGAAGTCGTTCAAGCCGGTGGTTTCGATGATGCTGTCCGACGTGATCACCATGAGCTGCCGGTAGGGCTTCTGGAAGATCACCTCAATGGTGGAGCGGACGGGCTTGGCGTCCTTGGGGGCGCCGGCGTCAACCAGTTCCAGCACGCCGGTGTAATGCACCGACTGCAGACGGCCGATGGCCTCCTCGCTGCCGAGGAAGGCCCGCGCGCGGGTGATCACCGCCGCCACATCCTCGGCGGCCGGCACGGACACGGCCAGTCCCGACCAAACACAGATGAGCAGAAGACAACGGGGTATTTTCATGGGCAGAAGGTGCAGTGCGGACGGGGGGATCACTCCCACTCGATGGTGGCGGGGGGTTTGGAACTGATGTCGAGGACGACCCGGCTAACACCGCGCACCTCATTGGTGATCCGGCTGGAGACCTTTTGCAACAGATCATAGGGCAGCCGGGCCCAGTCGGCCGTCATGGCGTCGCGGCTTTCCACGATGCGCAGGGCGATGACATCGGCGTAATTGCGTTCGTCCCCGACGACCCCGACCGACTTGACCGGCAGGTAGACGCAGAAGGACTGCCAGACCTTCCAATACCAGCCGGAGTCCATCATTTCCTCCTGCAGGATGGCGTCGGCGCGGCGGAGCACCTCGAGCCGGGCGGGCGTGATGGAACCGGCGACGCGCACGCCCAGGCCGGGCCCCGGGAACGGTTGGCGCCAGACCACCTCGCGCGGAAGGCCGAGTGAGCTGCCAACCGCCCGCACCTCGTCCTTGAACAGCTCGCGCAACGGCTCGAGCAGCTTGAGCTTCATGCGCGCCGGCAGGCCGCCGACATTGTGGTGGGACTTGATCAGCGCAGCGGGGTTGTTGCCGATCGCCACGCTCTCAATCACGTCGGGATACAGCGTACCCTGCGCGAGAAAATCCGCGTGACCGATGGATTTGAGCGATTTTTCGAACACGGCGACAAAGGTGCGGCCGATGATCTTGCGCTTCTGTTCGGGGTCGGAAACCCCCTGCAGGCGGCGCAGGAAAAGGTCCGACGCATCCACGACCCGCAAATCGATCCGAAAGTTCCGCCGGTACAGGTCCGCCACCGCCTCCCGTTCGCCCTGGCGAAGCAGGCCGTTGTCCACAAACACGCAGGTCAGCTGCCGGCCGATCGCCTTGTGGATGAGCGCGGCGGCGACGGAGGAATCGACTCCGCCGGAGAGGCCGAGCAGCACCCGGGACCGGCCAACGGTGGCGCGGATGCCCTCGATCGAGTGCCGGATGTAGTCCTTCGTCGTCCAGTCCTGGGTCGCCCCGCAAACGCCGAGGATGAAGTTGCGGATGACGTCGACCCCGTGCTCCGTGTGGAAAACCTCGGGGTGAAACTGGATGCCGTAGAAATTGCGGGTCCGGTCCTCGATCGCGGCATACTCGGAGTTTTCCGTCCGGCCGATGGCGGCGAAGCCGGGCGGCAGCTTGATCAGGCGGTCGCCATGGGAATTCCACACCCGCAGCTTTTTCGGCAGGGCGGCGAACAGGCGGCCGGGCTTGCGCACCGTCAGCATCCCGTGGCCGTATTCGCGGTGCTCACTGCGCGCCACCCGGCCCTGGAGCAGATGCCCCATCAGCTGGATGCCGTAGCAGATGCCCAGCACTGGCACGCCCAGGGTGAAGATGGCGCGGTCGGGCATCGGAGCGTCCTTGGCGAATACGCTGCTGGGTCCGCCGGAAAGAATGATGCCGATCACACCGTCAGCCTGCAACTGGGCGGCTGGGGTGGTGCAGTGGTAGATCCGGGAATAGACCTGGCACTCGCGGATGCGGCGCGCGATCACCTGCGTATATTGCGAACCGAAGTCGAGGACGGCGATGGTTTGCGGCATGGGTGTCAGCAGAGGAGGGCGAACGGATTCAACGGGGAGTAAACCCGCGCCGTCAACCGTCCTTTAAAACTTGAGCCGGGGCGTGTCATGGCCGCAGCGGGGACAGGGAGCAAGCTCCGTGCCCCGGGGCCGGGCGAAGAGCTGGTTGCACCGGATGCAGTGAAAGGTCGTCCGACGGCACTCGGCGTCAAAACGGGCGTGGCTGCGGCGGTCATAGTAGATCCACAGGCCGAAGAAGAGCACGGCCAGGAAGAGGCAGTAAATGACCGAGGCGGTGAAGAGGTCCATGCGGACGGCGCTGGGATGGAATCACGCGGGCCGGGGCGAAAAGGGGAAAAGAAAAAGCGCGCCGAATGCAACTCCGGCGCGCTCGAAGGTGACCGGGACAGGATTGTCCGGGTTCAGGCCGGTGTGGCCGCCGGCGCCGCGGGGGCGGCCTCGGCGGGCTGGGCGGCCGGCTTCTTGGCCTTTTCGCCCTTGCGGCCGCGGCTTTTCTTGTAGCCCGGGTCATCCGCCTTGACGAACTCGATCAGGGCCATCTCGGCGGCGTCGCCGATGCGCTGCTGGCCGAGCTTGTAGATGCGGGTGTAGCCGCCGGCCCGGCTGGAGAAATCCTTGTATTTCTCGTTGAAGAGAAGGGTGACGGCGGTCTCGTCCCGCACGTCGCTGAGCGCGAGGCGGCGGAGGTGCAGGGCGTCCTTCTTCTCGGTCTGCACCGAGGCCTGCTTGGCCTTAGTGATGACCTTCTCGATGAAGGGCCGGAGGGCCTTCGCCTTGGCCAGGGTGGTCTTGATGCGACCGTGGGTGATGAGCGACGCGGCGAGGTTGGACAGCATCGCGCGGCGGTGCTCGACGGTCACGCCCAGGGAGGCATGATGTTTGTTGTGACGCATGTTGGTAGAATTCCGAATCCCAAGAAGTCCGAGGACCGAAAGCCAGTGGCCTTCAGCCCGAGAGCGGCGGGATTAAACTGGGTTTGGGTGAGGGCGTTGGGAGTGGGCCGGGGCGGAGCACCGGTCAGGCTTCCTTCTTCGTGTCGAGCAGGCGCTCGTCGAACTTCATGCCGAGCGAAAGGCCGAGGGCCTCGAGCTTCTCCTTGATCTCGTTCAGCGACTTCTTGCCGAAGTTGCGGTATTTGAGCATCTCCTGTTCGGTCTTCATCGCCAGCTCACCGACGGTGGTGATGTTGGCGTTGTTGAGGCAGTTGGCGGCGCGGACGGAGAGCTCGATCTCGTTGACCGACATGTTGAGGAGCTTGCGGAGCTTGTTCTGCTCCTCGCTGACCTCGTTGTGCTGGCTGTCGAATTCGAACTGCTGCTCGCTGACGAGGTCGAACACGTCGAGGTGGT
>CAIQQB010000070.1 GCA_903873805.1 uncultured Opitutia bacterium | reverse complement strand
GTCGGACGCGGGGGCACCCTGGCCAGCCCGGCCGCGATGCAGGGCGCGGGGCCCTTGTCCAACACCGTCGGGGCGGTGCTCGACCCCATTGTTTCGCTGCGGCGCACGGTGTCCCTGCCGCCGTTTGCCACCGCCGCCCCCGGCGACAATTAGACCCCAGCGTTGACGACAATTAAAAACCGCCATTTTGGCGGTTTCTGGCGGTCGTTGGTCTGCGAGGGCGGTAAGCTCGGACCTTTTCGCAGGTCCTATGATTACCGAGCAACAGTACCAACGCCTTATGAAAGAATATCAATCCAGTGGCTTGCTCACGCACGCGGCTATGAAAGCGGGCATGCACCGCGAGACCGCCCGCCGGTACGTGACAGCCCAGGCCGGACCCGATGCCCTCGTACGACCGCACCAGTGGCGGACGCGCCCCGATCCGCTCAAGACGATCTGGCCGGAAGCCGTGAAGTGGCTCGAAGCGAGCCCGGAGGTCGAAGCCAAGGCGCTCTTCGAGCACCTCGTGCTTGAGCAAATCACGTCGGTCGACGGCCGGGTGGACGGTAGGGCGCTGCGCACCTTCCAACGCCGCGTGGCCGACTGGCTGCGCCGGAACGGGCCACCCAAGGAGGTGTTCTTCGCCCAAGTCCACATGCCCGCCGAGTGCATTCAGACCGACTGGACCCACGCCAACGAACTGGCTGTGACCATCGCCGGCGAAGCGTTTCCCCACCTGCTCTGCCACTCGGTCCTGCCCTATTCCAACTGGGAGTGGGCGATCCCGTGTCGTTCGGAATCGGCTCTTTCGCTCAAGAGCGGCCTGCAAGCTTCGCTCTGGGCGCTCGGCGGTGTGCCGCAGTTTTCCCAAACCGATCAGAGTTCGACCGCGACGCATCAACTTTTTCGAGGCGAGAGCCGCCGCGGCTTCAATCCCGACTATGTCGCGCTCTGCACCTATCTCGGTCTCGCACCGCGGACAATCGGGGTCGCCTGCCCCAATCAAAACGGCGACATCGAAGCCGCGCAGGGCGTGCTCAAACGCCGGCTTAAAAACCAGCTGATCCTGCGTCGGAGCCGTGACTTCGCCTCGCCAACCGCCTACGCCGCATTCGTGGCCGGCGTGTGCCAGGGTGCCAACGCACTGCGCCAGACGAAGCTCGCCGAGGAGCGCCCGCTCCTGCGGCCGTTGCCCGCGGCGCGTTTCCCCGAGACCGAAGAAGTGACCGTGCGGGTGTCGAGCTACTCGACCGCACGGGTGCGTGACTGCGCCTATTCGGTGCCGGCCCGGTTCATCGGTGCCTTCCTGCAAGCCCACCTCAGCGAAGCCACGGTGCGATTCCTCTACCGGGGCGAAGAGGTCGCCACTTATCCACGGGTCCCAGGCCGGGCACCCCGCATCGACTACCGGCACATCATCGCCTCGCTCGTGCAGAAGCCCGGGGCCTTTGCCCGCTATCTCTACCGCGAGGAACTGTTCCCCCGGCCGGTGTTCCGCCACGCCTACGACCGGCTCCACGCCCTTGAGGAGCGCACGGCCAGCGCCCGCTATCTGCGCCTCCTGCAACTCGCCGCCGTCCACGGGGAGGACCGGGTCGCCGATTTGGTCGGCGCGTTCCTGCGCCAGGGCAAACCGCCGCTCGCTGACGTGATCGAGCCTCAGCTCCGCGAGCCGGGGCCGGCGCTGCCCTGTTTGCTCTCGGCCTTCACGCCGGAGCTGGCCATCTACGACGCGCTACTCACGGAGGTGGCCTCATGAGAGCCGCCTCGCTGCCCCTCCTGCTGCGGTCACTCAATCTCACGACCATCGCCCGTGAACACGCGTCCGTCATCACCCGGGCCGAGACGGAGGATTGGGGCTACTCCCAGTTTCTCTCCCATCTGGTCGAGTCCGAGGCCAACGACCGGCTCCAGCGCAAAATCCAGCGCCTGCTCAAGGTCTCGAACCTCCCCGCCGGCAAAACCCTCGCCTCCCTCGATGAGAAAAAGTTTCCGGATAAAATCCGCCGCCAGTTGCCGGCCTTGTTGGAGGCCGACTTTGTGCGCCGGGGCGACAACCTCCTCTGCTTCGGCCTGGCCGGTCGCGGCAAGACGCACTGCGTCGCGGCGATTGCACACGAGTGGATTTGCCGGCACCAGCTGGCGGTGCTCTTCGTGCCCGCGTTTCGCCTGGTCACGCAGCTGCTCGCCGCCAAACGCGACCTGAAGCTCCCGCAGGCCATCACGCGGCTGCAACGCTTTGACGCCGTCATCATCGACGACATCGGCTACGTCCAGCAATCCCGCGAGGAGATGGAGGTCCTCTTTCATTTTCTCGCCGAACGCTATGAGCGGAAGTCCGTCGTCATCACCTCCAACCTGGTTTTCTCCCAGTGGGACCGGATCTTCAAAGACCCCATGACGACGATGGCTGCCGTCGATCGCTTGGTCCACCACGCCACCATCCTCGAGTTCACCGGGGACAGCCTTCGGGCCACCGCCGCCAAGAAGCAGTAAAGCTAAATGGATTTCTTGCAGATAAACCCTTCCTGCCGACGCCAAGCCCATTCGGGCCGGCTCCTGCGGCAAGCTTGATAGCTCCTGTCCTCGGAGCCGGCCAAGGCATCACCCCTGCATCTGTCTGTCTCCTCTGAAACGGGTGGCGGTTTCTAATTGTCGTCAGTGGCGGCTTCTAATTGTCGTTGACGACCACGTCACCCGTGTTGCTCAACAATGGCAGCAACCTGACGGTATTGGGCCGCAGCAGCGGCGCCTCCAGCCAAAACCTGGCCTCGCTCACCCTCGGCGGAATCGGCACCGACCAACTGGTGGTGGCGACCAATGGTGGCAACAGCACCACTGTCACCATCGGCGGCAACTGGATCCACAACGGCACCAACCTGCTCAACCTCGATCTGTCCTCGTCCCCCGGCGCCGTTGTGGCGGCCAGCCCGGCCGCCATCAATGGCCTGATCCCCTACACCACCGTTACCGACACAATCAGCACCGGATTGGCCGTGGTCTCGGGCGGGCATGTCGTCCGGTTGACTGGCCAGACTCCCCTTCCAGTCAACGCTTCGGGGGTCACGACCAACTATGTCACCTCAGGGGTACTGAGCATGACCCCAGTCCTGAATCTCGCCGCCAATTCCCTGACGCTGGACACTTCCGCCACGGCGGGTTCGCTTGATCTTGGCGGGGTCACCCTGCAGCTGAGTTCGAGCAGCATCTTCATGAGCGGCAGCCATGATTTCACCCTCACGCACGGATACTTCGGAACGGGGCAAATGATCGTGCAGCAATATGGCACCGGCACCCTGACGCTGGCGGCAGGGATTTCCAGCGGGGCGGCCTTAACCACTCCCGCCCTGCTCAAAGCGGGCCCCGGCAACCTCGTGCTGGCCTATGTCAGTCCCGGTTATGGCAGCGGCGCTGGCAACACCACGGTCTATGGAGGCACCCTCACGCTCGGCGTCAATTCGGCGATTGGCAACGGTCCGCTCCTGGTTAGTGGCGCCACCTTTGATCTCGGCAACTTTACGGCCCAACCGAGCCAGGTGACCCTGGCGAATGGCGGCTTGATCGTGGGTTCCGGCACTTTGATCGGCGGGGCCTATTCGCTGCAAAGCGGCACCGTCAGTGCCAGCCTTGGTAACGCACCCCCTTCCTATTATTATGGAAGCGGGTTGGACAAATCGACCCCTGGCACTGTGACGCTGTCGGGAGTCAACACCTACTCGGGCGGCACCTACTTGTACGATGGCCTCCTGGTCGTCGGCAATGCAGCGGCCCTGGGCAACGGCACCCTCTATGCGGAAGGGGGGGCCTTGAGCGCCTCGGTCACCGGGCTGACCGTGGCCAATCCAGTCTCCATGTCCTATGGCAGCCAACTGACCGTTGCCGGTCCCAATTCGCTCACACTCAGTGGTCCTGAACTGTTGGTTGGCGGTTTCACCAATAACATCTACAACATCACCGCCAATGTCGTCACGATCAGCGGACCAATCAGCGGCGGTCCTTACACCGGTGGCAACCTGACCAAGAAAGGGATCGGCACCCTCATTCTTTCCGCCCTCAACACCTACACGGAGGCGACCATCGTGAATGTCGGCACCCTCGAGCTCGCCCCCACCGGCCAGGTCGCTTCGAGCAGCACCGTCATGATCACCGGCTCCGGCGTCCTCGCCGGGACGGGTGTGGCCAGCGGAGTGGTGACCGTTGGCAGCGGCGGAACGATCTCGCCTGGCAGCAGCAGTGCCGGAGCGGTCGGAACCCTCACGATCGGCTCGGCCGTTTTCCAACCCGGCGGCACCCTGCTGCTGGATCTGGCGAAGAATCCGACCGGTGGCGCGCCGGGCCTCAATTGGGACCGGCTGGCGGTGAATGGTAACCTGAACCTGTCGGCCCTCTCCAGCCCATCGACTTTCACACTCCGACTGCAATCGGCCGATCCCATCCCGTTCAATCCCAGCCAGAGCTACACCTGGCTCTCCATCATTTCCGCCGGCAGCGTCAGCCCGCCCGTTGCCGTCGACTGGTTTGGCCTCGATACCAGCGCCTTTGGCACCGGTCTGCCGGGCACATTCTCACTGGTGGCCGACGGCTCCAACTTCGACCTGGCCTACACCGGCCCCATCCCGGAGCCGGCAGCCACGGCACTTCTGCTCGGCACCGGCCTGCTGATCATGACCTTGTTCTACCGCCAAGTAGCGAAAAGTGGAAAACGCCTGCGCTAATTCCCCGTCAGTTGCGGCCATTTTGTCGTTTTCCGGCTGGCGTCCCAAGGAGTCGACCGTCTGAGCGGGGGCGGTTCCGTAGCGTCTGAATGGCAGCATGAGTGAAACTGCTCACAGCGGGCCGGTAACCCAAGTGTCACATTTTGCCGAATACACCGGGGATTTTTACAACCCTTACTATTTGCACCCCAGTATTTAGCATATTATGTGCCGCCGGGAGTCCGATCTCATTCCGACGGGGCTGGCAGCTTCCTGACAGGTTATTCACCGGGGGATGCGCAGGCGGGCCTGACGGACCCGGGTGGGCCGGGCGCGGCGGAGCTTTTTGGGGAAATCGGCGATCGCGTGCAGGCCCCGGCTTTCCCGGCGCTGGAGGGCGCACTCGACGATGAGGGCGGCCACCTGGAGCATGTTGCGCAACTCAAGCAGGCGGGAGTCGATCGAAAAATTCCAGTAGTAGTCGTGGATCTCGCGGTCGAGGTTGGCGAGGCGGGTGCGGGCGCGCTCCAGCCGCTTGGTTGTGCGCATGATGCTCACATAATCCCACATCGTGCGCCGCAGCTCGTCCCAGTTGTGCGTGATCACGACGCGCTCGTCGATGTCGCCGCCGCCAAGGTCGACCCAGTCGGGCACCGCGGGCGCGGGCAACCGGCGCGCGCGCTGCAGATATCGGTCCACGGCGGCCGCGCCGCGCTGGGCCATCACCACCGCCTCGAGCAGCGAGTTGCTCGCAAGGCGGTTGGCCCCGTGCAGCCCGGTGCAAGCGACTTCGCCGCAGGCGTAGAGGCCGGGCAGGGACGTCTCGGCGTCGAGGTTAGTGGCGACGCCGCCGCAGGTGTAGTGCGCGGCGGGGACCACCGGGATCATGTCGCGCGCAAGGTTGATCCCGGCCTCGCGGCACGCCTTGTAAATCTGCGGGAACCGGGTGCGCAGGAACGCCTCGGTGCGGTGGGTGATGTCGAGCCAGACGTGCGGGGCGCCGGACTTCTTCATCTCGGCGTCAATCGCGCGGGCAACGATGTCACGCGGCGCCAGGTCGCCCAGCCGGTGGTAGCCGCGCATGAACGCCACGCCGGCGGCATTGCGCAGGACCGCGCCCTCGCCGCGGACGGCCTCGCTGATCAGGAAGCGCTTCCCGGTGGTCGAGTAGAGTGCGGTCGGATGGAACTGGATGAACTCCAGGTTCCGCACCTCGACCCCGGCGCGGTAGGCCATCGCGATGCCATCGCCCGTGGCGATGTCGGGGTTGGTGGTGTAAAGATACACCTGGCCGGCACCGCCGGTGGACAGCATGACGACGGGCGCGCGGAAGGTGAGGACGCGGCCGTCGCGCACGTCGAGCGCGTAGACGCCGAGGACGCGGTCGCCGCCGTGCGGGGGCGGGCGGGCGGGCTTGCGCCGGGTGATGACGTCGATGGCGAAGAAATGCTCGAAGAGGGCGATGCGCGGCTCCTGCGCGAGGGCCTTGAGCAACGCATCCTCGATCGCCTTGCCCGTCATGTCCTGCACGTGGAGGATGCGGCGCTCGCTGTGGCCGCCCTCGCGGCCGAGGTCATAGCCGCCGGTGGCCTGGTTGCGGGAAAACTTCAGGCCGAGGGCAACCAGCTCCTGCACGCAGGCGGGGCCGTCGCGCACGATCTCGCGCACGACCGCCCGGTCGCAGAGGCCGTCGCCGGCCACGAGCGTGTCCCGGACGTGCTTGGCAAAGTCGTCGGTCTGCGCGGTGACGACGGCGATGCCGCCCTGGGCGTAGTTGGTGTTGGAGTCGGCCTTGTTCTTCTTGGTCAGGATGGCGACCGAGTGGCCGCGCTGCGCCACCTGGAGCGCGAAGCTCAGGCCGGCGATGCCGCTCCCGATCACGAGGACGTCGAAGGAGCGGCTCACAGGATTTCGTTGTCGATCAGGCGCACCTCGTCGACCCAGGCCGCGATGGCCATGAGGGACCGGCCGGGAAGGACCTCGCGGGCCGACTCCATGCTGTCCCGGTCCACGACCGCGACATAGATGATGCGCACGAGGCGCTGCTGGCTGAGGAGGTGGGTGGCCTCGGCGATGAGGCGGTCCACGCGCCGCTCGCCCTGGGCGACCATGGACTGCGCCCGGTGCAGCGCCTGGTGGAGCGCAAGGGCCGCGGCGCGCTGCTGCGGGGTGAGGTAGCGGTTGCGCGAGCTGAGGGCGAGGCCATCGGGGTCGCGCAGGGTGGGCGCGGTGACGATTTCGACGCCGAAGTGCAGGTCGGCGGTCATCTTCCGGATGACGGCAACCTGCTGGGCATCCTTCTGGCCGAAGACGGCGAAGTCGGGCCGCACGAGGTTGAAGAGCTTGGCGACGACGGTGGTGACGCCGCGGAAGTGCACAGGGCGGGACACACCCTCGAGGGGCTTGGCGACGTGCTCCTCGGCGAGGAAGGTGGAATAGCCCTTCGGATATATCTCCTCCACCGCCGGCGCAAAAACGACATCGGCCCCGGCAGCCGCGCAGGCGGCGAGATCGGCCTCGAGATTGCGCGGGTAGCGGGTGAAGTCCTCGCTCGGGCCGAACTGGGTGGGGTTGACGAAGATCGACACCACCACGACGGCCCCGCGGTCCCGGGCCAGGCGGATGAGGCTGACGTGACCCTCGTGAAGGGCGCCCATGGTGGGCACGAGGCCGACCGGCCGGCCGGCCGTGCCCAGCGTGGCGGCGAGGGCCTGCATGGCGGAGACCGTGGTGAGAGTTTGCATGGGGCGGGAGGTGGGCGGCTACGCGAGGCTTGAACAAAGCGGTCCGCCGCCGTTTATTCAAGTTTTTCGCCCGAACCTTACGCCACCATGATCCGCATCAACGAAAACTACCTGAAGCTCAAGGCCTCCTATCTGTTTTCCGACATCGCCAAGCGCGTCGGCGCCTATGTCGCCGCCAACCCCGCCAAGCCCGTCATCCGCCTGGGTATCGGCGACGTGACGGAACCGCTGCCGCCGGTGTGCGTCACGGCGCTGCACGCCGCGACCGAGGAGATGGCGGTGCGCGCGAGCTTCCGGGGCTACGGCCCCGAGCAGGGTTACGCCTTCCTCCGCGAGGCGATCCAGCAGCACGACTACGCCGCCCGCGGCTGTCCGATCGAGGCCGACGAGATCTTTGTCTCCGACGGCGCCAAGTGCGACTGCGGCAACATCCAGGAAATCTTCGCCACCGAGGGACTGCGCCTCGCCATCCCCGACCCGGTGTATCCGGTGTACATCGACACCAACGTGATGGCGGGCCGGACCGGCGGCAACGTGGACGGGCGCTACACGGGGGTGACCTACCTCGACAGCACCCCGGCCAACGGTTACGTGCCCGCGGTGCCGGCGGTCGCGACGGACTTGATCTACCTCTGTTTCCCGAACAACCCCACCGGGGCGGTCGCCACGCGGGAGCAGCTCGTGGCGTGGGTCGCCTACGCCCGGGCGAACAAGGCGGTCATCCTCTACGACTCGGCCTATGAGGCCTACATTCGCGACCCGGCGATCCCGCACAGCATCTACGAAATCCCGGGCGCGCGGGACGTGGCGATCGAGTTCCGCAGCTTTTCCAAGACCGCCGGGTTCACCGGCACCCGCTGCGCCTACACGGTCGTGCCAAAGTCGCTGGTCGGCTACGATGCGGCCGGGAACACCCACCTGCTGCACGCCCTCTGGAACCGGCGCCACACGACCAAGTTCAACGGCGTGGCCTACCCCATCCAGCAGGCGGCCGCCGCGATCTTCACGCCGGCCGGGCAGGCGCAGACCCGTGAGCTTACCGACTTCTACCTGGGCAACGCCCGCCTGATCCGCGAGGCGGTCACGGGCCTCGGCTTCACCTGCATCGGGGGCGACAACGCGCCGTACATCTGGATCAACGTGGGCCGCGACTCGTGGGAATTTTTCGACCTGCTGCTGAACCGGGCGCAGGTGGTCTGCACCCCCGGCGCCGGCTTCGGCAAGTGCGGCGAGGGCCACGTGCGGATCAGCGCCTTCAACAGCCGCACCAACGTCGAGACCGCCCTCACCCGCATCGCCGCCGCGCTGAAGTAAGCGGCCGTCCCCCCGCCGGCTGGTGCGCGAATTTGCCGTTGAAGCGCGCCCCGGTTCCGGCCAAGCAAGCCCATGCTCCGCCGCCTTCGCCCGCTCCTCGCCGCCGCCCTCCTCGCCTGCTCCGCCTGCACCCCGGCGCCGGACAAGGCCGCTCTGGCCCGCGAGGTCATCCTCGCGATTGATGGCGAGAAAATGCTAGGTGAGATGATCCCGCAGCTCGAACAGATGAACTCCCTGACCATGCGGCAGGTGGCCGTGCAGCACGGCTTCACCATGGACGAGTCCGCCCAGCTGGCGAAGGTGGAGCCGCAGACCACGGCGCTTTCGACGGAGGCCATCCACGGCCTGGTCCCGGAGATGACCAAGATCTATGTCGAGATCTACTCGGTGGAGGAACTGCAGGCGATGAAGGCGTTTTACACCTCGGCGGAGGGCCGCTCGATGCTGGCCAAACAGCCCACCCTGAAACAGAAGCTCTCGCCCAAAATCCAGGACGCGGTGCTGGCGGTGCAGCCGCGCATCCAGCAGCTCCTCGAGAAGGAGGCGACACGCATCGGCGCCGCCCGGAAAGCGAAGGCCGGTTGACATCGGGCTCAGTTGGACGCCGGAACCGGCTCGGGCGGGAGGGCCGCCACCTTGTCATCCCACTGTTTCAGCCGCTGTTCCGCCGTGGTGGTGCTCGGCACCAAGAGTGGCCGATAGATCCGCCCCGTGCCTGTTGGCTCGGACTTGCCCATCAACACGAGGTCGCAGTCGGGCAGGAAAAACACCTGGATGGTCATCAGGCCGGAGACGTTGCCCTCCCGGTGGGGAAATTTTTCCAAGCCGTATTTGGCGATGAACGCCGGGGCCGCCAGGCCCTCGTCCACCTCGAGGCGGCGCGCCCAGGCCTCCTTGCTCTGGTCGGTGCAGGCGGCGAGCAGGAGGAAAACCAACAGGGGAAAAATGGGTTTCATGGCGGGGGTGGTCCGGATTTCTGACGGAGAGCCAGCCAGAGGCCCGAAGCGGCGACGAGGTCGCTGAAAGCCACGGCCAGCCGGACGAACAGCGGCAGGCGCAGCGGAAGAACGAGCACCAGCGCCGCAGCGGCGACCAGCATCACGGCGGCCACGGCCAGCCGCAGCCGGCGGCGCGCGCGTGGGGAGGGGCGGGGGGCAACCGGATCGGTCAAGGGGGTGGGCATGGGGTTCGTGCTTGGACTTTCATCGGGCCTTTGCCGGGCCGGAGGTCTGGTATGTCCGCCGGAGCCCGGAGCTCAATCTCCGATTCCCGCCTTGACAGCCGTCGGTTGCGCTACAATAATGTAGCACAATGAAAAACGCCACCGTCCGCACCCTGCGCAACCACTACAGCCAGCTGATGGGCTGGATCGAGGCGGGCGAGGAAATCACCATCAGCCGGCGCGGGCGCGTCATCGCCCGGCTGGTGCCGGCGGCGGCGCAGCCGTCCCGCCGGGTGGACTGGGCGACCAGCGCGGCGTTGCGCATGGACAAGGGCGCGCTGCCCCGCCTGAGCGCCGCCGCCGCCGCCGCCGTGCTGGCGGACAGCCGTGGGGAAGCCTGAACCATGCCCGGGGCGGTCTGCTGCGACACGAGCTTTCTGTTTTCGCTCTACGGGCGGGACGCCCACACCCCGCGCGCGGCCGCCGGGGTCAGACGACTCGCGCAACCCCTGACGCTGACCGTCTTCAACGAATACGAGCTGTTGAATGCGGTGCGCTTCGCGGTTTTCCGCCAGGTGCTTCCGGCATCCGCCGGCGCAGCCCTGGTCGCGGCGTTTGAGACGGATGCGGCGGACGGCAAACTGGTGGTGGAGAGCTGCAATCTCGCGCAGGTGCTGGCCGGGGCCAAACGCCTGTCGGCGCGCCACACGGTGACCGGCGGGCACCGCTCGTTTGACATCCTGCACGTCGCCGCGGCCGTCCAGCTCCAGGCGGGGGTTTTCCTGACCTTTGACGCCAACCAGCGGGCGCTGGCGCAGGCGGCAGGGCTGGCGGTGCAGGCGTGAGAATATTCGGCCGCCCTCCCGCGGAGGGCGAGGCGTATTGTCGAATTGGTTACACTCAGGGCCCATCGCAGTTTCTTGCCAACCCACGGGCCTGATGCCCGTGCCACGATCAGGCGGCCTTCGAGATTATTGTAGGGGCGCAGTCTTGCTGCGCCCTTGATTGGCCTCCCGACCCTGTAAGAAACTGCGATACGCCTGTACGCTCAGGGTTTGGCGGCCTTGTCTTCATCCAATAAATCCTTTGACGCGCCTGCTTTTCGGGCCAGTTGCCGGAGCCAACAATTGATGATTTCCGGAACGGAAATGATTACGCCAACGAACAGCGGGAAAAACAACGGCCAATGATGAAGTTCCCACATCTTTTCCCATCCTTGGTAGTCGAGTGCGTCCCAAACGAGCAGACCGTAGAGGGCGGATGAAAAAATGGTATACAACATCCATTTGCCGAAGTTGAACCGGATGAAGGCGCAAGCGGAAAACCAAGTTATGCCCAAGCAGAGAAACGCCACTACTCCGGCTAATTTTGTCAGGTAAAAAACAAGCGCCGGAAAGAGCATGATCCAGATCGCGTTTTTGCCATCAACTTCCGGATAGGACGACAATGTGCCGCCGGCCAGCACAGCTGCCACGGCCAGCAGACCGCGCGCTATGACACCCGTGCCGCCCACCGCAATGGCCTGAAATGGATCATGGATCATTTTCATGGCTTGAGAGCCGACTGGCATCGTTTCACGCCTTCGCCAGCGGCAAGCGCAGGCGCAGGGTGGTGCCGGCGGGGCTGGTGTGGACCAGCGCGATGTCGCCGTGGTGGCTCGCCAGGATGCGCTTGGCGATGGCCAGGCCCAGGCCAGTGCCGTCGGGGCGGCCCGAGAGGAAACTGTCGAAAATGCGGTCCCGGATGGCCTCGGGGATGCCGCTGCCGGTGTCGGCGACGTCGATGACGACATGGTGCGCACCCTCCAGCTGATCCTCGGCGACCGTGACGGTGATGGTGCCCCCATCGGGCATCGCCTGCATCGAGTTGAGGAGGAGGTTGAGCAGAACCTGCTGCAGCTGGGCCTTGTGGGCGTCGACCAGCAACGGGCGCGGCAGGCGGGTGAAGTGTAGCCGCACCTTGGACTGGGCCAGCTTGAGCCGGATGAGGACGACGGTGTCATCGATGATCTCGGCGACCTGCCAGCGGGAATGCAGGCTCGAGGGCGCCTTGCCGAACTGGAGGACGCGCGTGACGATGGCCTCAAGCTGGTCGAGTTTTTCGCCGATGAGGCGGACGTCGGTGCGCCGCGGATCGCCCTCGGGAAAATCGAGTCCGAGGTAGCCGAAGAGCAGTTTGATGACGGTGAGGGGATTCCGGATCTCGTGGGCGATCTCCGCGGCGAGCAGGCCGAGCGTGGTGAGCTGCTCGTTCTTGCGGAGCAGGGCCTCGCTCAGGAAAACGCGCGAATAGAGGCGGGAGTTCTGCAGGGCAACGGCCCCGAGGCTGGCAAGGGCGCCGAGTAGGCGCTTCTCGTCATTGTTATACCGGTGGATGTGGTCGGTGAAGACCGCGAGGATGCCGATGACCTCCTGCTCGTACAGCAACGGGGTGGCGAGCATCGAGCGCAGCGCGGGGTCGCGCGGCAGGTCGATCACATCGTGAAACTCGGGCGACTGCACGTTGGCGTGCTCGACGGGCCGGCGGGTGTGGATGACAGCGGCGACGAGGCAGGAGGCCACCGGCAGATCCGTTTCGTCGGGGACGGCGGGGACCGCGGCGGGGCCGGCCAGCGAGACGATGCGCACCGTGCGGGTGGCAGCGTTGAACAAGTAAAAGGCGCAGGCATGGCTGCCCGTGATCTGACGGGCGGCGCGGGTGATGGTGTCGAGCAGTTCCTGCTGCTCCAGCTTGGTGACCAGGGACTGCCCGATGCCGATGAGCGCCTCGAGCTGTCGGGCCTTGCCGGTGAGATGGCCCAGTTGCCAAAGGCGCTGGACCACGGCGGTCGCCTCGTCCGTCATCCGCACGAGGAGGGCGAGATCGGCGGCCACGAATCCGCCGGGCACGGCGCTGTCGAGATTGATGACCCCGAAAACCTGGCCGCCGGATTCGGTCATGGGCGCGGCCATTTCGCAGCACACGTCGGCCCGCACCCGGATGTAGCGCGGATCGGCGGTGACGTCGGGCACCAGCTGGGCCCGGCCGTGGAATGCCACCCAGCCCGTCACTCCCTGGCCCGGCCGCAGGGCGACCGTGTCACTGTCGGCCGGGAGACCCTGGTGCACCTCAATCTCGAGCCGGGCGGTGTCGGGATTGAGCAGGGCGATCGAGCCGGAGACGGCGCCGAAGGTCTCCACCGCCACCGCGAGGATGGCGCGCAGGGCCGCGCGCGGATCCGACGTGTGGCCCGCCAGGGTCGCGATCCGGTAGAGCGCACGGTCCGCGCGCGCCCCTTCAGCACCCGGCGGCAGGCGGACGGGGAGTTCGGCGGAGACGGCGGGATCGGGTGGCACGGCGGACATCGGCGACGGGGGACAGGCAAGTCACCAGCCCGCGGTTTGGCAACGTCCGTTCGCGCGGCCCGCCCTCCAGATCGCATTTCCGTTTGGCACAGAGCCGGCCGATCGGACCGTCGCGGCGGGAGACGATGTGGCCATCCCACGCATGGCTTGGTCGGCTGTGGGCGGGGCGCCCTCACCCCGCGGGGACGAACGCGGGGTGAGGGCACCCCGCCCACATTTCCAAGCCACCGCCTTTTGCCCTGAACTGCGCGGCCGGCCCGCTGGATCGTGCCCTTTGTGCCTCGACAAAGCTGACGCGGTGCGGTCACCTTCGGCACTCACGCGAACCCATGAAGCGAAACGATATCCGGTTGTTTGCGTTCCTGCTACTGACGGCGGTACGGAGCCGCGCGGCGGACGGCGGCACCGGGGTGTTGCCCGCCGCCAGCGACTGGCTGGCCGAGCTCATCGTGGTGTTGGTGCTGGTGGGCTTGGGCGGCGCGCTGGTCTTTCTCATCAATCTCCAACTGCAGCGCCAGGTGGGCGCGCAGAAGCAGGCGTTGCATGTCTCCGAGGGACTGCTGCGCGAGGTCGAGGACCGCTGGCGGCTGGCGGTCATGAGCCTCAACGTCGGCATCTGGGAATACAACTTCACGACCGGGGAGATGTTTTTTTCCCAGCGCTGGAAAGAAATGCTCGGCTATGCGCCGACCGAGCTGCCGGACCGGCGGGAGGAGTTCTGGGACCGGCTGCACCCCGACGACCGCGCCCAGGCGCAGTCCGCGCTCGACGCCCACCTTGCGGGCCGGAGCGAGCACTATGTGGTGGAGTGCCGGCTCCGCTGCAAGAACGGCCAGTACAAATGGATCCGTTCCCGCGCCCAGGTGTTGTTGGACGCCGACGGCCGGCCCGCCCGGCTGGTCGGGGCCCACGACGATATCGATGCGCATCGCCAGGCTGAGGCGGCGCTGCGCGCCGGCAGCGAGCGGTACCGCGCACTCTTCGAGTCCAATCCGAGCCCGATGTGGGTCTACGACCAGGAGACCCTGCGTTTCCTGATGGTGAACGACGCCGCGGTCCGCGACTACGGCTACACCCGGGAGGAGTTTCTGCAGAAGACGATCTTCGACATCCGCCCGGCGCAGGAGGCGGAGCGCCTGCGCGCCATGCTCGCCCACTGGCGGCCCGACATCCCCCAGGCGCCGATGCTCTGGCGCCACCTGCGCAAGGACGGCACCGAGCTGTATGTCGAGACGGCCGCGCGCGATCATGAGTTTGACGGCCGCCCCGGCGTGCTGGTGGTGGCGCGGGACGTGACCGGTTTCCAAGTCGCGCAGGAGCAGCTCGCCGCCAGCGAGGAGCGCTACCGGCTGCTCTTCGAAAACGCCGCGGAGGGCATCTACGAGTCCACCCCCGAGGGCTTTCAGCGCGTCAATCCCGCCATGGCGCGGCTGCTTGGCTTCGCCGGACCGCAGGAACTGCTGCGCGCCGCCGCCCCGCTGATCGAGACGCTCTATGTGCGACCCGGCCGGCGCGCCGAGTTCTTCGCCGCCATCGGCGACCGGGATGTGCTCCACGACTTTGAGTCCGAGGTCCGCTGCGCCGATGGCTCGACCCGCTGGATCTCGGAAAACGTCCGCGTGGTGCGCGACGCCACGGGCCGGCTGCGCCACCTGCAGGGCTTCGTGTCCGACATCACTGAGCGCCGGCGGGCGGAGGACGCACTGGCGGCCGAGCGCGAACGGCTGCGCGTCACCCTGCGGGCGATGGCGGAAGGCGTCCTGACCACCGACGCCCACGGGGTGGTGCAGTTCGTCAACGAGGCCGCCGAGGATCTCACCGGCTGGCGGGACGGCGAGGCCGTCGGCCGGCACCTCACCGAAGTCTGCGTGCTGCGGAACGAGCAGACGCAGGCACCGGTGCCGCTGCCGGTCGCGGCGGTGCTCGGCGGACACCGCTTTGCCGACCTGCCGCTCGGCACCGCCCTGCTCGACCGCCAGGGCCTGCCGCGGCTGGTCGAGGGCCGCTGCGCACCGATCCACGACCCACAGAGCCGGGCGGTCGGCACCGTGCTCGTGCTGCGCGATGTGACGGAGCAGGCCCGGCTGGAGTCCGAGCTGCTGCGCGCGTCGCGGATCGAGTCCATCGGCATCCTCGCCGGCGGCATCGCGCATGATTTCAACAATCTCCTCACGGCCGTGATGGGCAACCTGGGCCTGGCCATGCTCGATCCCCAGATCATGGCGACCGCCGGCGCCTGGCTGCGCGACGCGGAGCGCGGCGTACTCCGTGCCCGCGACCTGACGCAGAAGCTCCTCACCTTTGCGCGCGGCGGCGAGCCCGTGCTGGACCCGGTGCAGCTGCCCGGGGTGGTGCGCGAGGCCGCCGAGTTCGCCCTGCACGGCTCCAAGGTGCGCGCCGAGTTTGCCGCCGACCCGGAGCTGTGGACCGCCCGCGTCGACCAGGGCCAGATCAGCCAGGCCGTGCAGAACCTCGTGATCAACGCGGTGCAGGCCATGCCCGACGGAGGCATCGTGCGCCTCTCCCTGCACAACCAGCGCCTGACCGGCGGCGCCGGCCGGCCGCTCGAGGCCGGCAACTACGTATGCCTCGAGGTCACCGACCAGGGCCCCGGCATCCCACCGGAACACCTCGGCCAGATTTTCGATCCGTATTTTACGACCAAGAAGACGGGCAACGGTCTCGGCCTCGCGACCGTTTACTCGATCATCCGGCGGCACCAGGGGCACATCGAGGTCGAGTCACCCCCGGGGCACGGCGCCACCTTCCGCCTCTGGCTGCCGGTGGCGACTGAGCCGGCCCCGCGGAAGAGCGAATCCCCGCCACCCTTCGCGCCGACCGGCGGGCGGCTGCTCTTCATGGACGACGAAGAGCCGATCCGCCTCATGGCGCAGTCGCTGCTCAGCCGGATGGGCTTCGCGGTAACAACGGCGGCCGACGGCACCGAGGCGGTGCGCACGTATGCGGCCGCGCGCGAGCGCGGCGAGCCGTTTGCGCTGGTGATCATGGACCTCACCGTGCCGGGCGGCATGGGCGGGGCCGAAACGATTGTCGAACTGCGCAAGCTGGACCCGGCGGTGAAGGCGATCGTGTCGAGCGGCTACTCGAGCGACCCGATCCTGGCCAACTACGAGGCCTACGGCTTCAGCGGCGTGGTGCCGAAACCCTACCGCCTCGCCGACCTCGCCAAATCCATCCGCACCGTGCTGGACAAGTGAGGGCGCGGATAAACCGGTTAAGCTAAAAAGCGGGTAACGGTTGTGCGGGCAGGCCTTTGTCGGATTGCGGATTAACTTCAGCCTCATTCGAAACCATCTCCCGGCCAAAGTCGTCGATCCAAATTAATTGCCAGTTTCCATCGGGCAGCTGCCGATACTGATAATTGCCGGGGGCGTCGCCCTCTCGCAGTTCATTCTTGTCTCCATAGTACCGAAGCTCTTTAAGCCACCCGGGAAACTTTCCTCTGATCGATGCCTCAGATCGCTCCTCTGGCTTTAGCTCGTAGACACCTTGGGCGAACATCATTTCAAGCTCTCGAAATTCCATACGTCGAATTACGCCCGGAACACTTTCCGCTACCGGCGTGATAGGCAGGCAAGACCACACGATGCCGGCCAGAATTTCCACTATCAGGATTGCAATCAGAGCTGGTCGCAACGGTGCATGGTAGGCGCCCCAGCGCCAGATAAAGCCAAGCGCACAGCAGCATAGTAGGGCTGTTGCCGCCAAAGCCGCCCGCCAAGCTGCGTCTTCGGGGGCGTACTTCAGCATTCCCACCGTCTTCTTGAAAGGTTGCCAGCGGATATCCAGGTCCTTGTTCATCTGGGCGGGTGCCAAGGTTCCAGTCAAACGCGTGGCGACACGGGTTCCAGCACACAACACACTCAGCGCTGCATGGGATAGCTCAATGGTGTCCGTTGATCTACGAGTCCATTCCTGTCCATTAACTGCTGCGGCCGTCTCAACGGGCATGCAAACTTGAACCGCCAAACTGTCCATCGCGGCAAGAGCGTCTCCGAAAACGAACAACTCGACTTCGAGCGGCCGATTCGCGCCCGCTCCTGTCAGCTTCATGGGATAAACAGGCTGTTGTGTCTTGAACGTGAACACGAGCGGTGCTGGCGCGGAGGGTTGCGTACTCTCGTTTGAGCGCCGCAACCGCACCGCCACGAAGCAACCACCTGATTGGGTGTGCTCCGCAACGACGGGCTCAGCCGCCGGAGGAAGGGCAAAGTGGTTGTCGCGCAACCATTGTGCGATGCCATCGGCCGAATTGCCTGAGAGCACCGCCACATCGTAGTCGCCGACAATGCTCCGCTCAACTTCGACGGTGTCTGATGCTGGTTCGCTGCTGATGCCCCGGACCTTCTGAAATGCAGGGATGGAGAGCCCAACCAACACAAAAATGAAGAATAGAAAGACCAAAACGGAAGTCTTCCAACCAGCATCGGCAACTTTCCAAAGCGCCACAGCCATTGCCATGGATGCAACGACAAAGGGGAGTCCACTCAACAGATCTCCACGGGAATTTCCTTCATCTACAACCAGCCAAATCATGAAGGCAACAATCGTGAATGACCATCCACGCACATAAACACACCACCCGGATTTCAGCCCGAGCAGAAGAATAAGCAACGCGAGCGGGGCAATTCCCACAACCAGCACGGGGGCTGCGCTCCATGCTTCAGCAATTGCCGGCCGGAACATGGCGGCGAGCGCGGGCAGCGTGCCTCGGGTCGCGGGTCTGACCTCGGGCTTCGAGGGCAGCGGGACCACCCAGGCGAAATCGTGACCGGCACCCGTGAAGCGCGACTCGATGACCAGCGTCTCCGTCTGCTCCTTCTCGTGCCAGACGAGCAGCGCCCGCTGGTCGGGCATCGTCACCGGCGGCGCAGCGACCGGCGGCAGCACGATCCCGTCCGCCCGCAACATCGACGTTAGGACGACGGCGAAAAGCAACGCGCCGGCGAGCGGCGCGAACCGGCGACCGAAAGCGGGCCGGCGACGGACCGGAACAGGGGCGTCCATGTACAGTCCGGATTCAGCCGAAAGCTCTCCGAAGCCGCAAGGGCAATACGAGCACTGGAAGGAAGATCGGCGCCTAGCGGTGACCGGCCAAGACAGTGCTTTGGACCTGTCGGCGGGGTTTCCTCACGCCGCGGGTTGGGCCAAAGCCAATCGTTCTCGTTTTCCCCTCCGCGTCCTTGGTAATCAAGGCAGCCCTGAGCTTGGCCACAAAGAAGCACACGAATCACAAAACAGACAGATCGTTCTTGTGACCTTTGTGATTTCTTGTGGCCAATCATCCGCCTTCCGCCTCCTTCGAAAGGTAGGCGGGGTGCCCTCACCCCGCGGGG
>CAIQQB010000069.1 GCA_903873805.1 uncultured Opitutia bacterium | reverse complement strand
CGCCACGGTTTAACCTTGTCCTCTCACCCCAATCCTTCATGACCTCCAATCCTCTTCAGGGTGGCTGCATTTAACCCGATCTTTGCTGGCTGTATTTAACCCGACCGGTGACAATAGGATGGCATTCTTGCCGTTCGATGTATTTCTCTGTGGCCTCTGATTTTACCTCTGTGTGCTCTGTGACCAACTACTGAATTTAACGTTCATTTGTAGCCCTTTTTGCGCGATTGGTTTATTATTTGATTGAAAACAGTCATTAATATTCTATCTGAAATCCATGCGTGTTGCCCGCCATATTGTGGATGCCCGCCGCCGTCGCTTGGCGGAACTTTTGCAAAGGCATCGTTATCTTGAGATTGCAGAATTATGCCGGGAGTTTTCGGTATCCGAGGCGACCATGCGACGCGACCTGGCCCACCTTGAGAAGGATCAGCTGGTGACCCGCACTTATGGAGGGGCGTTGGGCGATTTCAACCAGCGTTTCCCCTCGTTTAGGCAGCGCCGAAACGTCGGGACGGCCGGAAAACAGTTGATCGCCCAGCGGGCGCTCGGGCTGGTCCGTCCGGAAATGACAGTATTCTTGGACGCGGGTACGACGGTGTTTGCCCTGACCGAGGCGTTGCGCATGGCTCCGGTCCGACCGTTGACTTGTGTGACGTGCAGCCTGCCGGTCGCGGATCTTCTCTCGGAGGTGCACGGTCTCGCCGTTCACCTGCTCGGCGGCCAGGTGCTACACCGGCAGTCGGTGCTGCTGGGCGAGGCGGCCAGCCGCAACGCCGGACACTGGAATTTCGACCTGGCCTTCCTCAGCGCCGAAGGGATGACCCGCGACGGGCTGTGGAATTCCCAGCCCTCGGTCGTGGCTCTGCAACGGGTGGTCGCCTCACGTTCGAAGTGCGTGGTCGCCATGCTGGACAGCACCAAACTGGGCCACACCACGCAGCAGTTTCTCGGTGGCTGGGACATGCTGACGGGCCTGTTGACCGATGCCTTGCCCGAGGCGATTGCAGCGGAGGGGATTCCGACGGATAAGCTCGATGTCGAGCATATCGTCAGTCAGGCGGCATTGAAAACATCTGAAGATGCTGTTAAAAAGAAGATTATGGATGAGAAGGAAGAATCCGATAAAAACGACTTGACCATGCCAACTTCGCTTTTATGAACGAAGTCATTCATTTAATTGTTACCCACCTCAACTCGCATGTCCGTACCCCTTCCCAGCCGATCATTGGTTGAGTCGCTCATCCGACAGACGTTGTTTGCGCAGGTTGGCCGCGATGCCCAGGCCGCCGGCCCGTTGACCCTGGTGGTCAACAGTTCGGCGCGGCACATGCATGTGTCGCCCGAAAACTTGGAGATCCTCTTTGGCAAGGGTTACGAGCTCAAGCCGCACAAGTGGCTCTACCAGGAAGGGCAGTTTGCTTCGCAGGCCACGGTCACTCTGGTCGGTCCCCGTGACCGGATTCTTCCGCAGCTCCGCATTCTCGGGCCATGCCGCACTCTCACGCAGATCGAGCTGTCGTACACCGATTCCGTCTATCTGGGGCTCAACATTCCGGTGCGTGCGTCCGGCGACATCAAGGGCTCGACCGGCGGTGTGGTCATCGGGCCCAAGGGTGTCATCGAGATGAAGGAGGGCATCATCCGGGCCGCCCGCCATGTGCACATGAGCCCTTCCGATGCCGCCTATTACGGGGTGAAGGCCGGCGATAACATGACGATGCTCGTCTCCGCCCCCAAATGCACCACCCGTTTCGATGACATGCTCGTGCGGGTCGACCCGACCTTCAAGCTCGAGGTGCACATCGACACCGATGAGGCCAATGCCTGCGACCTCACGCACGCCACCCGCTGCGAGCTGATCCGCCGCACCTGAGCCGCCTTTCCCTTTCTGTCATCATCACAACCCTCAACCACCCACACCCAATATGAATGAAGCCATCGGACTGATCGAAACCCGCGGCTACGTCGGCCTCGTCGAGGCCAGCGACGCCATGGTCAAGGCCGCCAATGTCACCCTGGTCAAACACCTCCAGATTGGTGGCGCCCTCGTCACCACCATCGTCAAGGGCGACGTCGGCAGCGTCAAAGCCGCCGTCGACGCCGGCAAGGAAGCCTCGCAGCGCGTCGGCAACCTCGTCGCGGCCCATGTCATCGCCCGCCCGGCGGCCGGCATGCTGGAATTTTTCACCAGCTGAGCGCCTCGCCCAACCACCACCCTCAACCCACCCTCACCATGTCTGGACAAGCCATCGGAATGATCGAAACCAAGGGGCTCACCGCGCAGTTTGAAGCGACGGACGCCATGCTCAAAGCCGCCAACGTCGAGTTGATCGGCTGGGAGAAAATCGGCTCCGGCAACGTCTGCGTCTTCATCCGGGGCGACGTCGCCGCCGTGAAGGCCGCCGTCGAAGCCGGCTCCACCGCCGCCGCCACCATCGGCGAAGTCGTCGCCGTGCACGTGATCCCGCGCCCGCACGAGGATCTCCACCTGCTCGGCAAGTTCCTCGCCAAGACGGCCCCCGTCGCCGCGAAGTAATTCCGCGGTCGGTTCCGCCGCCGGCAACCTCCGCCCGCCTTCCGCACCCATGGGCCAGATCCTCGTCGCCAACATCGGCAGCACTTCGTTCAAGTTCCGCTTGTTCGAGATGCCCGCGGAGACGCTGCTCGCGAAGGGCGGCGCCGAACGCATCGGCGCGGACGAGAGCCCGTGGAAGATCGAAATCACGGGCCGCCCGGCCGTCAGCGGCCGCACCCGTTTCGCCGACTACGGCGCGGCGGTGGCCCACGTCGAGGCCGCGCTGCGCGACGCCGGCGTGCTGGCGAGCTTCCGCGACCTGGCAGCGGTGGGCTTCAAGCCCGTCATGGCCCGGGGCGTCAGCGGCACCCAGGTGCTCGACGAGACGGTGCTCGGCGCGATGGAGGCGCTCTACACGCTCTTCCCCGCGCACAATCCCCCGTATGTGAACGCCGTGCGCTCGTTCCGGAAACTATATCCGGACCTCCCGTGCATCGGCACCTTCGAGACGGCGTTTTACGACCACCTGCCGGTCGAGTCCACGCGGTTTCCCGTACCGCTCGAATGGGAGCAGAAACTCGGCATCCGCCGCACCGGTTTTCATGGTGCCAGCCACCGCTATGTCACCGAGCGCCTCGCCGAACTCACGGGCCGCCGCGATCTGCGCATCATCTCCTGCCACCTCGGCGGCAGCTCCTCCATCTGCGCCGTGCGCCATGGCCGCGCCGTCGATTCGAGCTGGGGCATGACGCCGCAGAGCGGTCTGCCGCAGAGCAACCGCGTCGGTGACTTCGATGTCTTCGCCGCGCTTTACCTTGCCAAGGATCTCGGGCTCGGTCTCGCCGAGGTCGAGAAACAGCTCTCCACCAACGCCGGCCTCAAGGGCATGTCCGGCCTCGCCACCGGCGACCTCCGCGACGTCGCCGAGGCCGCCCGCGCCGGCAACGAACAGGCCCGGACTGCCCTCGCCGTTTTCATCAACGCCATCCGCGGCTATATCGGCCGCTTTCTCGTCACGCTCAACGGCGCCGACGCCCTTGTGTTCACCGCCGGCATCGGCGAGAACCGTTCCGAGCTGCGCGCCGCCGTCTGCGCCGACCTCGATTTCTGCGGCCTCCGGCTCGACCCGGCCGCCAACGCCGCCACTCACGCCACCGAGGCCCTCATCTCCGCCCCGGATTCGCGCATCGCCGTCTGGGTCATCCCGACCAACGAGGAGATCGTCATCGCCCGCAATGCCTGGACGAAGCTCCACGGCGCCGCCTGAAACCGCTTTTCCGCAACCTTAACCGAACCCTCAACCCACACCCAACATGTCCCAACAAGCCATCGGAATGATCGAAACCCGCGGTCTCATCGCCCTCGTCGAGGCGACCGACGCCATGCTCAAGTCCGCCAATGTCGAGCTCGTCGGCCCCATCACCCAGGTCGGCAACGCCCTGGTCACCGTCTGCGTGACCGGCGATGTCGCCGCCGTGAAGGCCGCCACCGAGGCCGGCCGCACCGCCGCCCAGTCGCTCGGCGAGGTGGTCTCGGTCAGCGTCATCGCCCGTCCCCACAGCGAGCTGGCCGCCGTGCTGCCCCGTCCCGCCGCCAAGAAGTAAGCCGGGCCGGTCTCCGACCAGCTTTGCCTGCTTCCGGCCTCACGCCGGCCGCGCCCGCTCACCCGGGCCGGCCGCCGCCGAACTCCGCCCTCCGCAATCGCCAATCCGCATTCCCATGATCCTCGCCCGTGTCGAAGGTTCCGTCGTCGCCACCAAGAAGAACGCGAAGATGACCGGCTCGAAGTTTCTCTTCGTGCGTCCGCTGCTCGTTGATCCGGCCAACCCGGCGAACTTCAAGACCGGCAACAACACCCTGGTCGTCGTGGACGAGCTCGGGGCCGGCGAGGGCGATGTGGTCCTCGTCGCGCAGGGCAGCTCCGCCCGGCTCGGCGCCAAGGACAAGGACACCCCCCTCGACGCCGTCGTCATCGGCATCGTGGACACGGTCGATGTAAACAAACAGATCGTCTATCGCGTGCAGTAACCGCCCCCCGTCTCCATGGACCAACAACAGCTCATATCCCGCGTCGTCTCCGAAGTGCTCTCGCGCCTGCAAACCCAGCAGGTGGCGGCCCGCGGCGGCCAGACCGGTTTCGGCGTCTACGAGAAGATGGAGGACGCCGCCGCCGCCGCGCACAAGTCCTTCCTCCAGCTCCGCGAGTCCGGCGTCACCGCCCGCAAGAAGGCCATCGCCGCCATCCGCCGCACCTGCACCCAGAACGCGAAGAGCTGGGGCGAGATCGAGTTCGCCGAAACCAAAATCGGCCGGCTCGACCACAAGATCGAGAAGCTCAAGATCTGCTCCGAGCTCGTACCCGGCGTCGAGATGCTCGAGCGCATGGCCTTCAGCGGCGACTTCGGCCTGACGATCATCGATTTCGCCCCCTGGGGCGTCATCGGCGCCGTCACGCCCGCGACGCACAGCGTGCCCACGCTCACCGGCAACGCGATCAACATGCTCGCGGCCGGGAACGCGGTGGTCTTCAACACGCACCCCTCCGCCTGCCAGGTCGCCGCCCTCGCGATCCGCGCCTACAACGAGGCCATCTTTGCCGACACCGGCATCCCCGACCTGCTCACGACGGTGGTGAAGCCGACCCTCCAGACCTTCGACGTGATGTGCAAGCATCCCGACGTGAAGCTGCTCTGCGTCACCGGCGGCCCCGCCGTCGTCAACGCCGCGATGAAGATCGGCAAGCGCGCCGTCTGCGCCGGTCCCGGCAATCCGCCCGTGGTCGTCGACGAGTCCGCCGACCTCGACCGCGCGGCCCGCTCCATCATCCAGGGCGCGGCCTATGACAACAATCTCCTCTGCATTGGCGAAAAGCAGATTTTCGTCGTCGAGTCGGTCGCCGACGGACTGATCGCCGCGCTCCAGCGCGCCGGCGCGGTGCTGCTTACGCCCCCGCAGGTCGAGGCGCTCACCCAGCAGGCGTTCACCGTCGAGCCGGGGCAGGGTGGGGGATGCGCCCACGCCCACGTCAAGAAGGAGCTGATCGGCCGCGACGCCGCGGTGCTGGCCAAGGCCATCGGCCTCGAGGTGCCACCCGCGACCATGCTGCTGTTCGGCGAGACCAAGGAAGACCACTACTTTGTCCAGGAGGAGCAGATGATGCCGTTCATTCCCCTCGTGCGCGTGAAGAACGTCGACGAGGCGATCGCCGCCGCCATCCGCACCGAGCACGGCTACAAGCACACGGCGATCATGCACAGCCGGAACATCGAAAACCTGAGCAAATTTGCCCAGCGCGCCGACACCACGCTCTTCGTCAAAAACGGACCCTCCATGACCGGGCTGGGCCTCGGGGGCGAGGGCTTCCTGTCATTCTCCATCGCCACGCCGACCGGCGAGGGCGTCACCACCCCGATGACCTTCACGCGCTCCCGCCGCTGCGTGATGGTCGACAACCTGAATCTCTACTAAATTCAAGTAGCGAGCATTCCGACCCAAAAGAGGAACCAGCACCATTCAACGCGTAACAAATCGAACAAACCCACGCTAAGTCCCGTCCGACCTACTCGCTACTCACTCCTCGCTACTTCTTCCACCCATGCGCCTCGCCAGAATCCGCGGCTATGTCACCTCCACCGTGAAGCATCCCAGCTTCGAGCGGTGCCGGCTGCTCATCGCCCAGCCGGTGGACGACAAGGACGTGCCGGATGGCTCGCCCCAGATCGTACTCGATCCGCTCGGCGCCGCGATTCACGAGAAGGTGCTGTTGTGCAGCGACGGCAGCTGGGCCCGGGACTATCTCGGGGACCCGCGCAGTCCGGCGCGCTGGTGGATCATGGGCATCGTCGACCCGAAGGGACACCTCGCCCTGTGAGAATCGCCACCGTCATCGGCCGGGTCACGCTCTCCGTGCGCCACCGCTCCCTCAAGGGCGAGCGCCTGCTGGTCGTGCTGCCGTGGGGGCCGAAAACGGCCATCACCGGCAAGGATCACGACTACTCGATCGTCGCCTACGATGAGCTCGGCGCCGGCGTCGGCTCGACCGTGGCCGTGAGCGAAAGCACCGAGGCCACCCGCCCGTTCGGCGAACCAACCCCCGTCGACGCCTACTGCGCGGCGCTCATCGACACCCTGTTTTACCAGGCCGAGGACCCGCGGCCCGTCACCTGATTTTACCTCCCCCAACTCGCTTTACCAACCACCATGAAACTCTTCGCCCAAAAAGAAGCCGCTGACTTCGTCAAGACCGGCGCCAAGGAATTCCGCTACAACCGCGACATCCGTCTCACCCCCGGGGCGAGGGATGTCCTCGTCGAGGCCGGAATCAAGGTCGTCTTCGACGCCGGCGCCACGGGCGTGCCCGCCGCGCCCGCCGCGGCCGCCGCTCCGGCGGCCGGCAAGCCCGACGCCCTCGCACTGTTCAACTCCCCGGAGGCGAAGAAGCTCAAGGATGATATCGTCGAGATGGGCCGGCGCTGCTGGATCCGCGACTACAACGACGGCAACGGCGGCAACATCTCCGCCCGCCTCGGGCCGCATTTCCTCTGCACCCCGACCGGCGTCAGCAAGGGCTTCCTCAAGCCGGATATGGTCTGCCTTGTCGACATCGACGGCAACCAGCTCGCCGGCAACGCCCCGTGGAAACGCACGAGCGAGATCCTCTCCCACATCGGCATCTACAAGGCCGTGCCCGCCGCGGCCTCGGTCTGCCACGCGCACCCGATCCACGCCACCGCCTTCGCCATGGCCGGCATCGAGCCGCCGCAGTGCCTCATCCCCGAGGTCGAGGTGTTTGTCGGCACCATCCCGGTTGCGGAATACAAGACGCCCGGCAGCCCCGAGATGAGCGTGCTCCTCGGCAAGCTCGCCCCGCAGCACCAGGCCATCCTGATGGGCAACCACGGCGTCATCACCTGGGGCACTTCGGTCGAGGATGCCTACTTCAAGATGGAGATCACCGACTCCTATTGCCGCACCCTCTGGGTCGCCGCGCAGCTTCCGAGCAAGCGCACCATCATCCCGCCCGATGAGGTGAAGAAGCTGCTGGACATGAAACAGAAGATGGGCCTGCCCGATGACCGGCTCGGCCTGAAGGCTGCCCAGCTCTGCGACTGCGATCCGTGGGACCAGATCACCGATCGTCCCCAGGCGAGCGCCACGCCCACCGGACCGGCGCCCGACAAGATGACCAACGCGGAGTTGGAGAGCCTCGTGCAGAAGCTCACCGATCAGGTGGTCGCGCAGCTCGGGAAGAGCGCCTGAGCCATCAGGCGGGTCGAGGTAGGGCTCCGACCGCCCGACAGCCAGGGCGCATGCCGGTGCTTCTTGGCTTATCAATCCCTTTGGGGCTGATTCCCCGAAGTTTGCTTCGGCTTGATTGTAGCCGGGGTCGCCGACCCCGGGGTTCGAGATTGTCGGCAAAAGGCACCGGGGTCAGCGACCCCGGCTACAATTTACTTCAATGCTCCGGAGTTTGCTCCGGGAATCTTTACTGCCTGCCTAGGCTTGGATTCAAAGTAGGGCTGTGTCCCTTGACTGACTGGTTGGGACGAGATGAATCTGACTCGAAGCCGGTCAGAGACCGGCCTTACTCCGGCGCGCAGGCGTGGCCGCTGTCTAACCCGGCAGCTGAGATACGGACTTATGCAGCGGCAACTGATGATAAGAATATCTAATATTCTGCTTGCCCGGTGCGCGGGTTTTCTGCGTCATTTCGGCCTGTTTTATTCACCTACGAACTGACGTTAACCCATGACTGAGATCGTTTCCCTGCTGATCAACGAGAACATGGCCGCCTCCGGCCGGATCGATGGCAACGTCCATAACTAAGGGAAAGGATTCCGTCGATGAGCGCATGCCGGCTCCTTTTTCTTCTGCCGTTGCTGACTGTCAGCTTGTTTGCCCAGGTTCCGCCGCAGTTGTCCGGCACCCGGCCGCTTCGGATCTGGATCAACGACGACAGCGATTTTGGTGACACCATCGGAGACGACATTCCCGGCCAGACGACCATCACGACCGCCGAAGGCAACACGCAGGTCGTAACCGGTCCCGATGCGTTGGTCGAATTTCGTTCTGCCGACGGCACGCCCGCGCAGGCGGTGCACGGGAATCGGGACCTGATCGACTTCTTCCCCGTTTTCCTGGAGATCAAGGAGCTGGTGCGGCTGCTGCATCCTGGCGACGGGTTGAGCTACAAGCTCCGGCAGGCGGACGGCGCGGTAAACTTCGTTTACACCAGCCTGACCGCGGCGCAGGCGATGGACTACCAGCGCCCACCCGCCGGCTCCGGTCCGCTGACCACCGGCTTCGGGGACCAGTTTACCGATGCTCCCGGGGTGGCCGCCAAGCATCAGGTGACGGCCGCCGGATTTGAGCTTTCGGCGGATTTCCTGAACCGCATCCTCAACACGGATCAGGGCGTGATCCTGATCGAGGGCCGGCGGGCCAGCGTGCAGCCGCTGGTGGTGGAGGTCGACAAAGCTGATGGCACGACGGTGGCCCAGCTGACCCTGCCGCTGCAGATCAGCCCGGTGGAGCAGATGTTCCGCCATGTGGATTTGCGTGACGTGGCATTCCCCGATCTGGTGGGGGCGAAAAAGGATTCCGCGCGGCCCGACGCCCTGGGGGATCCGGCGGGATATCCCGACGGCCAGACGGGAAACGACCGCGCGATCATCTTTGTGCACGGCTACAATGTCGGCGGGCAGCGGGCCCGCGGCTGGGAGGCGGAAATGTTCAAGCGTCTCTACTGGAGCCACAGCCATGCGCGGTTTCTGGCGGTCTCCTGGTTTGGCAACCCCGACGACCCCGATGGGGACGGCCCGCTGCCCGCCGACTACCATCTGGCGGTGCGGAATGCATTCACCACCGCCCCGCACCTGGCGGCCGTGGTGAACCGGATCGCCGGGCCGAAGACGGTCATCGGGCACAGTCTCGGCTGCATGGTGGTGGCCAGCGCCTTGGCCGACTTTGGGATGACGGCGGATCACGTCTGCTTCGTCGACGCCGCCATCGCCCGCGAAGCGTTTGACGGGCCGATCGAGGCCGAGGCGCCCGAACTGGTCCGGTCGGATTGGGCGTTGGCCGGATATGATCCACAACTCTATGCGTCCAACTGGTTCCAGCTGTTTGGATCCGCGGATGCCCGCTCCCGGCTGACGTGGCGGTTTCGTTTTCAAAATCTCACGGGTGACATCCACAATTTTTATTCGAGTACCGAGGAAGTGCTGGCGAAATACACGGGTGAGGTTCCGACCAATGCCTTTGAGGCTCTGCTGAGCTGCGGTGACGGCTCGTATGCGTGGGCGATGCAGGAGAAGTCCAAGGGGCGCCGGACCAGTTATCTGCTGGACAGCTACCAGCTGGGTACCACGTATGGGGGCTGGGGTTTCAATCTGAAGGATCCCTACACGGAAGGTGATCCGCTCTTTTGGAAATGGGCGGACTGCCGGGTGCCCCTGAAGCCGGACGAGATCGGCCACTTGGATGCGTTGTTGCTGCGCCGGCAACCGTTTTTCGAGCCGGGTTTCGGCGGGGTCGACGAGTGGCCGGATCCGACTCCAAGTTATCCTGCCGATACCCTAGCCATGCCGGGCGCACCGAAGTGGATCCTTGATTTATACGGAGACAAGGGGAGCGACGCCGCGGCTGATTTCTTCCAGCGCGCCCAGCTCCTCGCCGAAGCCATCCCCGCCCAAAGCTGGCCCGCCGGGGCGAATTCAGTCGGCGTTTTTCATTCCTCCGGTCATCAGGACCAAAACTACAACATGCCCGAAAAGTTCTTTTCAAACCAAGCGTACTGGCCACGAGACAAACAAGAGGGCACCAATATCCTTCTCTGGCATCACAATGATCTCCGGGAAATAGCCTATCTTTATCTCTATCCAATTTTTGACAAGTTTGTCTCTATTTCCAACCAATGACCATGAAAACTAAAGTACTGATTTGCTTTGGCGCTATGCTTTGTATAGCCGCCGTTGATGTGGTGAAGCAGCAATTCGAGATGCCGACGATCAAGGCAACGGTCAAGGTGGTTGATGAGGCCGGAGCTCCTGTCCAGAATGCGAAAGTGTCATTCAGCTTTTCAGCAGCAAGTAATGCGAACACTATCGTTAGGGTGCAGGGTTTAACCGATGCACAAGGTGCGTTTGTGGCTGAAGGTCATAGCAATGGCATGCCCGGCACAGATATTACGAAGTCAGGATACTACCCAGGCACAGTGGATTTGCACCCGTTCAGGGAAGTCTCAATGGGGCGGTGGCAACCTTGGGATGCCACCTATACCTCAATCCTGCGCCCCATCGGTAATCCGGTGGCGATGTATGTGGTTCTTCAGGAAATCGTGTGGGTTTGAGCTG